>DOZP01000038.1:6308-9745 GCA_003517945.1 Porphyromonadaceae bacterium | reverse complement strand
CCACACCTACTTACACGACATGCATCCCGCGCATTGAACAAGTTCGCCACGAAAGCGCTTTTCTACCAGATAACGAAGGCGTTCTTTCAAAGGGTCTAACCGTACATTATCAATAACATCGGAAGTAAAGGCTACACTCAATAAAGTTCTGGCTTCATCCCGTGAAATACCACGGCTCTGCATATAAAACAAGGCTTTTTCATCCAACCGGCCTGTAGTCATACCATGCGAACATTTCACATCGTCCGCATAGATTTCAAGCTGCGGCTTACTGTACATCTTTACGTCACGTGTCATACACATATTCCGGTTCACCTGACAGGCTTCCGTTTTATCAGCTCCTTCTTTCACCAGGATCCGTCCGCTGAACGCGCCTGTCGAATGTTCATCAAGCACGTTTTTAAAAAGCTCCGTACTTTTGCAATATGGGACGGCATGCGTTATATGCGTATACGTATCAACCTGTTGATTTTTATCCTGGATCGCCATACCGCAAAGCGTCGCTTCCGCATATTCCCCATTCATATAAATACGGTAATTATTACGGGTCAACCCGTTATTCAGCGTTATACCGTTAACAAGCACATTTGAATGTGACTCCTGTTTCAGATACAACGACGAATAACGTGTGGTAGATACCGTACTCTCTTCCAGGTCATAATAATCAAAAAAAGCCCCTTCTTCAGCAAAAATCTCAACCACTTGCGTAGATAGGCATTTGACATCATCCAAGCTATGATCGCAAACCAACAGCCTGGCTTGGGAATAGGGTTCCATGATAACCAGTATGCGGCGGTTTGCCATGATATCGACCATGCTGCGGAAAATATTCACCAACTGAACAGTTCGGTCTAATTTTACATTCCGCTGCACATACAAGACAAAACCGTCTTGCACAAACATCGTATTCAGAGCCGTCACGGCATCAGCAGACGTCTTTGCTATCTGACCGTAATAACGTGACGCCACATCCGGATAACGCTCCATGAACGTACGCATTCCCCCGGCATAAACACCTTCCGGTAATGACGCCCCCGGCCTTGCACCTTCGTAAAAAGAATCATTCACCACAAAAGATAAATAGGTACGCATATTAGGTACGCTGCAACGGAAAACATCATCCGGGGTAACAGGAGCGCTCAACCGGTTAATATTGAGTCCATAATCCGGCACAAATGATTGCGCGACATCCGTATACCTGTAATCCTCGTGCTTCAGGGAAGGAAATCCGGTTTGTTCAAAATCAGCAAACGCCTGGGTTCGAAGCGAATTCATACGTTCGGGCGCATACCGGCGCACCGTATCTTCATACTGTGTAAAAAGATCTGCATATTGTTTCTCCGCACTCATAAACCATCCCTCTCCTCTTTCAACCAGTCGTACCCTTTCTGCTCCAGCTCCAAGGCTAATTCCGGGCCCGCTGTCTTGACGATACGTCCCTTGTACAGCACATGTACGACATCCGGTTTTATATAATCCAGTAAACGCTGATAATGCGTAATCACAATAGTGGCGTTTTCGGATGTCTTGAGTTTATTCACACCATTCGCAACAATACGCAACGCATCGATATCAAGCCCGCTGTCCGTTTCGTCGAGTATTGATAATGAAGGATTAAGCATAGCCATCTGGAAAATCTCATTCCTCTTTTTCTCACCCCCCGAAAAACCTTCGTTCACACTACGGCCCGTCAGTTTACTATCCATCTCTACCAGTTCACGTTTTTCACGCATCATTTTCAGAAAATTCGTTGCCGAAACAAGCTCTTCCCCCCGATATTCGCGATGCGCGTTTACAGCGGCACGCATAAAATTAACCATGCTTACCCCCGGTATTTCCACAGGATACTGAAAACTAAGAAATATACCGGCGCGACTACGGTCTTCCGGCGCCATTGCCAACAGATCCGCTCCCTTATAAGTGACCGTTCCCTCCGTAACCGTAAAAGCGGGATTACCAACCAACACACTGCTCAGCGTACTTTTTCCGGAACCGTTCGGCCCCATTATGGCGTGAACCTCGCCGGCATTCACCGTAAGGTCAATTCCCTTCAATATTTCTTTACCATCTATTGAGGCATGTAAATTCTTTATTTCTAATAATATATTTTCCATCCGATTACTAAATTTTCATTTTTTAATCAAAAAACAATCCTTCTCTGATAACATTCAGCAACCCCTCCCCTTCTTCATCCGAAAAACGGAACGGGAATGTGATTTTTACGCCGAGTTCCAGTTGATGAAACAAACCCTTATCTTTAAGTATATATGCTTCGCCCGATTCCGGTTTTACATCGACAGTTGTGCTGGAGTTTATTCCTATATTAAAATTATACCGGGCAACCAAAGCGATTGGGGATAATAAATAAATCTCGGTTCCTATACCCGGAACAAACGAGATCCTCGGATTTTTCGCATAATAAGCATCATGATCATAGTTCGCCCCTTCTATATGCCTGCCCCAGTTAAACTGTGCGGCGCCTGCGATATAGGGTTGTATAAAAAAGTCCGGCCTTACAAAATATTTTTTTACTCCTGCCTGCAGGCCTTCCATTGTCCGCCTGCTATAACCTATTTCCGTACGAAAATAACCGGCTTCGACAGACCATTTTTGAGACAGGTAATATTCGCCCGCAAGCGAAAAAGCCCTGAAACCCCTGCCTAACGACTTATTCATAGGATTGCTTGTCAGGACCGGCCTCAACCACGGAGTACCGGAATAACCGAAAGCCCACTTTCGCTCCGTATGTTGCGCATAAACAGCAGATGTTATCAGAAAAAGACAACACATAACACGAAGAGATCGAACAATTCCTTTCATCCCACGCTTCCTTCCAGTGAAATAGCCAACAATTTCTGCGCTTCGACGGCAAATTCCATCGGCAACTTATTCATCACCTCACGCGCATAACCGCCGACAATCAGGCTGACAGCCTTTTCCGTATCTATTCCGCGCTGATTACAATAAAACAATTGGTCTTCGTTAATTTTAGACGTTGTAGCTTCATGTTCAACAATAGCCGTTTCATTTTGAATATCCGCATAAGGAAACGTATGCGCCCCGCATGTGGAACTCAATAACAGACTGTCGCATTGACTATGGTTCCGCGCATTTTCCGCACGCGGAGCAATTTTCACCAAGCCCCGGTAACTGTTCCGGCTATGCCCGGCGGATATACCCTTGGATACAATCGTACTGCGTGTATTACGCCCCAGATGTATCATCTTCGTTCCCGTATCAGCCTGTTGATAATTATTCGTAACCGCCACAGAATAAAATTCGCCGACCGAATCATCTCCGGCCAATATGCAAGACGGATATTTCCATGTAACGGCAGATCCTGTTTCAACCTGTGTCCACGAAATTTTACTCCCCTCACCTTTGCAGAGCCCGCGTTTCGTCACAAAATTATAAATACCTCCGTTTCCGTTCTTATC
>DOZP01000038.1:3344-6231 GCA_003517945.1 Porphyromonadaceae bacterium | reverse complement strand
CTCACATACGAATCATCGTCGGCAACAATCAGCGTACGTTCAAACTGCCCGGTATTCATCGCATTGATACGAAAATAAGTACTAAGCTCCATCGGGCAACGCACACCCTTAGGTATATAAACAAAAGAACCGTCTGAAAAAACGGCGGAATTAAGCGCGGCAAAAAAATTATCACGGTAACCGACTACGCTACCCATGTATTTTTGTATCAGGTCGGGATGATGTTTCACGGCTTCGCTGAACGAACAGAAAATAATCCCTTTCTCCGCAAGCGTTTCCTTAAATGTCGTTTTCACGGAAACACTGTCCATTACCGCATCAACAGCCATTCCGCTTAAAATCTTTTGCTCTTCGAGCGGAATACCGAGCTTATCAAAAGTCTTTAATAATTCGGGATCTACCTCATCCAGACTTTGAGGTCCTTCTTTTTTCTTCGGAGCCGCATAATAAATGATATCCTGGTAATCAATCGGATGAATCTCCAGATGCGCCCAGTCCGGCATCTCCATCGTCTGCCAGTAACGGAACGCCTTCAGGCGAAATTCCAACAACCACGAAGGCTCTTCCTTTTTGGATGAAATTGTACGTATAACATCCTCATCCAATCCTTTACGAATAACTTCCGTTTCCACATCGGTGGTAAAACCATATTTATACTCACCGGAAGTTACTTCATTCAATATCTTATCCTGTTCTTCCACGATCCGACAAATTTAAAAATCAAACTTTCAGTACGAAAATATTTCCGGGGAAGACGGTAGGGATTATATCTTTTATACAAAAGTATAAACGTGATTCGACTTTTACCTCCTGCGATAATATGACAGCATTATGATCAAACATTTCAATCACATTAAACACAAGGCTGATAAACAACACCATCAGTAATAAACCCAGCAAACCTCCCACTATATGGTTGAAAATACCTAACGGAGTCGCACTCACCAGGCGATGAACAATTTGTCCGGCCAAGATGATAACCCCGACAATCAGAATAAATCCGAGTATATAACTTGTCATCACCACCGCCTGCGGCGGAAACCAGTCCCATTGCGTCAGATAACCGCGAATCCACTCCGCAGAACCCGCACACAGGTATATGCCGATAATCAGAGCGGCAAGCGATACTACCTGCCTGATCATCCCGTCATACAATCCTTTCAGTAATCCGGCTCCAGCCAGACACAGGATGACAATATCCAACCAATTCATCTGCTTATTATAATGTTTTCTTTATCGCTACCTGATCAAACGGCTCGATGATATCACCGACCTGAACATCATTGTAATTATTAATATTGATACCGCAATCCTGACCGGAAACAGCCTCTTTCGCCTCATCCTTGAACCGTTTCAATGAAGCAAGATCGCCCGTATGTACAACGATACCATCGCGAATAACACGAACTTTGTTTGTACGTTTGATCTTACCTTCTTTCACAATACATCCGGCAATGGTGCCCACTTTTGATATTTTGAAAACCTGCAACACCTCTACTTCACCGCATATATCCTCACGTATTTCCGGAGATAACAAACCTTCCATAGCATCTTTTACATCATTTATGGCATCATAAATGATCGAATACAAGCGTACTTCAACGCCTTCATTCTCTGCAAGGCGACGGGCCTGAGCCGAAGGACGTACCTGGAAACC
The DNA here is from genome assembly GCA_003517945.1 of Porphyromonadaceae bacterium. Lineage (GTDB taxonomy): Bacteria > Bacteroidota > Bacteroidia > Bacteroidales > Tannerellaceae > Tannerella. Next base: position 4,574 of record DOZP01000038.1, on the reverse strand, counting down.
GATAATAACGGCATCGGCGGTTTCCGCAAGAGAAATATCCGATTCCGAGATCTGTCCGACCGCCTTATGTATTACGTTCACCTGTATTTCTTCCGTAGATAACTTAATCAACGAATCGGACAACGCCTCTACCGATCCGTCCACATCGCCTTTCACAATCAGATTCAGTTCATGGAAATCACCCAATGCGCGACGACGTCCGAGTTCTTCCAGTCCGAAACGTTTCTGGGTACGCAATCCGAGTTCGCGCTGCAACTGTTCACGGCGTGAAGCGATCTCACGCGCCTCCTGTTCAGTATCCAGCACATTAAACATATCACCGGCCTGTGGAGCCCCATCAAGACCCAGTATGATAGCCGGTTCTGACGGCCCTGCTGTTTCTATACGCTGATTACGTTCATTGAACATCGCTTTGATACGTCCGAAATGCGTTCCGGCAAGTACAATATCCCCCTGTTTTAACGTTCCGTTACTTACAAGTACCGTAGAAACAAACCCCCGGCCTTTGTCTAAAGATGATTCGATGATTGACCCTGCGGCCTTCCTTTCGGGATTCGCCTTCAACTCCAGCATATCCGCCTCAAGCAAGACTTTTTCCAAAAGTTCGGGCACTCCGATACCTTGTTTTGCAGAGATCTCCTGACTCTGGTATTTACCGCCCCAGTCTTCCACCAGGTAATTCATATTTGCAAGCTCTTCCTTGATTTTTTCCGGATTAGCATGCGGCTTATCAATCTTATTGATTGCAAAAACGATAGGAACGCCTGCTGCCGAAGCATGATTAATAGCCTCCACCGTTTGCGGCATCACATTATCGTCTGCCGCCACAATAATAATCGCAATATCCGTAATCTTAGCTCCACGCGCACGCATCGCAGTAAAAGCCTCGTGCCCGGGCGTATCCAGAAACGTAATATGACGGTCATTGGGTAACGTTACATTGTATGCGCCGATATGCTGTGTTATACCGCCGGCCTCACCTGCAATCACGTTTGTCTTACGTATATTATCCAGTAAAGATGTTTTACCATGATCCACATGCCCCATCACCGTAATAATCGGCGGACGAGGTACAAGATCCTCATCCTTATCAACTTCTTCCGCGATCGCCTCAACCACTTCCGCACTTACGTATTCGGTAGTAAAACCGAATTCTTCCGCTACAATATTAATTGTTTCCGCATCCAATCGCTGATTGATTGAAACCATAATCCCAATACTCATACAAGT
>DOZP01000038.1:0-3301 GCA_003517945.1 Porphyromonadaceae bacterium | reverse complement strand
TCACGCCTTTCCTCTTCAAGAAGCTCCTGTTCGCGATGCGCTGCGGCATCCCGTTTTTCCCGGCGATATTTAGCCGCCTTGCCTTTCGAATTTTTATTTGTCAGGCGCGCCAGTGTTTCTTTCACCTGCTTCTGCACATCCTCCTCGTTTACCTCTACGCGAACAGGCCTTTTCGAACGCGGAGGCTTATTTCCTCCCCGGTCGTCACGGCGTGTATTCGTTCCCGGCGTATTATTTATATCAACCCGGTCTTTCCGGATACGTTTCCGCTTTTGCCTGTTACCTGCGTCGGCATTAGCTCCTTCTGTAGATTTTATCAATTTGACCGGTGGTTTGGCAACTCCTGCTTCTCCGGATCTGTTTAGTTGGGGAGTATGCGTTTTCCGTTGCTCCATCAATTTTTCCCGGCGTTCCTCGCGTTCGCGCTTTTTCTCCTCCTTCGTCTTCTTGCGGGGACTGGTCGCCTGATTAATAGCGGAAAGATCAATCTTACCGGTAACTTTAATATGCGATTCTATATGCGGTTTATTCAAACGGAACGGTTCTTCTTCCACCTCTTTCTTAAGAACTGTTTCCGGTTCATTTTCCACCGTTGCAACTTCTTCCCCGCGCTCCGGTTCAGGTTGGGGTTGGGGTTGGAGCTCCGGTTCCGTTTTTTGCTCCGATCCGGTTACCGCCTCCGGTTCTTCCTCTACTACAACAGATGGCACCTGAACAGTCTCCGGATCAACGCTTTCTACAATAACTTCCGGTTGCATTACTTCTGATTTTACTTCCGGGATAACAACCTCTTCAACCGGAGGTTCCACCACAGATTCAATAGGCTTAACCGGAGATTTTTCCGGTTCCTCCGCCTGTTCCGCTGCAACTTCTTCCGGAACCGTCTCCTCCGCCTTAGGAAAGAAGGAGGGAGGAATGGTTTTATGTGATTTTTCTTCCAGATCAATCCTGCCTTTCATTACAAACCTGGGCTTTATATCATCAGGAATTTGGGTTTTTATTTCTTCGACTTCCTGAGTTCTGGATTTTTCTTTCAAAGGTGCCTGAAAAACAGGTTTAATCACTTTTTTTTCTTTTACCGGCATACCATTACCAAACTCATTTACAAGCAAATCAAACTGTTCGTCCGAAATCTTAACATTCGGATTACTTTCTACTTCATAGCCTTTCTTATTGAGAAACTCCACAACGGTAGACAATCCCACATTCAAATCCTTAATTACTTTATTTAATTTTATAGGCATATATAATTTATTTTTGTCGATTCATTTATGACGCAATCGTATGTTTACCGATCAGGACCGGGTCAGATCATCCGGTTCTTCCTTATCTGTGCCAACCATATTCTCTTCCGGGGCATCATCCCCCATATCATCATCAAATTCAGCCGATAAAATACGATATACGTCCCGAACGGTCTGTTCTTCCAGATCCGCGCGTTCCATAATTTCTTCCGGTTGCATTGCTAAAACCGCTTTTGCCGTATTGCACCCCAAAGCCTTCAGGGCGTCAATAACCCATCCGTCAATTTCGTCTACAAATTCATCCAGGTAGATATCCTCTTCGTCCGCATCGTCTATATCACGGAATACATCTATTTTATAATCCGTCAACATACAAGCCAGTTTGATATTCATACCGCCTTTACCGATCGCCAGGGAAACCTCTTCGGGACGAAGAAAAACTTCTGCGCTCTTCTCCTCCTCATTCACACGGATCGAGGAAATTTTTGCCGGACTTAATGCACGCTGGATAAAAAGGGATATGTTCGATGTATAATTGATCACATCAATATTTTCATTTCGTAATTCATGAACGATACCCCGTATACGCGAACCTTTCATCCCCACGCACGCGCCAACCGGGTCAATACGGTCGTCATAAGACTCTACCGCGATCTTCGCCCGCTCGCCGGGAATACGTGCGATCGCCTTTATCGTAATAAGCCCGTCATTTATTTCCGGCACCTCAAGTTCAAACAGACGCCGCAAGAAGATATTACTGGTACGCGAAAGAATAATTTTCGGATTATTATTATCGTTCGTTACATCTTTGATAACGGCGCGTGCAGTCTCGCCTTTACGAAAAAAATCCGAAGGAATCTGCTCTGATTTCGGAAGCAACAAATCGTGTCCTTCATCATCAAGCAACAAAATTTCTTTTTTCCAGATCTGGTAAACTTCCGCCGAAACAATGGTACCGATCTGTTCTCTATAACGGGAATAAAGACTGTCTTTTTGCAATTCCAGTATTTTGGAAGCAAGCGTCTGACGTAAATTCAAAATAGCGCGCCGGCCGAATTTTTCAAAATAGACTTCATCCGTTACTTCCTCATCCACTTCGCAATCAGGATCCATTTCGCGGGCTTCGCTCAATGTAACCTGCAGGTTCGGATCCTCCAGGCTGCCGTCAGGCACAACCGTACGGTTACGCCATATTTCAAAGTCTCCTTTTTCAGGATTGATAATAATATCATAATTTTCGTCCGTACCGAACATTTTAGCAATCACATTGCGAAACGATTCCTCCAACACATTGATCATCGTCTCCTTATCAATATTCTTAAGATCTTTAAATTCTGCCAACGTGTCAATCATACTGACCGTTTCTTCTTTTTTTCTCGCCATAATCTTTTTAGAATCTAATTAAATATTTTGTATATTTTATTTCATCATACGAATAAACCTGATCCTCCTCAACCGTTATCTTCCGTTTAGATCCTTCCGGCTTTACCTTTTTTTCTACGGCGATGACAACCGCATCATCACCGGCGGCTTTCAATATACCGGTCAGTTTTATGCCGTTCTTCAACAACATCTCTACTTCATTGCCCACATTCTTGATATACTGGCGAACAATCTTAAACGGAGAAGTGATGCCCGACGAACCCACTTCCAATTCAAAATCTTCTTTTTCACGATCCAGATACTCTTCAATAAAGCGGCTCAAAGCCACGCAATCATCAATGCTTACGCCGTGATCGTTATCAATTTCCACAGAAATCAAATTATCCGGACGAATAGATATATCCACCGGATAATTATCCGAACCTTTCAGTTTCTCTTCTACCAGTTTTTTTACAAGCTCTTTCTCTATCATATATTATACTAAAGAAGGGGAGCTTTCCGCCCCCCTTCATCGTCACCTTTTCTTTATCGGCTACAAAGATAATAAATAATTGACAATCGACAATATTCCTTGATACAAAATTTTTATTTACATGCGATAAACCGTTAGATTATTTCAGTTCTTTTATCTTGATGCTACGAAAAGAAACCTCATCTCCATGATCCTGCAAAAG
>DOZP01000350.1:1351-12215 GCA_003517945.1 Porphyromonadaceae bacterium | reverse complement strand
CGTATAAGAAATATTGATATAGGCGGTAACCAGATATTCATTCTCCCAATGAATAGTAGCCCCCTGAAAACCGGGTGTAGAAGTCACCGTATTCACAATATAATAATAAGCCATACTCGCATCCTGCGGCGTACCGGTAACCGTCACCGGCGAAGATGTGGCGCCATCGACATTATAAGCCGTCAACGTAAAAGTATATGTATCCGTATCTTCAAAACCGGTAATCGTCGTCGTCGTAACGCCGTCTTTCGATTCGTAATGACTGATCTTTTTCTTTACCGTTTCACCTGCCGCATTCTGATAAGTAACAAGCGTACAGTAATAATCTGATTCCGCCGGATTGGTCCACGTCAGAATAACACCTCCGATATACGGTTGTGAACTTGGATTACTCACCGGGCCGATCGACCCTTTGTCATTGTCGTCATCACAGGAAAATATCAGTAACGACAAACATGCAAATAACACTATATATTTTTTCATATGTACATCATTTAATCATTAGACTTTTACCAACCGGGATTTTGCCAATCGTTGCCGGTTAATCTTTCCATTTTAGACGCTTCCGTTTCGTCGACGGGATACATCAGATATTTGTCCGTATTCGTATTACGGTCATCAAATTTGAATCGCGTGTACGTATACGAACCGTCTTCATGCTGCGTAATCCGCATTCCGGTAACCGCTTTATCGGTTTCGTTCAGTATTTTCCAGCGACGCACATCAAAAAAGCGATGTTCTTCGAATGCGAGCTCAATACGCCTTTCGTTACGGTACCGTTTTTCAAAATCATCCTTCGACAAACCGGCCGGTAAAGAAGGCATTCCTGCACGTGCACGAACAGCGTCAACGGCATCTTTCGCCGACATCGAAACACCTCCTACGGTAGAAGACACCTGCGCTTCCGGACCATTTGCCTGATAGGCGGCTTCCGCAAAATTAAGATACATCTCCGCCAGGCGGAACGTGGACATATACCCGTCATTATTGGCATTCGAACTGGAGGTATTGTTATTAAACTTACGCATATAATAACCCGTACGCGTATACCGAACATCGGTCACGCGGTCTGATATTTCACAATTTCCGCCTACATACGTCATCACTTTCAGGCCGGAAGGACTTCTGAGATTGCGAACCGCACCGTTATAATAAATCGAAGCATAGAAACGGGGATCACGGTTTTCATACGGATTATCCGGATCATATGAAGAAGCCGTATTAACAATCGGTTGCAAATGATTCGCATCGGAATACCCCAAAATAGGCACCGTACCATCCGCCATTTCATAAGCATCTATCAATTCCTGTGTCGGACAAGGACCGGCTTTCGACATACCGCTTGTAATAGGTACGCCGGCATTTGACCAGATTTTCAGACGTTCCTGTGACTGATAGATCGTTTCCTTATCAATGGAACGGCTCGGATCAGACTGCGTAATAAAATAGTAAGCATAAGCATTTTGTGCAACAGTCGGATCCACATCGGCATTGTATAATTCATACCCATGCGCCAACAATTGATCAAGAGCGGCTTTCGTAATTTCCGTCGCTTTAGCCCAGGTATACTTACCGGTTCCGTTGCTACTCCACAACGGACTGGCGGCGTAAAGAACGGCTTCCGACTTGACTGCCCACGCAAAACCACGCGTAAGTTTGCCTCGTTCCGCATCACTCACATTCCAGCGAAATCCGATACTTGCATCCGAAGATTCCGGTACCGCCAATGCCCAATCACATTCTTCAAGAATAAAATCCGCACATTCCTCAAACGTATTACGCACATCACTGCCATAACCGTGATCTACGGCATAAGAATCCTTCATAATCGGCACACCGCCGAACCGCTTGATCAGTTGCAGATAATAAAAGGCGCGCATCACCCGCACTTCGGCAATCCATCCGGTTCTTTCAACTTCATTCATATCAAATGTGATATGATCTATATTGGCCAGAAAGATATTACACCTTTTGATTCCCTTAAACATTTCATCCCAATAATTATAGGTTTTATTCAACGGATAATTAATAGCCGAAGCCTGATCATCATACCATTTATAAACAGCAGCGTCACTCTGGTTATCATACGAATCCTGCGCTTCATCACAATATGAAGCCAACGCCGTTCCGTCATTACGGTCAAAACTGAGCTGAGGTATATAACTACGACAAATATCTACATAATTTAGGGTGTAATTATACTTGTCAAAAACTTCCTCTATCGCCATTCGTCCGTCATCCTCCGGGTCTAAAGAGCAGGAATAGGTGATAAAACACATCATGACTAACAATAATAAAAAACTTATACTTTTCATAACTTATTGTTTTTTAATCGGTTAAAAAGTAAGACTTACGCCTGCGTTATACACTCTGTACGGTTGAAACTTCGACATGGAACCGGTTTCGGGATCAATATATTTTGACGGCATATGATCAATCGTAAACAGATTTTGTGCGTTCAGGGAAAAACGGATTTTATCGGCAAAAATTTTACCGGATAATCTCAACGGCAATGTATATGCAATCTCCAGATTGCGCAACCGCAAATAAGAAGCGTCGACAATATAATAATCATTTTCCACGTGGCTCGTCGACTGCGACAACGCCAAAGCCGGACCTTCTATCTTCTGATCGTTCAGAAAACGTTCTTCTGTCCATGCATTCTTGTGCATATCCGTAAAGAACCCCTGTGATGCATATTCATACGCTCCGATGCCGCTTAACGTACCGGAAACCTTCCCTGTTCCCTGAAACATAAAACTAAATTCGAAATTCCGGTAATTAAATCCGCCGGTAACCGTATAGTACTGCTGCGGAATCGAACTATATCCGATCGGCGCCTGATCCTGTTCGTCAATAATGCCGTCTCCATTCAGATCCTTGTAGATAAAGTCACCCAAACGAGGTGTACCAAAAGCATAGTCTAACCCGCAATTATCAATTTCCGACTGCATATTAAATAATCCGCTACCATTACTATAATCAATCAGATAACCCCATTTTTGACCATATGCAAAACCTTCCGATCGATATGGGTATGCATAATCGTCCGAATAAGGCGATTCGTTTATACTGATCACTTTATTCTTGTTCTGCGCAAAGGAAAAACCCAGTAACGCCGTCCAATCTTTATTAATTTTATGACGATAATCGACACCGACTTCAAATCCTTTATTTGTCATTTTACCCGTATTTGTTTTCGGATAATAATCCAAAGCCGTTCCCTGATAAATTGGCACCAACCCGGAACTACTCACCAACATATTGTCACATTGCTGATCAAAATAATCAAATGTAACATTCAATGCGTTAAACAAACCGAAATCAAGCCCGAAATTCCACATTTTCATTTTTTCCGCTTCCAGTTTCGGATTTCCGATCGTACCTTCAAAATTATTATTCGTGCGAATATCATCCATGTACAAGAAACGGGTCGACCCCAGATTATCATTTGCGCTGATACCATAAGAAGCGCGTAATTTCAAATAACTTAACGGCGTTACATCCGCCAGAAAATCTTCTTTCGATACCACCCACGCAGCCGATACGGCCGGCGTAGTGGTAAAACGGTTATCTTTATGAAAGGCATCCGATCCGGAATACCCAAGATCTCCCTTCAGAAAATAACGGTCTTTATATCCGTAGGTAGCCGACGCCCCGAAATGCATGCGCTTATAAGGCAATACATTATTGCCGGCCCCGGTATTTTCTCTCTCCTGTTGCAGATAAAACGCGTATCCCATAGCGTCAATGCTATGATCACCAAACATCCGCTGATATTTAATATTTCCGAATACATTCAGATTATAATAAAATAAATTCGTTTTGTAATAAACCAACGCCGTATTTTCGGATGTCCCTTTCTTCTGAAACGTTAAGGAAGATTCATCTGCCGAACGAACCCAAAGCGAATAATCCTGTGATGTGTTACTTGTATGCACGGAATTTGTCTGGTAAGCAAAAAGTCCGCTCATACTCAGTCCTTTCGTCAGAAAATCCATTTTCAGATTCAGTCCGGCCTGCGCCATAATATTAGTCACGATATCAATACCATAACCGGAACGATTCAGGATTCCATAGGTTGGATTCTCTTCGTTATCATGTGTGATAACCTGATTACTATACAAATACCCCGGATCATTTTCATCCGTTACCGTTGGTGTCAACGGGCCATACATAGTCGGCGGTAAATTAAACAAACTAGTGTATATCGTTGCGTTAGTTATTCCTTCATGACCTCCACTCGAACTACCCGCGCGTTTTTCGGATTTCACATTACCGTTCAGACGCAAAAAGCCATCCAGGTAATTATTGATTTTAATGTCTAAGTTCGAACGGAAATTAACCCAATGATTTCCGGGCGTCGGATCATAACTTCTACCGGGTTCGTCTGTAATCTTAAACGGCAGGCTTTGATGCATATAATTTACATTGGAATAATATTTAACCCGTTCGGAACCGCCCGAAACATCAATACCGGTCCGTTGCATAAAAGCAAGATCCTTCAGGAACATATCATAATAATTATTATTCGGATACAAGACATCATTCTGCGCGCGGTACTTTTCTATCGCCGTTGCCGAAAATTGAGAATAAGCGCCCAGACCATCGTTATATCCGGCCTGATTTCTCATTTCGGCATATTCCCAAGAATTTTGTATATCCGGTCTCCGGGTCATTTGCTGGAAAGACTGGTCAAAACGAACACCCACTCTGGGCTTTCCGATGTTTCCGCGTTTCGTTTCAATGACCAATACACCATTACCGCCCAGTATTCCATACATTGCCGTCGAAGCGGCATCTTTCAGGATAGCTACGGACTCAATCTCTTCCGGACTGATATATTCATAATTCGTATTCGGGCAAATAACGCCGTCGATAATCACCAACATATCATTTCCGTTTTCCGTTCCACGTCCCCGGATATATTTCTCCACGCCGGAACGAGACAATTCGGAGTTTGTTTCAATCGTAGTCAGACCGGGCAAATTTCCGGCCAATGTTTGCGAAAGGTTTGCAACCGGCGATTTAGCTAATTTTTGTCCCGACACAGTCGAAACAGCGCCTGCGATTGCGTTTCGTCTCTGATTGATATAGCCCAAAGGGATTACTTCATCCTCATACCGGGAATCAAATAAAAGTTCCACATCCAGTTCTCCGCCGGACACTTCGTCTAAAGAAACTTTCAAATTCTTATATCCGACATACGAAAACGTAAGGAAACGACTGCCATCCTTAATTTCAATATTATACAATCCTTCAACATCCGTTATATATTTATCATTTCCGTTTTCCGTACTCACCAGCGCTCCGTATAACGGCGCTCCATACTTATCTTTTACAACTCCTTTCAGTTGAAGAGCTCCGGTTTCCTGCGCCAAAAGTTCAGCGGCGAAAGACCCCAGCGTCATACAAACAAAAAGCAAGATCATTCTTTTCTTTATATTATTCATAATATTATAGTTTTTTTCAAGTTATACGACTACCATCCGGGATTTTGCCATTTTTCGCCGGTGATGGCCTCCATATTTGATGCTTCGGCCAACGGCAACGGTAACAACAAGTCTTTGGTTTCCCAACCTCCGCGGGGATTATTCCGGATATTCACACGATTGTAATGCAAAGAACCGTCTGCATTTTTCGTTATCTGCATGGCCGTAAAATACTTACAGGTTTCGCTCAGATCGCCGGTAGGCTGCTGCCAGCGACGTAAATCATAATATCGGTTTTCTTCCCAGGCAAGTTCCACGCGACGTTCATTGCGTATGCGGAGTATCAATTCATCCTGCGACAAACCGGCAGGTAAAGCCGGCATTTGTACACGTGCGCGTACCTCGTTCACCGCTGCCCGGGCTTCCTCCGGATAACCGGCTTCGGCAGCAGCTTCCGCATAGTTCAGGATGATCTCTCCCAACCGGTAAAACTTCCATTTTAAATCATTGGCATGATTCGTATTCGATGCGGTAGGGGGTACCATCTTTTTATGATAATAGCCCGTACGTGTATTATTACGATCGGAAGCATCCAGATTCAACCGGTTTTTACCTTCCGGCGTAACATCCACGACGACTTTCTCGCCATTATTCCAGATCAGTTCGGAACCATGATATAAAACCGTCGCATAAAATCTCGGATCCCGGTTTTTATACGGATCATTTAAATTATACAATGTATTGGATTGATTATAATTCGGTTGTAAATGAAACTCATCCAGATACGGTTTCGAAAGATTCAGAATCGGCTGGCCGTCATTCGTCTCAAAAGCATCAACCAATTCCTGTGTCGGACAGGTACCGCACTTATAGGCGCCATCCATACCGCTACCGATATAGCCGATATGCCAGATAAAAACACCACCTCCATTATGTTGGTAAATCGTCTCCTTATCCCTCGGATTTGCGGAATAATCCGCATTCCGGCAAGCCAACTGATGAAATGCCGCTTCCGGACCGGTTCCAAACAAATTCGGCTCCGTACATGTTGTAAACAACTCATATCCGTTTTGTTTCAATGCATCAACCGCCTCTTTATTCCATTGATAGGCCTCTTGCCAATAATTGTTACCTTCATTATGCAGCGGACTGGCGGCAAAAAGCATTATCTGCGATTTCAAAGCATACGCCAATGCTTTCGTCACACGCAAAGCATCCGAAGATTCGGTAATCCGCCAGGGCAATTCGGAAGCAGCAATAGCGGCATCACAATCTGCGCCGATAAACTTGGCAATCTCATAAACAGAAGCCCGCCTGTATTCCGAAAAATCTTCAGCCATTGAGATCGTTTTATCCACGATCGGCACTTTACCGAACCATTTCACTAATTCCGTATAAAAGAAAGCGCGAAGCACGCGCGCTTCCGCAATATAACGCACACGATCGGATTCGCTGCCTACCGCTGCTTCCGGTATATTTTCCAGAAACTGGTTACACAAACGGATCTGCTCCCAATAGCGGGTCCAGTAAGCATACAGATTCCCTTCGTGTCCATCGCTAAAATCACGCATCGCATGATAGCCGGCCGAAGCCGTTCCGGCATAACACACGGCAACCTGCTGTCCGGCTCCGTCTTCCGAAGACCAACCGTCGTCGGTACAAGCCACTACACCCGGATCAAAAAAGAAATACATATATCCTTTCATCGGAATCTGTCTGTAACACGCATTTAATGCCCCGGACGTATAATTTACATCCGACCACACTTCTTCCATTGTCATATTACCGTCCGGTGCTACATCAAGCGCATCACTACAGGAAACGCACAGGCCAATGAATATTGTCAATATTATATTTTTAAATTTCATAATCTTTTTAATTTAGAATGTTACATTTATACCACCGCTGATCATTTTCGTAATCGGATAATTTTGGGATGATGTCTGTTCCGGATCAATCATGTCAAACTTTAAATTTTTCCATGTAAGTAAGTTATTTCCATTCAGGAACACCCGTACACTATTGATACCAAGCATTCTGAGTGTATTTTTAGGCAATGTATATCCGATTTCGATATTTTTTAACCGCAAAAACGAACGGTTCATCAGAAAAAATTCATTTGCCTGAATACTGGTACCTGCAATCGTTCCCAATGCCGGATATTCAACTTTCAAACCGTTTTCATAACGTTCCTGTGTCCATGCATTCCGGTGATAACCACTGTAAAAACCGGCCAATCCGAATTCGGTTGCGCCCAAACCCGTATACTGCTTGGTACTCTGACCGATACCCGAAAACAATACGGAGAAATCAAAATCTTTCCAGTTTACGGATGCGGAAAAACCATATGTAATACGAGGCACTTCACTATACCCGACAGGCACCTGGTCTTTCACATTGATCAGACCATCTCCGTTCACATCAACATATGCAAAATCTCCGAGACGCGGAGTTCCGATTTCATACGTCGGCAGATGATCCATTTCTTCCTGCGTATTGATATAGCCGTTACCATTACCGTAATCAATCAGATAACCGAAACATTGATCCCTGCTGAATCCGGTCTGACGATACCGGTAAGCATAATCTTCGCCATAACGAACCTCGTCCATATAGTTCTGCGTATTTTTTGCATACGCAAAATTACCTTTCACCATAAAAAACAAATCGCTGCCGAAGCGTTTGTTCCACGTTAATTCCAATTCATACCCTTTATTTTCGACTTCACCCATATTCACTTTCGGCAGATTACCGGGAGATACCCCTAAAATCGTCGGAATCGAATTACGGGAAATCAAACGGTTATCGCAACGTTCGAAAAAGACATCGGCAGTCAACGACAACTGATTAAATAGCTGGATATCAATACCATAGTTTTGTTTTTTTACAATTTCCCAACTCAGCCCTTCATTTCCCATCTTTCCTTGCGTAACGGCATTTCCTTTTCCGAGTGAGCTAACCGGACCGGTGCCGGTTGTTGTGATAGCGCTGATATACAAGAAACGATCGTCTCCTAATTTATCACTACCGACTTCTCCGTATGAAGCTCGTATCTTCAAATTTGAAATAACGCTGTTATCTTTCAGAAAACGTTCATTGCTTGCCACCCAGCCGGCCGAAAATGCAGGGAAAAATCCAAAACGGTTATCTTTTGCAAATTGTTCGGATCCGTTGTATCCCAAATTCACTTCGGCAAGATAGCGCGAATCATAATCGTATGTGATACGGGACGAAAGGCCCAGGTAATTAAAGGGCAATTCACGCTTGAAAGCATCCCCGTAAGAATAGTTTTTCGACTGTATATCCCGCTGCACCAAAGCCAATCCGGTTAAATTATGATTTCCGAACTGGCGGGCATAATGAATAGAATACTGAAGATTCATATAATAATCGGAACCCGAATTTCTTTTCAATGAAATCGTATTATCCTCGTTCACACGCACGGCATTGTATTCATTTACGCCACCTTCTTCCCGGGCTACGGAAAATCCGTACGTGTCAAATCCGGCATTCCAGCCCTCCAGGGTAGAATTGGCATTATTATCATAAGCAACCTGAAACTTCGTACTCAATCCTTTGGTGATAAATCCGAGATCCCAGTCAAGCGCTAAAGATGAATTCAGATTGGACTTAGTCCGCTGACTGTATCCGTAACGGTTAATAGCAGCCCAGGCGCTCCAGTCTTGTCCCGTCTGGTTAACTACCTGATCCGGAGTAACACCGTATCCGTCAAGCGTAACGGGACCGACATCCGTAGGAGGAGTCCAATATGAATAAGCCATAATGGTACTCACGAGCGCATTCATATCATCACTGAAACGGCTGGCTGTTTGCGGCATATTTACCTTTTCCAGATAACTGGCGATATTTAAAGACATCTTTAAACCTTTCGTTATGTCATAATCCAGATTCGCGCGGAAATTATACCGGTTCATATGAAAACCGGGATCATATCCGAGTTTACTTTCCGGCTCTGTTTTAAACATACCACCCTGACCGGTATAGGCCACATTCGCAAAGTAACGCATCTTATCGGATCCGCCGGTCAGGTTGGCATTGATCCTTGTCTGAGGCGACCAATCTTCGAATATTTCATGAAACACGTCGCGATCCGGATAAAAAGGATCACCACCCTGTCGATATTTGTCAATCATATATTGCGTGTACGGCAATGCGTCGGGATTTCCTCCGTCATTCAGTGACGCCCGATTACGTAACTCGGCAAACTCCCAGGAATGCACGCGATCCGCACGGGAAGTAAAAGACTGCAAACTGTAATTGGCGGAAATACTCAACTCCGTTTTTCCGGCTTCACCGCGACGGGTAGTAATCAGGATTACCCCATTTGCACCGCGAACACCGAACACAGCCGTAGCGGAAGCGTCTTTCAAAATAGACACGGAAGCGATTTCGTTCGGATCCAGCATACTGATATTATCACGCGGCACCCCATCAATCAGGATCAACGGAGAAGCGTCGGTAGTCGTTCCCTGACCGCGCAAAAACAATTGTACGTTATCATATCCGGGTTGACCGGATGTCTGGATAGCAGTCAGACCGGGAAGACGTCCGGACAATGCATTTGTCAGGTTGGCTGAAGAGCTTTGCTTCAGTTCTTTGGTTTGTACGGAGGCCACTGCTCCCGTCACAGACACCTTCTTCTGCGTTCCATACGCAACTACGACGACTTCTTCCAGATCCTGGGTATCTTCCCGTAACTGGATCAGATAATTAGTCTTCCCTGCTTCCACTTTCACTTCAGTACTCCTGTAACCGACATACGAAATAACCAATGTAGCGCCTTCCGCTACATCATTCAAGATAAAATTACCATCCATATCGGTAATATTACCATTGGTAGTTCCTCTAACGGTAACATTGGTACCAGGTATCGGTTCATTGATTTCATCAACAACCGTACCGGTAATTGTCATACCTCTTTGTTGCTGTGATGCTGCCGCCGCATACCGGCCTGCCAAACTTAACAACAATAAAAAGGCCATACCCAGCACTCTCCATACCGAAAAGCGGGATTTTCCCATACTTTTTACGTGTTTATTCATACAGATTTTGATTTTTTAATAAATTAAGTGTCTATAATTATTGTAAGCGATCATTTTGTAAAAGTTACGACTTGACCTGACACATCAATCACTTTTAATACATAATAGTAAGATATGCCAATTTCAATTTCTTAATAATTTAATTTCATCCGGAGCATCTACGGTACTTTTAACACTTCCGTCCGATTGCTTCTCATGGCGAACAGTGATAATACCATACGGAGTCGGGAATGTCCCTTCCACCCATTGCAAATCACCCAGATTCGGATTGATCCGGATCACCTTACAACCCGGTTCAACCACCTGAATCCCTAAAACGTGCTCACTCAGCCAGGCAGTAGGACCTGACGCCCAGCCGTGACACAGACT
>DOZP01000350.1:0-1312 GCA_003517945.1 Porphyromonadaceae bacterium | reverse complement strand
AGTTCATCGATCCGCGCCGCATTATGCATCCATTCAATATCAAAATCTTCCCAGAAAGTAGTAGCGCCAAGGTCCAACATGCCGCCCCAATATTCCCTGATCCGGTCTAAAGCGCCTGTATAATCACCCGCTTTAGCCATTGCACACAACATATAATAACCATAAAACGTAGAAAAATTTTTGGAGCCGCCTACGGACAAGACATCCTTATTCGCTTTTTGAGCATCCATCAGCCCGGCAAGCGCCATCAAAGAAGCGCCCTGCTTGGAATGATTGTGCGCCGGTTTATAATTCCGGAGACGTTTCGCCGCATCCTTACATTTTGCCGCCATATCCGTATCTTCAAGGATTGTAAACAACTCCTCCCCGCAATCCATCGCCATCGTCATCAATGCCTGCAAACCCGCATTCACACCTTGCTGATTTTCACTGGAAGGCCAATCCAGAAAACGATTCCCGTCAAGCAACTCCCGGCCTTTTTTATCAATTTTCGTCAACAAGTGATTCACCAATTGCGTCAGATACAATCGCTGTTCCGACAAATACGCCCTGTTCCCCTGATAATAATACCAATCGCGGTGTATAATAATCCACCACAAAGAATAAGAACTGATTCCATTCATCCATTGCGGAACAGGGGTAGCATCACGTATCAGATCCAGACTTTTGGGTACAACCTCGTCATAACCGAAAACCGTATTGACCGACATCACTTCGGGATGCATATCACCCAACCAAACAAGACGGTCGCGCTTAATTCCATCCCACAAATATTCCTGCATATTAAGGTATACCGTATAAGCGCCCGTATTCCATATTGCATTCAGACGCTCGTCATTGCAACGGAAAGAGCCTTTAAACGGAATATCCTTATGTACAAATATCGCGCGCACCTCTTTCAGTTGCAACTCCGTATCGGCATCCAGCAGATCTATACGTACAAACCGGAAACCGGAATTTCCGATTTCAGTAACGCCAAGCCAGGGAAGGGCGATCGTGAAATCACGCATCGCATGATCGTTCGACGCGCCGTTTTCGCCATCAATATCACACATGGCTTCACTGACCGACTCGCCAAACCGGATCCGCACATTAATCGGCGTTTGTGTAGGCCCCTGACCGGTTACAATCTGGAGTCCGCCCTGCAATTCTTTTCCGAAATCAAGAAGTATCGCCGGCCTGTCCGTGTCATTACTGATAAGGCGGCATACATGCTCACTACCCAATATGGACTGACCGATTCCGGGTCTTAAAAGATTTTCGGCATCGCGGATAACAGTTGTATTATCCGTACTTTTCCAGACAATACGTT
>DOZP01000175.1:31259-33784 GCA_003517945.1 Porphyromonadaceae bacterium | reverse complement strand
CAGGATACAGTTTTCAAATGTAACTGCATGATTCCGGGTGACAACAATATTTGTACGATTCGGCAACGCCCCTTTAGGGAGTGATTCGAATGTTTTTCTTCCCATAATAACCGTATGGCCGGTCGTCAATTCCCTGAACCGTTTCATGTCGTTCGGTAGTTTCCAGGGAAGATCATTATTTATGCCGATGGCCCTGTTTTCTGCGATAGCTGCGATAATGGAAATCATTTTGATTTTGTCTTTTTATTTTTATACTATACCGAGACGGTTCCTTTTATATGCGGATGGGGATCGTAATTAATAAGATCAAAGTCTTCATATCTGAAACCGAAGATGTCTTTTACCTCCGGATTGATCAACATCATCGGCAGGGGACGGGGGGGGCGTGATAATTGTAATTTTATCTGTTCCAGATGGTTGGTATAGATATGGGCATCTCCTAAAGTATGAACGAAATCGCCTGTTTCCAGACCTGTTACCTGGGCCATCATCTGTAGCAATAATGCGTACGAAGCGATGTTGAAGGGTACACCGAGGAAAATATCCGCACTTCGCTGGTAGAGTTGAAGGCTCAGGTGTCCGTTTGCCACATAGAATTGAAAAAATGCGTGACATGGCGGAAGATTCATATTTTTCAGGTCTCCCACATTCCATGCACTGACGATCATACGGCGTGAGTCCGGATTTTTTTTTATTGTGCGGACAACATCACTGATCTGGTCTATCGAGCCTCCTTCATAATCCGGCCAGGAACGCCATTGGTATCCGTATATATGCCCTAATTCCCCATTCTCGTCAGCCCATTCATTCCATATACGAACTCCGTTTTCCCGGAGATATTTGACATTGGTATCTCCATTCAGGAACCATAATAGTTCATGTATGATGGATTTCAGATGAAGTTTTTTGGTGGTGAGCATAGGAAACCCCTCTTTCAAATCGAACCGCATCTGATGCCCGAATATGCTGACTGTACCGGTGCCTGTCCGGTCGTCTTTTTTTATTCCTTCTCTGAGAACGCGTTCTAATAAATCCAGATACTGCTTCATCTTGCTTTTCTTTTGTGGCACAAAGATAATAAAAAAATAAATAGTATATTAGCGGTCATTTTGCTTTACTTTGTAAAGCGATTGATAATTCGGAACGGAAGTGAATAAAAATGAAGGAATTCATTTTGTACTTCTCTCAGCTTGGATTATCTTTGCAGAATTGAAAATAAATGGAATTATTTAAAAAGAATTTAATTTTATACTTAGAAGCATATGAAGAAAATTTTATTTATGGCATTGATAACAGTGGGACTGTTGTCTTGCAAACAAGAGGTGAAAAATACGCAAACGATGTCGGGGCTGAATACGAAAGATTTTGTTTCGAAAGTGGACGGTAAAGAGACCGGATTGTATATTTTGAGAAATTCGCTTGGATTGGAAGCCTGTATTACGAATTATGGCGGCCGTCTTGTTTCATTGCTGGTTCCGGACAGGGATGGGAATTTAAAAGATGTTGTACTTGGGTATGGCAGTATTGCGGAATATCTGGCGACGGACGGAAATTACGGCGCTTTAATAGGGCGTTACGGAAATCGTATAAAAGACGGATTGTTTACGTTGGATGGTGAAACATACCAATTGCCTAAAAATAATAACGGGCATTGTCTGCATGGCGGACCTAAAGGTTTTCATACTCAGGTGTGGGATGCGGAACAACTTGATGCGCAGACGCTCAAGCTGACATATTTGTCAAAAGACAAGGAAGCAGGTTTTCCCGGTAATCTGAATGTAACGGTGATTTATAAATTGACGGATAATAATGCGATAGATATACAGTATGAGGCAACTACGGACAAAGCTACAGTCGTAAATTTGACCAATCATAGTTATTTTAATCTGTCCGGTAAGCTGAATACCCAGATTCTGGATCATTATGTTCACATTAATGCGGATTCGTATAATGCTGTTGATGAGACTCTGATACCGGTAGGGATCGTTCCCGTAGATAGTACGCCGATGGATTTGCGCCGTCCGGCTCTGATTAGAGCCGGTATAAATGAGGGTTTTGAGCAGCTTGTTATCGGTAAAGGATATGATCATAACTGGGTATTGAATACAAAAGGTGATATTTCGCAGTTGGCTGCTAAGGTTTATCATGACGGAAGCGGGATTGTGATGGATGTTTATACAAATGAACCGGGTATACAGTTTTACAGCGGTAATTTTATGGCAGTTTCCGATAATGGTAAATTGGGTATAAAATATCCTCACCGGGGTGCTCTTTGTCTGGAAACGCAACATTATCCTAACAGTCCGAACGAACCGTCATATCCAAGTACGGTGCTTCGTCCGGGAGAAAAATATACCAGTCGTTGTATTTATATGTTCAAGACGGTACCTACTCCGGTTAATCAATAAAATATTCTCTATGAAGTTATTTAAGATTTCAGCATGTGTCTTTTTCTTTATATTCTTTATATACGGGATATCCGATGCCCAGCAGGTTGTGCCGTTATGGGACGGAGATCCTCCGAC
>DOZP01000175.1:29521-31151 GCA_003517945.1 Porphyromonadaceae bacterium | reverse complement strand
GCGTATGATCATGAAGGGTTGATGGTTGCCCGGTGGCTAAATAAAGAAGGTATTGCCGCTTTTATTCTTAAATACAGGATGCCAAATAAACATAAAGAGGTTCCGCTTGATGATGCGCAACAGGCGATCCGTTATGTGCGCGAACATGCCGGCGAATATGGGGTGAATGTTTCAAAAATCGGCATTTGCGGGTTTTCTGCGGGGGGGCACCTGGCTTCTACCGCTTCTACGCATTTTGCAACCACCGGAACAAGTACGCGGCCTGATTTTTCAATATTGTTTTATCCGGTCATAACAATGACGGAATTGACACATGGAGGTTCCCGGAATAATTTGCTTGGTGAGAATCCCCCGAAGACGGATATTTATCTATTTTCGAATGAAAAACAGGTGAATGTAAATACTCCTCCTGCCATTTTATTGTTGAGTGACGATGACAAGGTGGTACTCCCGGAAAACAGTATATGGTATTATGAGGCTCTTAAACGGAATGATATACCGGCTACGATGTATATATTTCCGACCGGCGGGCATGGTTGGGGGTTTCGTGATACGTATGTATATTATCAGCAAATGACAGATTTGCTTTCAAAATGGTTAAAGGCATTGCCTGATTAATTTTTATTTTGGAAATCAGTTTGTTGCAAATATGAATCGGCAAGAGCGGGAGGATTGTTATTTTCTTCCGCTCTTGTGTTTTTTCAGGCATTTATTTTGTATTCCACCCGGCTTATGCTATATTTGCACGTTTTTTTAAAAGATATATTAATTATGGAAATAGTAGCGAGTGGGATACGTCCGACGGGTAATCTGCATCTTGGTAATTACTTTGGCGCGGTGAAAAGTTTTCTGAAAATGCAGCATGAGTATAATTGTTTTTTCTTTATTGCTGACTGGCATTCGCTTACCACGCATCCTAATCCTGAAAATCTGCGTCAGAGCGTGAAGACGATATTGGCCGAATATCTTGCCTGTGGAATTGATCCGGAAAAGGCTACCATATATGTGCAAAGTGACGTACGTGAAGTGGCGGAACTTTATCTTTATCTGAATATGAACGCATATCTTGGCGAGCTTGAACGCGTAACGACATTTAAAGAGAAAGTCCGTGCCCAACCGGATAATGTGAACGCAGGTTTGTTGACGTATCCGACCCTGATGGCTTCTGATATTATAATACACCGGGCTGTAAAAGTGCCCGTCGGTAAGGATCAGGAACAGAATATGGAGATGGCCCGGAAATTTGCACGCCGTTTCAATGGTATTTATGGCGTAGATTTTTTCCCGGAACCGGCTTCTTTCCATTTATCGGAAAAAGCGGTGAAAGTTCCCGGGCTGGATGGTTCCGGTAAGATGGGAAAAAGTGAAGGAAATGCCATCTATCTTATTGATGATGAGAAAACGATCCGTAAGAAAGTGATGCGTGCCGTTACCGACTCCGGTCCAACCGAGCCAAACAGTGAAAAACCGGAGGCTATTCAAAATCTGTTTACTATGATGGAAATTGTTTCCGGAAAAGATACTTATGATTATTTCGATGAGAAATATAATGCGTGTGAAATCCGGTATGGCGACATGAAAAAACAGTTAGCTGCCGATATTAATACTTTTTGCGCACCGATCAGGGAAC
>DOZP01000175.1:21742-29421 GCA_003517945.1 Porphyromonadaceae bacterium | reverse complement strand
CCATTGCGTGTTATTGTCAGAAATTACTTTTAAACAGATTGGATATAAAGTGATTAAAGTGATCTACTTTAAATTTATATCCGATATAAAGAACGGCTAACTGGTTGTTTTTGTTGAATAAGAATTTGTTTGTACTTAATGCATCCAGTTCGTGCGATACATGTGCTCCGATAAAGTAGTCTTTATTGTAATAGCATGCGCCGGTGCGGAAATAATTACTTCCTCCTAATTTTGTTTCTTTTGTCGGGGTATTATCTGAAAACATTTCGAATGAATAATGTTTGGCGGAAATACCGATCATGTCGGAAATAAACAGGACCCAGTGGCGACCTGCAACGAAATTGTATGAGTATCCTACGCCGAGCTCATATTTTGACAGATTGATATTGTTGATACCTAATTCGGAAAGCCATTCGCTTCCTTCAATATTCATGTTTTTGAGATTCGTGTCGAAATCATAATTTGCATAGCCCAATGCCGTAATAAGTGTTCCGGCACTTTTTAATTGCCGGAACACGGGATTAATCGTATTGCCGTAAGCCATCTTTTTTCCTCCCGGAAAAAAAACGAAGTGTACGGATCTGGAACGAAAATAGGCGTCGTTTAATGCGATTTTTTCCGGAATGCTTTCGTTTTCCGAAACAAAGTCCTCAAGGTTCGAAATACTCAGGCTGTTTAACCATAATATTTCGGCGTTGATAGCGAAAAAGCGAGAGTAGGTATTGAAACTGAATCGTTTGTTTGTTCTTTTTTGTTTTTCGCCAATACTGAAACTATAACCTAAAGCAAAAATATTCCATCCGATGTCCATCCCTACATAATTTAACGGTTCGGAGTCAAAAATGAGTCTTTTATCTATATCGCTTTTGGGATGAACAGTGAAGTAGGGCGCTTGGAAAGTGGTTAATAATCTTATCTTTAATCTGTTGGCTTCATTTTTGAGGTATTCGGGATCATATCTGGAAGCATTGTAGATTGTTTTATATGCGTCATATAGCCAGGATGTCTGAGATGTTTCTTTGGATATACTATCGTTTTTTTCAATTTCCTGCGCATGAACTTTGGCGGTCAATGACAAATTGATCACTGACCAGATATAAAATATCCTGTAATAAAAAAATGTGCGCATCTTTACAATCTTTTATCAGTATGCAAAGATACGCACTTTCTTTAACCGGACAAAGGTCTATAATAATACCTTCGGGTTGAGGTTGTTTTTTTCGATATCTTTAAAGTAATTATACGTGCCTACTTTTATTTCGGCACAGGCGGCTTCGTCGCAGACGATAATGCCCTTGGGATGCATTTGCAGGGCAGTTATTGTCCACATTTGGTTGACGCTTCCTTCAACGGCTTGTTGTAACGCACGCGCTTTGTTGTGACCATTTACAACAATCAATACTTCTTTGGCGTCCATGACGGTTCCTACGCCAACGGTCAATGCGGTTTTGGGTACTTTGCCGGTATCGCCGCCAAAGAATCGCGAATTGGCTATAATGGTATCGGTCGTAAGCGATTTGATTCTGGTACGTGAGGATAATGAAGAGCCGGGTTCGTTGAATGCTACATGCCCGTCAGGGCCGATCCCGCCGAGAAACAAATCAATGCCCCCTGCTTTTTTCATGCGATCTTCATAGTCTGCGCATTCCTTTTCGAGGTCTTTGGCGTTTCCGCTCAGAATATTTACATTTTTCTTTTGTATGTCGATATGGCTGAAAAAATTGTTCCACATAAAAGAATGGTAGCTTTCGGGATGCTCCTGTGGGATTCCTACGTATTCATCCATGTTGAATGTGATCACGTTTTTAAAAGAAACTGTTCCTTTTTTGTACAGTTTGATCAGTTCATTGTAGGTTCCCAGCGGGGACGAACCTGTCGGTAAGCCGAGAATAAAAGGTTTTTTTGCCGTGGGTTTGGTTTTGTTTATTTGGGCGGCAATGTAATAGGCTGCCCATTTTGATAATGTTTCGTAATTTGGTTCGATGATGACTCTCATAATTTTAAGTTTATAGGTATAAGGAATAATAGTTTTTTTACCGTAAGCGTTCGGCCATCGCTTTGCCGAGCGCCCTGCATTGTTCTTCCGTGCTTATATTTTGCTTTTGTTCAACCGGATTTCCCACAGTTTCCCATTTCATTTCTTCGCCGAAAGCCGCCAGGCGTTTGACGGCGGCGCCTGCCCATGTGAAAGAGCCGAAGTAACCAAACAGACGGTTTTTGACATCCCGCAAAGCGATCTGACTGAGTAGTGAATCGATGGCCGGAAAGATCCGGGTGTTGTATGTAGGGCTACCGATGATAACTCCTTTGTAATTGAATATATCACGTAGTATATAAGAGGCATGGGTGTTGCCTGCGTTGTGCATGGCGATTTTGCGAATGCCTCCCTCGGATAAAGCGGATGCGATGGTTTCCGCCATTTGCTCGGTATGTCCATACATGTTTCCGTATACAATGGTTACGCCGTCAATTCCTTCGTAGCGGCTTAACCTGTCGTATATATCTATTGCCTTTGTTTTTTGTTCCGTCCATACCGGTCCGTGTGTGGAACAGATGATCCGTATATCCACGCCGGAAAGTTTTTGAATGGCTTTCTGCACAGGGATACCGTATTTGCCGACAATGTTTGCGTAATAGCGTATCATTTCATCCCAATAGGGTCCGGTATCCGTTTCATGGTCTGTCACGCCACCGTTCAAAGCGCCGAAAGTGCCGAAAGCGTCAGCCGAAAACAGCACTTTATCTGTCTCGTCGTATGTAAACATTACTTCCGGCCAATGTACCATAGGCGCCGTATAGAATGTAAACGTGTGGGAACCGGTGTTCAGCGTATCTCCTTCTTTTACTTCATACAATCCTTCCGTTATGTTGTTATATCCTGCCAACATATTGAAAGTCTGTTTGTTGCCTACGATCAGGATGTCCGGATATTTTTCACGCAATAACCGGATGCATCCGGAATGGTCCGGTTCCATGTGGTTAACGATCAGGTAATCGATTTTGCCTCCTTTCAGAACTTCGTCTATTTTTTTGAAAAATAGTTCCGAATAACAAATGTCGACCGTATCAATAAGTATGTTTTTTTTATCAACAATCAAGTAGGAATTATAAGAAACGCCATGTGGCAGCGGCCAAAGGTTTTCAAATAATTTTTTCTGACGATCATTGACTCCTACGTAATAAATATCGTTTGTAATTGATTTCATTTTCTATTTTTATTAAGATCCATTCGGATGGATGCCGGGACTGTTATCATCTTTTTTTATTGCCCTCCAGACAAAACAGAGACCCGCCAGGACAAATGGGATGCTGAGCAATTGTCCCATATTCAGCAACATACCTTCTTCGAATGATTCCTGGCTGTTTTTCAAAAATTCAATAAAGAACCGGGCGGTGAAGATACAAATCATAAAGATTCCAAAGATAAGTCCTTCTTTTTTCCATGCATCTTTTTTAAAGTATAGCCACATGCAGAGCGCAAATGTTATCAGGTAACAGATTGCTTCATATAGCTGCGTCGGATGACTTGGCTCGGAAAATACAGGCTCCGCGCCTTGTCGCCACGCATGTAAATTTGTAATGAAGCGAAATCCCCACGGAAGGTCTGTCTGGTGTCCGTAAATTTCGTGATTCATCAGGTTGCCGAGGCGTATGAGCGCCGCAACAAGGCCGGTCGGTGTCACGAGTTTATCGAATGTCCATAACATACTTTTATGTGTGATTCTTCTGGAATAAAAATAGATTGCGATAATGATTCCCAATACGCCCCCATGACTTGCCAGACCGCCTTCCCATACTTTCAGGATTTCAATCGGATGGGACAGGTAGTATCCCGGATCATAAAACAGGCAATGGCCAAGTCGCGAACCTACTACCGTTCCGATAAGCGTATAGTATAATAACGGATCAATCCATTTGGGATTGATGTTTTCACGCTTCCACATACGTTCTACGATTTTATATCCGATAGCAAAGCCAATGACGAATGCTATTGAATACCAGCGTATTTCTTTTGATCCGATGGAGAATATAGCAGGATCAGCAATCCATGTGATTTCTAATAAAGGCATGTTTTTGTTCTATATATTTACCGCAATTTTTTTAAACTAACCGTTTGATAAGTTCTTCCTTATCTCCATAGAGCATGTCAATTACCGGAATTTCAATCATCGTATATGCTCCCGGTTGTAATTTCATGGATGCACGCGCCACAGCTACAAGGATTTGCGCGGTAAGAGCCGGATTGTTTATTTTCATATCAAACTCAATCAATTGATTCTGGGTTTTTCCGGAAACGCCTTTACGGACCAGGTTTACTCCATGTCCCATATCTAAGAGTTCATCAACGGAATCAACCTGTATAACATGTGTTTCATCGTGCGCAAAATAATCATCTTTTTTAATTGCCGCGGCAACCGTAGCAAATTTATGGTCTTTTTCCACTTCTATGTATACCATACGGCGATGTATGCCTGTTCCTAACGGAATGGTCATGCTTAAAGCCGCTTTCACGCCTTTTATGGCTTTAACCGCAACTGTGTGTCCCATGCTCATTCCCGGGCCGAAATTGGTATATGTGATCCCTTTCGGAACCATGGCTTCGAGTAATGCGCGGACTACCGAATCGCTACCCGGATCCCAACCGGCGGCAATCACCGATACCACTTTGTTTTTCTTCGCTTCCTTATCCAGTTTACGGCGTAATTCTACAATTTTACCGTGGATATCGAAACTATCGACCGTATTGATACCTAAAGCTAATGCTTCTTTGGCAAATTTTTCTACCTGGCGTGTCGGAGTCGCCAATACGGCAACATCTACTTTTTTCAGTTTTGAAAGACTGTCTGTTACAGTGTATGATTTGAGTTCGGAGGGAATGTCTTCGATATTGCGGCGTATAATACCTGCTATCTCAAAATCAGGCGCGGCTTCGAGCGCTTCCAACACATACCGACCAATATTACCATACCCTACAATTGCAGCTCTTGTCTTTTTCATAACTTATCCGTTTTTATGTTTGTAATTGTTTTATAGATGCAAAAGTAAGAATTATTATACGATTAACAAATATGATTTGATTTTATTTTTTCGTATGGCTTTTGCGGTTAGGGCGGAATTGCCTATCTTTACATGATCAATTAGTTGAATTTTATATGTCAGGTTTTAAGGTTTGCATATTGGGCTGTGGTTCGGCTACACCTACTCTTCGTCATGCTCCGACCGCACAGGTTGTAGATTTACGTGATAAATTGTATTTGATTGATTGCGGTGAAGGTACTCAGTTACAAATGCGTAAGTATCATATCCGGTTTAATCGCCTGAATCATGTCTTTATCTCTCATTTGCATGGTGATCATTGTTTCGGATTGCCGGGTCTGGTTTCAACATTTGGGATGTTGGGGCGTACGGGTGATCTGGTCATTCACGGGCCGGCTGATATGCAAGCGTTTTTGTCTCCCATTTTGTCTCAGTTCTGTAAAGAGCTTCCGTATAAAGTCCGTTTTGATACGGTAGATCCGCAAAAGTATGCCCTGGTGATGGAAGATCATTCGTTATCGGTCTATTCCATTCCTCTTAAGCACCGGATTCCTACCTGTGGCTATTTGTTTTCCGAAAAAAAACGTGAACCGCATATCATACGCGAGATGGTAGAATTTTATCAGGTTCCGGTACGCGAACTCGCAGGTATAAAACAGGGAAAAGATTTTATAACGGAAGACGGAACCGTTGTTCCCTATACGCGTCTGACACGTCCGTCTGATCCGCCTATGCGCTATGCCTATTGTTCCGACACGGCTTTTACTCCTTCTATTATACCTTATATAGAGGGTATTGATTGTTTATATCATGAATCCACTTTTTTAGAGAAGGATTTGCCGCGCGCCAAAAGTACGTTCCATTCTACGGCTAAACAGGCTGCCGAAATCGCTTTACGGGCAAATGTCAGGCAGCTTGTACTGGGACATTATTCCGCGCGGTATGATGATTCGGCAGCTTTCGCGGAAGAAGCCGCTGCTGTTTTTCCGCATGTGATCCTGTCGGAGGAAGGTCTTGTTATTAGCCTATAAGTCTATCGGGATGTTTATTTTACAATGGCGATTTTGGTAACAACGCTTTCGGATGCGTCGGAGGTTGCCGCAATGACTAAATATACGCCTGTCGCTACGCGATTGCCTGTCGCGTTACGACAATTCCATGTCATCTGGTTGCCGATCGCCCGTCCCTGGTAAATCAGATTTCCGTTTATATCGGTTATTTTTACATTTGCATTGTTGGTCAGTCCGGTGATGGTTACTTTATCGCTATAATCCGGACGAACCGGATTGGGAAAGGCATAGACATCGGAAAATGGCGTAGCGCCACGTTTTATGCCGTTGTTATAGGAAACGAGTCCGTTGTCCGTGCCGAAAAATACATCTCCTGTTTGGTTGTTGATCGTGATGCTTTTAATTGTATTGGATAATAACGGCGAATTGTCTGTCGTAAAATTGTATATTGTTTCCGAACCGTCTTCGTTGATAAGGAATACGCCCTGGTTGGCTGTTCCGATCCATTTCTGGTTGTCCGCGTCAACGGCAATTGCCGTTACGGATTCTCCGCTGAGGAAGTATGCTTCGCCGTCACGAACCAGGCGCGAACAGGACAGGTTGCCCGGGTCGGTTATGGCGCGGGAGGGTGTATTGCATTTCAATAATCCTATATTCGTTCCGATCCACATCGTTCCGTTTCCGTCTTCCGCCATGGAAAGATACTGGCCGGCTCCGATACTGGCTCCCGTACTGCTTTGAGCATCTCTGAATGATTCGAAAAAATTGTGTTCATCATCCGACGTGTCTTCTATTGTTCCTTTGTCGTCAAAAACAAAAATGCCGGATTGCAATACATTGGTCCATTTGTGTCCGTTNNGATCTGATCAGTATTTTATCTATTTTATCGGCGCCTCTGATCTCCGGATAATATAATGAGATCCATTCGCCGTTCGCTTTAAGTACATTAATCGCGTTTTCCGCAAGGCAGTTTGTTACCCACAGGTTTTTGTCTTTATCGAAACATACGCTTCCTGTGCGGACATTTCTCGGATCCGGATTCTCGTTGTAAGGGGATCTTAATGTACTGTTATCTATGTTGTGAAGTTTAACGAACTCATTGTTTTTTAATTCGATAACGCCTTGTCCGTAGGTTGCGATATAATAATGGTTTTCATCATCCGGATCAGCGGCGACTCCCATATAGTCCTTGCTGTTATCACCTATTGATTGATAGATCTCTTTGTCGGCGATCGTTTCATCGAAGTTGTACCATTGTCCGTCTTGATCGTAGGTTATGAATGTTCCCGGCCGATACGAGGGGTGGTCACCCCTGTCACCACCGGTAATAAGCAGTTTTTCATCGTTGAAGACGGTCATAAATGCATTATAATTACGTTTGGGGCTGTTGATCGTTATGTCGGATACGATTTTTGTAAAATTACCGCCACCGCTCCATTCTATGCCGGTAAGCCCATTCGCGCCCGTTGCTATCCAATATTTTCCATCGGCTTTGAGGGATACGACGTCATTGATTATATCTACTTTTACATATACGAAATTCTCCGGATCCGTATAAATGGAAAGATATTCCTGCGTATATGTTAATAATTGATCGGATTGAACGGTTATATTTTTTATATATATCTGCGA
>DOZP01000175.1:21005-21726 GCA_003517945.1 Porphyromonadaceae bacterium | reverse complement strand
TTACACAAAAGAAAAGTTTTTCCTGAAAGAGACACATGTATTTGATGTCCTTTTCTCCGAAATCCGGGGTGTTCAGTTTTTTTTCTTTCCAGTTATTCAGGTCGGGCAGGTTGTCGTTGATACTTGCTTTTATCAAGCCGTTTTCCGTGGCGGCGTAAATGGTATCTTTCAGGATACATACAGATTTGGTCTTGTCTGTTTTGTATGTATCCAGGATTTCTTTTTTGTTCAGATTGAGAACCATCACGCCAAAATCCGCAGACATGTATGCATACCCGTTATGCAGGTATATGTCATTGATACTTTTGCTTTGTATGTTTAAGTTGTTTTTCAGGTCGGGCATGTTGCTGATTCCGTCTTTGTCCAGCAGGTCAATGTTCCCGTTCTGATAAACGATGATCAGCGTTTGATTGTCCGGATTGTATTTTATTAAACGTATATTGTTGTCACTTAGTCCGGTTTGCTTCGAATAGGTTCTTATTTCCGCGTCTTCTTTTCCGTAGCTATATAATGATCCGTTTGCTAATATGTAGACGCGTTCGTTTGTTTCGGCAATACCTGTCGCTTCGTGATAGGCCAGATACGTATTCCAGTTCTTGTAAGTTTGTGCTGTAAACGTTTGTGAGAAAAGAATTGACAGAAGCCCTGTGATCAGATATTTGAATTTCATATAATTTCTGTTGTTTATTATTTTACCAATCGGTTCGTCAATGATTGTTAT
>DOZP01000175.1:19337-20945 GCA_003517945.1 Porphyromonadaceae bacterium | reverse complement strand
ATATCCATGCCTAATTCGGCAAATGTTTCATTAAATCCGTCCGGAATGAATACGGAGTCATAACCGAAGCCTCCTTCGCCCCGTCTTTCTCCGATGATACGCCCTTCTACTATTCCTTCAAAAAACAGTTCCTGCCCGTTTATAATCAAAGCTATTACCGTACGGAAGCGGGCTTTTTTATTTTGTTTGTCTGCAAGCGCCCGGAGTAGTTTTTCTATATTGGCATCCGAATCGTGCGCATTGCCGGCATAACGTGCGGAATGAACTCCGGGTTCACCGTTCAGCGCTTCCACTTCAAGTCCGGTATCGTCCGCGAAGCAATCGTATCCGAAATGTTCTTTTATATAATCGGCTTTCTGCAGGGCATTGCCTTCCAACGTATCGGAGGTTTCAGGTATGTCGTCGTGACAGCCGATATCCGACAGGCTCACGATATTGATCTTGCCGGAAATGATGGCGCGGACTTCTTCCAGTTTATGAGCGTTATTTGTCGCAAAAACAATTGTTTTCATTTGCTAATAATTAAAATAAAGAATAAGTGAAACTAAATGTGTTTTGATTTTGTCGAGGCGCATCATTAGCTTCACTTTTCCTGATATTATGGATGTATAACGTAGAAAGATGATTAAAATTGTCCGGGCGGGGAAGTCTTTTTTATGTGGGGTTTGCAGAGAAATAATCAGGTTTTTATCTGGTCAAATCCTTCTCCGTATACTCCCTGTACATTTCCTTGTGATATAAATGCTTGTTTGTCAATATTTTTTATCATGCGAAAAATCATAGTGCTTTCTTTCTTTTTGGCTAACAGGACAATTACTTTGATGTTTTTTTTAGAATATCCCCCTTCTCCGTCAAGTACGGTACAGCCTCTGTCGAGGTCTTTTATGATGAAATCAACTATTTCCTGGTATTTCCGTGAAAAAATAAGGAACTGTACGGATTGGTTGTTTGCATTCAGTACGCGGTCAAGTATGTACATTTCGGTAAACATGATCACATATCCGAAAACTATTTTATCTATGCTGTGAAAAATCAGGTATGAACAGGCGATGATCACAAAATCACAGTATAACAGCGCCCGTCCGATGGAGATGTTTTTGTATTTGTTTACAATGGCGCCGATGATATCCGTGCCGCCCGTACTGCCGTTTGCCGAAAATATAATGCCGAGCCCGGTTCCGCATAAGACGGCTCCAATCAGTATCGA
This sequence comes from Porphyromonadaceae bacterium, assembly GCA_003517945.1. Classification (GTDB taxonomy): domain Bacteria; phylum Bacteroidota; class Bacteroidia; order Bacteroidales; family Tannerellaceae; genus Tannerella. The sequence goes on along the minus strand of DOZP01000175.1, from coordinate 19,738 downwards.
CATGAATGGTTCGCCCTCGACAAGCGATTTGCCTGCCAGTAACCATTCGAAAAACATGAGGGTAAAAGTGAGCGATATAACTCCGAATAATGAGTTGATAATAAATTTCCTGCCCAATATTTTGAAGGCGAAAACCAGTAGTATTACATTGATTGTCGCATATGAGACGGATACCGGTATGCCCGTTCCGTAGAAAATGAGGGATCCGATACCGGTAAGTCCGCCCGGTACAATCTCGTTGGAAAGAATAAAGCCATTGAATCCGAATGCATATAAAACGGTTCCCAGAAAGATCATGATATAATCCTTTATCGGATGGTATATCTTTGTAAGAGACTTTCTCATAACACGTCTGTATTTTATTTTTCAATCCTTTCCGGTGGTGTAATCGCCTGTATTTA
>DOZP01000175.1:17777-19315 GCA_003517945.1 Porphyromonadaceae bacterium | reverse complement strand
TCCGTCCATTTGATGGCGTTTTCATGTTCCAATACCGTTTTTTCAATATCCTCCCTTGACATGTCGGCCGGTAGTTCCAGGCTGAAGCGTGTTTTGCCGTTAAACGAAACGGCATAAGTGATCGTGCTTTCTATCAGGAATTTCTCGTCGTATGCAATCCATCCGGTGTCGAAAATGGTGGTATGATGTCCCAGGTTATGCCATAGTTCTTCCGTGATATGCGGCGCGAAAGGAGCCAGTACGATCAACAGGTTTTCAAGTATTGCCTGTTTTTTGCATTTCAGGCTTGTCAGTTCGTTTACGCAGATCATAAAGGCGCTTACGGATGTGTTGAACGAGAAGTGGTCAATGTCGTACGTAACTTTTTTTATCAGTTTATGCAATGATTTCAATTCTTCCGGTGTCGCTTCTTCATCGCTGACCTGCCATTCTCCCGTATTGTTGTAGAATAGTCCCCATAGCTTTTTCAGAAAGCGATATACGCCGTCGATACCATTGGTGTCCCATGGTTTGGATTGTTCCAACGGCCCCAGAAACATTTCGTACATGCGCAATGTGTCGGCTCCGAACCGTTCGACGATCAGGTCGGGATTTACGACGTTGAACATGGACTTGGACATTTTTTCAATCGCCCAGCCGCAGATGTATTTGCCGTCTTCCAAGATAAATTCCGCACCGGTAAATTCCGGCCTCCAGTTTTTGAACTGTTCGATATCCAATACATCATTACTTACTATATTTACATCTACATGAAGCGGCGTTGTATCGTACTGATCTTTTAAGTTCAGGGATACGAATTTATTGGTTCCGTTTATTCTGTATACAAAGTTGGAACGTCCCTGTATCATGCCCTGATTGATCAGTTTTTTGAACGGTTCGTCGTCGTGGATCATCCCGAGGTCATAGAGGAATTTATTCCAGAAGCGGCTGTAAATAAGATGTCCCGTTGCATGTTCGGTGCCGCCGAGATACAGGTCTACGTTGCGCCAGTATCCGTTTACTTTTTTATCGACCAATTCGTTGTTGTTATGCGGATCTTCGTAGCGTATGTAGTAAGCGGAAGATCCGGCGAATCCCGGCATCGTATTCAGTTCAAGTTGAAAAATGGTCCGGTTATCAATCTTTGCCGTCTCTACCACCTTTTTATTCACCGTATCCCATGCCCATTTATCGGCGCGCCCGAGAGGCGGCTCTCCGGTTTCCGTCGGTAAAAATTTATCCACATCCGGAAGTTCCAGCGGCAGGCATTCGCAGGGTAGCGGCTGAGGTAGCCCATCCGCATCATAATATATCGGAAATGGTTCGCCCCAGTAGCGTTGTCTGCTGAAAATAGCGTCGCGCAAACGATAATTTATTTTGATACGGCCAAGCTCTTTTTCTTCAATATATGCTTTTGTTTTTGCAATGGCTTCCGGCACTTCCAACCCGTTTAGCACAAGTCCTCCTTCTATTTTGTTCTCTGTCCGCGGCGAGTGCATCATGCGCCCTTCTTTGGCGTCGAAACTTTCTTCGGAGATGTCACATCCTTCTATAAGCGG
>DOZP01000175.1:17528-17761 GCA_003517945.1 Porphyromonadaceae bacterium | reverse complement strand
GCCATAATCGCTCCGGTTCCATAGCCGGCAAGCACATAATCGCTGATCCAGACGGGAATGGCTTCATTTGTTAACGGGTTGATCGCGTACGAACCGGAGAATACGCCGGTTACTTTCTTGTCTATCTGCCGTTCCCGTTCCGTTTTCTTTTTGGTCGCTTCCAGGTATTTAGCCACTTCTTCCGCCTGCTCCGGTTGGGTTAATGCGCATACATATTCGCTTTCAGGCGCCAG
>DOZP01000175.1:16531-17510 GCA_003517945.1 Porphyromonadaceae bacterium | reverse complement strand
AGATCGGAATCTTTTACCTTAAATGTCATTTCGGCTCCTTCACTGCGGCCGATCCAGTTACGTTGCGTTTCCTTCAACGAGTCTGTCCACTCTATCGTATCCAGTCCCTCCAACAGACGCTGGGCGTAAGCTGATACACGCAGGCACCATTGGCGCATGACTTTCTGTTCAACAGGATGTCCGCCGCGTTCGGAAACGCCATTGATCACTTCATCATTGGCCAGTACCGTTCCCAGGGCCGGACACCAGTTGACCATCGTGTCGCCCAGATATGCAATGCGGTAATTGAGTAATATTTCCTGTTTTTCCTTCTCGCTTTTTGCATTCCATTCGCCGGCCGTGAATGAGAGTTCATCGCCACATGCAATGTTCATCCCTTCGGTGCCTACTTGTCCGAAAGCCCGGATAAGTTCTTCAATCGGCCGGGCCTGTTGCTCGTCGTAGCAATAGTAGCTATTGAACATTTTGATAAAGGCCCATTGGGTCCAGTGATAATATTCCGGTTCCGATGTCCGGATTTCACGGCTCCAGTCATAACTGAATCCGATCTTATCCATTTGTTCGCGGTACCGGTTTATATTTTTATCGGTTGTGATGGCCGGATGTTGACCCGTTTGTATGGCGTATTGCTCGGCAGGAAGTCCGTAGGCATCGTACCCCATGGGGTGTAGTACGTTAAATCCCTGCAAACGTTTGAAGCGTGAATAAATATCGGATGCGATATATCCAAGCGGATGTCCTACATGCAGTCCGGCACCGGACGGATAGGGGAACATGTCCAATACATATAGCTTAGGTTTATTTTCATCCGCTTTTACTTCATACGTTTTATCTGCGTTCCACTTAGCCTGCCACTTTTTCTCAATTTCTTTAAAATTGTATTCCATAACTTTTTACATCCAGCCGTTTAAATTTTACAAAATTACCCGCAAAGATAGTGCAAGCCAGCGAGGAATACAAAATAAGCCTGCTTATTTTT
>DOZP01000175.1:14292-16513 GCA_003517945.1 Porphyromonadaceae bacterium | reverse complement strand
AAATTCCGGATTCCCGTATGCTTTTCGGCATGGCAAGGTAGCGTTTCAAAAAAATGATTCAATCCGGAGATTGTTCCAGTCTATAGTATGTAACATTTAAAAAAGTTTTTGGAACAAAGGAAAAAGATGATGTAACATAAGCAATATGGTATGTAACAAGTTTTTATAAATCATTATATATATAATCATAACTTTGCAGCCGATCAATATTAAAAATCAAACAAACAAAATGAATAAAATAAAAAAAGTATTATTTACATCTCCTATTTCCAAACTTCAAGGGAAGGAGCTTGGGCTTTTGTTGATTATATCCATAGGAGCTATGGGCTTTGGCCTATTTTTTGTGGTTGAAGGATTTATTCGATGCGAGCAACCTCGATGGTTTTCTAATGTTTTGGTATGTGTTTATAACTTGCTTATACTATTCTTAAACTCATATTTTGCTTATAAATTATCTGCAAAACAAGCAAAAGCAAATTTATTAATAGCAGGTATTACCATCGTCTTGATAGCAATACAAAACGGGATTTTTTATTATCTGTATTCAGCTCAAATATTTGTATCGAAAAATAGTTTATTGATCATTGTTCCGGTTAGCTGTAGTATTGCATTTATTTGTGTGAAGATTTGGATTCTCATTTCCAGCAAAAGTTAATAAATTGGAAATACTAAATCAAGGAAATGGAAATGATAAATTGTCAAGTCGTATCCCGAATTGAGTTCAGCGAGTTCTAATGTGTGACTAATTTTTCAATTTATGTCTTTTTTTCAATTTTATCTCTTATATTTGTCCGGATAAAAATGAATATTATGAAATCTATATCAAGAAGAACAGCTTTGAAGACAGTGTTGGCGGGAAGCGCGGCGCTGGCGACCAATCATTTGTCTGCTACCGTAAATCAGACCGGAAAGAAGAAAAAAGAAGAAAAAGAACCGCTTAAAGGAAATATACGGCATTCGGTAAGCAAATGGTGCTTTGGCGATTATTCGTTAGATGAATTTTGTGAAATCTGCAAGCATATCGGAATCGAATCGGTTGAATTGCTGGATCCGAAAGACTGGCCGGTGGTTCAGTCGCATGGATTGACGGTTGCGATGGCGCAGGGAGCCGGTTTGGGAATTGATCGCGGATTTAATGATCCGAAACTGCATGATGAGCTGGTAGCCAGTTATGAGCATGTAATTCCAATGGTTGCGGAGGCCGGATTGACAAATCTGATCTGCTTTTCCGGAAGACGTAATGGTGTCACGGATTTGCAAGGTTGGGAAAACTGTGAAAAAGGACTCAGGCGGATTACTCCTATTGCCGAGAAGTATAATGTGGTGCTGACAATGGAACTTCTGAACAGTGTCGGACATAAGGACTATCTGTGTGATCATACGATATGGGGCGTGGAGTTGTGCCGACGGGTCGGATCGGCTAATTTTAAGTTGTTATATGATATTTATCACATGCAGATCATGGAAGGAAATATCATTGAACATATTCAAAAATATCATTCCTGGTTTTCCCACATTCATACCGGAGGGAATCCGGGGCGCGCTGAAATCGACGAAACACAGGAACTTTATTATCCTGCCATTATGCGGGCGATTGTCGAAACGGGATACAAAGGTTTTGTCGGGCAGGAGTTTGTTCCGAAACAACCGGATAAGATTGCTTCTTTGGAAAAATGTATTCGTATCTGCGACGTATAGTATAACCGGACTTGCCTGTTTCCATGGAACATCTATAGTATGATGATGTTTCATGGAAATATTGTATAGTCACAACGTGAGAAACTGGGAAGCATACGATCTGCGAAATGATTTTATATCACCCTATAATTTTTATCCGGTGAATAGTTATTGCCATGCGTGGAGTTGCACGCCTGTTTATTTTATACGCAAGTATCCCGGGATTTTTCAAAAATAGCGCGAAATGACAAAAAAATATTCGTTATAGCTATATTTGAGATTGAAAAGCTGAAATCCCGAAGATTACTTTCGTTGTTTATTCCAGAAACGAATCTTTATATCCTAAAAGATAAAGTATTCCGTCTATGCCTATCGTAGAGATGCTTTGTTTGGCTGTTTCTTTTACTTTAGGTTTCGCATGGAATGCGATGCCTAATCCGGCAATACTTATCATCGGCAGGTCGTTGGCTCCGTCGCCTACGGCAACTGTCTGGCGTATATCTACGTTTTCCACCTGAGCGATCAGCCTTAATAATTCGGCTTT
>DOZP01000175.1:3756-14267 GCA_003517945.1 Porphyromonadaceae bacterium | reverse complement strand
TCCAGTTCGTTGGCATAAACATAATCGACTCCGTATTTTTGTTTGAGGTAATTGCCGAAATAGGTAAATCCTCCGGAAAGAATAGCGATTTTGAGGCCGACTTTTTTCAGTATTTTCATCATCCGGTCAACTCCCTCTGTAATAGGCATGTTTTCAGCAATTTCCTGCAATACGGAGACATCTAATCCTTTTAACAGGGCGCATCGCTGTCTGAAACTTTCGCTGAAATCAATATCGCCGCGCATAGCCGATTCGGTAATAGCCCGTACTTTATCGCCTACGCCGGCACGTTCGGCCAGTTCGTCGATCACTTCTGTCTGAATAAGGGTCGAATCCATATCAAAACAGATCAGGCGGCGTGTACGGCGAAACATATTTTCTTCCTGGAAAGAAATGTCAAAATTGAGTTCGTCGGATAGTTGTAAAAACTTTCTTTGCATTTCTTCAAGGTTTCTGGGAGTACCGCGCACTGAAAATTCGACACAGGCTTTGGGCGCACGTTCATTTTCATCCAGCGGAATACGTCCTGTGAGACGTTTGATATCGTCAATGTTCATACCCTGATCGGCAACTACTTTTGATACGGAAGCAATTTGGCGTGCGGTCAGTTTGCGTCCCAGTATGGTAATGATATACCTGTTTTTACCCTGCATTTTAACCCAGTTGCTGTATACTTCGATAGAAATGGGTTGGAATTTTACCGTGACGTTCAGGTCATATCCTTTGAACATCAGGTCTTTGATTGTGTCGCCTGCATTGTTGCCGATAGTCTGGAACAGGATCCCCAACGTCAGGTTGTTATGAATATCCGCCTGTCCGATATCCAGGATATTCGCATTATGTTTGGCTAATACTTCGGTAAATTCTGCTGTTACTCCCGGCTTGTCATTGCCGGAAATAGTCAGCAGAATGATTTCATTGTTCGCAGAGGTCATTTTCCTTATTGTTCATGTTTATGGAAGACAACGGTATGCTTTTTATGCTAATGTTGCATGAATGATTTGGCAACAAATTCCAGTACCAGCGGTAGTTCCATTCGCCAATACGTCCACGTATGCGCGCCGTCTTTAACCCGGTATTCATGTGGTATCTCGTTCTTTTTGAACGTAATGTGCATGCGTGCGTTTCCTTCATAAAGAAAATCGTCATCACCGCAACTTATGTACCAGCGAATGCTTTTGATTTGTTTCAATTCTTCTTCCGAAGCGTTGTTGATAATTCCTTCTATACTGTGGCGTTTGTAATGTTGCTCTATGGCGGATTCCGATACCCCGTCCCGGTTGTTCATCCTTTCCTTATATTGTTCGAGACTCCAACTTCCGGTTGAGGCGCTCAGGGGCGCTGCCGCCGCAAACATATCCGGCCTGTGCAGGGAATAGAAAATGGTTCCTCCGCCCCCCATAGACAGACCTGCAACGGCGCGGTAGCGTCGTTCGCTTCTTACCCGGTATGTTTTTTCAATGTGCGGAATCAGTTCTTTGAAGAAGAAATCTTCGTAATTAAAGTCTCCTTTTACGTCATTGAAATAACCTCTTTTGCCGGTATTGGCATCCGGCATTACAATAATCATCGGGCCGGCCGATCCGGATGCTATGGCTTTGTCTGCAATGTGTTGTACCTGTCCGAACTGAACCCAACCGGTATGATCGTCGCCTGATCCGTGTAACAGGTACAAAACCGGATAACTGCGGTCTGTTTCGTCGTAGCACGGCGGCAGGTAGATCGAATATTTGCGTTCCGCTTTCAGGATTTCACTTTTTACGGTGCGTGTTTCAAAAACGTTACCGTTCTGTGCTGTGATCATCTGGCTGATAATGAGTAATCCTGCCAGGATAAGAAGATGTTTCATAAGTAATTAGTTTAAATTATTTCACAAACTTACGATTTTTTATTGAAAAATGAAAATTAGAAATAAAAATCGTAGAGGGCGGATGTACCTGATATCGTTTTTTGCAGAAAATACGATGCTTTTAATGAACTTTAAGTGCTCTATGATTTTTTTAAAATGATAATTTTTCGTATTATATTATTTGTGTACTATTTTTACCGCAAATATTTTATCGAATGATTTTTTCTTTTTAAAAAATAAAATTGATATGATATTTTGTTGTACATATCTCCTTTTATATTATTTGTATATGTTGTTTGTCGTTTTTTGGTAAATAACATTGGAATAAGATAAAGATTTGTTTACACGAATGAAATGAACCACAGTTTTATAGATAAATGTACATTAATGTGCAAATAATTTAAATTCATAATGAGGATAGAATCTAATTGTTAACAATGTCAAAAAAGGATGGATATGAAAGCAAAAAAATTTCTTTTTACGCTGATTGTTTCAATCATTGCGATTACCGTATCGGCACAAACCGGAATATTTGATAAACCGGTCATCGTTGGTTTTTCGGGTCTTTCTTCTGCGCAGGTAAATGTCGGTGCAACTATTACCCTGGATGTGGATGTTGCGTTAAACGGGGCGACTATTAGCGGTTACACCTGGTATCTTGATAACACTGTAATCGGAAATGCGAAGGTATGTAATTATACAATTCTGAATACGGATGGAAACAAAACCATCAAAATCAAAATAGACAGTGACAAAGGAAGTGTTGAAGAAGAGTATAAAATCATAACATTGGGAAATACGTTTTCAACCGAAAAAAATACAGCGAGTTTCCCGGCAGGCAGTCCTTTGGATAATAGCCTGTTTCCGGTAACTATCGGGCAAACCTTCACGGATCCGGTTATTGATTATACAAACGGGGGGCTCAATACTTTTTATTATGTATTAAAGAATGGTTCTACGGCGCCTTATACCTCCGGCACTACAGTATCAATACCGATCCCTTATTTAAACCGGACTTTCAATTGTACTGTTATTGATTACAGTAATTTCCAGTCTGCGGTCGGCGCAAACAAAACTTTTTTTCTTGAACCGGGCACATTTGATGTAACAATTACTACCGAGGTCCCTTTTAGTTATAACGGATTAGTCATGCTTGGAGCGGATGCGACCGAAAAAAGCGTATTAAGATTCAACTCAAGCATTAATTTCCGGACGCGTATGAATACTAAAATCATTTGGGAAAATCTTATTATTGACGGCAACAATCTGGGTTTTAATCAAAATTTCATTACTTTTGGTACGGAAAGCGTTGCAGACGGGCTCATCATGAAAAACCTGTTGTTTAGAAATATCGGTAATGGAACCGGCAACTGTCGCGCTCTCTTCAATTTTTACGAGGTCGAAGCTGCTCGTAATTACAATGTCAAACGGTATTTTATAGATATCACAGTAGAATCGGCTCGTACATCCTTCATCTATGATTTAATCAATATAAACGGGGCGGATGGTATTTATTTTAAAAACCTGGATATTCAAACAACTTCAGGGACTGCATATCCGATAGCCATTACGAATGGAACGGCAACTACTATGGGGTGTCAGAATGTCATTATAGACGGATTAACCATGCCCGCCGGTAAGAATATACGCATATTGAGATACAACAGCCGGGGGATTTCTATTCCGCAAGAATACAGGTATTTACAACTGCATACAAGCTGGAATCCAACCAGCACTTCGGGTTATGCCATTATAGCTACCAGAGAAGCAAACATTGCTACTTCGGCAACGTATGCCTATTTAGATGCAAAGACGAGCAGTTACCTTGTTCGTAGCTCACTCAGTACGGCTGTTAATACGCAGTTAACGAGAATCAATACGTTATTTGGCCAGGCGCCTACTAAAGCCGCCTGTACGCTCCCTGCTCCGACGATAAAACTGATTGGTAAACAAGACGGGGCGGATATGATTATTGCGCCGTTTGCAGTCCCCAATTTAAACAATATACCGACCGATACCGTTCACCTGATCGCTACGGATAACATCCGTAATCCGCTTGAACAAACCTCCATGGTTATGTTTAAGGGTGACGTCAGTAGCCGGATAAGTATAAATTCGGCGATAACCGATCGAGTCAAATTATACAATCTGGATTTTTCGAATGATACCTTTTCCACTATCTACCATGCAACCGGTGTTCTTTATGCCAATTCCGGCGCTTTGGATAAAAGTGCAATTTATACGGAAAATTCGTTCTATAACGATGCAAATAAATCTTTTTATAACTGCTTGTTCAAAGACTTTATCGCGTCACCTCTCGGCCCGCTTCAGCTTATCTGTGTGACTCTTTCCGGAACACCGGGGATTTGCATCGGCGATCCGACAGCCACCTTAAATGTTAGTTTCGGTGATTATTCGAATGATGGTGAAGTCTGGACAATAAAATATAGAGAAAGGAATAATGCTTTGGCTCCTGTTATCACTCAGACTATCACATTACCCAATACGAATCTGAAAATTGATCCGGCGCCATCCGCTACAACAAGCTACGTGTTGGTTTCTGCAGAATCGGATACCACAACCGCATTCGTTTCGGGCACGGGTATCGTAACCGTTTATGATAAAATGTCTGCCGGTTCTCATAAAATTTCGGTCATAACAAAAGATCTTCCGGATTGCATTTCTGAATGTATTAAACAAAGTTATTTGTTAACGGTTGAATGTACAAACCGTATGTTGACCTATCAATGGTACTTCAATGACAAACCGATAGAAGGTGCGACTTCCAATTCTTACCTGGCGACCAGAACCGGACTTTATCATGTTAAAGTAAAAACGGTATGCGATGATCTTTTTGTCAGTAATACGTGCAGAATGAGTTTCTGTGATGAAGATCCGATCTCTGATATACAACGCGGAGTTCGGATTTTACCTCATCCTTCTATTGAAACCAATCCGTCAGCCAATATGATCACATATGTGAAAGGATGGGGTGATTTTGTTTTTACCATAAAAGCTAAGCCCGGATATAGTCTGGATAATATAGTCGTTAAAACCGGAATCCGGAGTATTGACGAGCACAGTGTTGTCTATAATCGTATATCCGGTGACAGTATGCAAGTTACGATCCGACAGGTTACGCGTGCTCTGTTGATAACAATCGAAGGCGTATCTCCTGTAGGAAATGAAGTCTCCGGATCGCAATACAAGGCCTGGGCATATAACGGGCAGCTTTATTTCGATGTACCGGAAAAAGTCGGTGTACAAATATTTACATTGGCAGGTGCATTGTATCACCAAAGGAATTTGCAGGAGGGTAACTGTACGGTAAATATAGAAAAAGGCGCTTATATTATTGTTTTTGACAATGGAATAAGGCAAAAAGTATTTATCAGGTAACATCTTCGGAATATGTATTAAATGATTTATATGCAAAGAGCTACTTTGCCAGAAAGTGGCTCTTTGCTTTTTCAGCTTCTGTGGCAGTCTTTTATCCGGATATAAAAATAAAAAGAGTAAACTTTTTTGTATTTTGTCCGGCTTACATTAACTTTGCGAAGGTATATTATGAAATGAAGAAATATACGTATATAATAATAATTCTCATTTTGAGCTTGTTGGAGATACAGGCTCAAAAAACCTTTACAATTGTAGTCGATCCCGGACATGGAGGTAAAGACCCCGGGTGTGTGGGATCCATATCGAAAGAAAAAATAATAAACCTTTCCGTAGCTTTAAAATTGGGTGCCTTAATCGAACAGAACCACCCGGATGTACAAGTTGTATATACCCGTAAAACGGATGTTTTCATTCCATTGGACGAACGGGTGAATATAGCTAATAAATACAAGGCCGATTTGTTTATTTCCATACACGTCAATTCCGTAAGAAGAGGAAATGCATCCGGTACCGAAACGTATACGTTGGGTTTGACAAATTCGGATGAAAACCTGGATGTGGCGATGCGTGAAAACTCCGTCATATTAATGGAGGATGACTACCTGCAGAAATATGAAGGGTTTGATCCTCAATCGACGGAGTCTTATATTATCTTTGAATTTATGCAAAAGACACATATGGAGCAAAGTGTGTCGTTGGCATCCGGAATACAGCATTCTTTTGTGAAATCGAAACGCGGAGACCGTGGGGTCCGTCAGGCCGGGCTACTTGTGCTGCGAAAAACAGGTATGCCGAGTGTGCTCGTAGAATTAGGTTTTATATCAAACCGTATCGAAGAACGTTTTATGGCTTCCAACGATGGTCAGAATACGTTGGCACAAGCTATATACAGGGCATTCGATGGTTATAAAAGGGATTATATCCGCAAATCAGGGAATATCGTAAATAAACCGGTCACAACCGCCCCGCAGGAAACGGCAGCAAAGGAAGGTCCGTTGTATAAAAAGGATGTCATACATGCGAACCAAACTTCCGTAACAACAGAAGAGGCGAATAGTATTATATACAAAGTGCAGATACTGACATCCGATAAAAAATTATCTGCTAAAGACAAGCGTTTTAAAGGGTATGATGATATCTCGTTTTATATTGATAAAGGTATTTACAAATATACGTATGGCTCCACATCCGATTACAAAAAGATTCTCAGCATGTATAAAAAAGCGGCGAGAGATTTTAAAGGGGCCTTTATTATAAAAACAAAAGACGGAAAGAGAATTTATAACTAAAACAATTACACTATGAAGAAATTTTCAAAAGAAGCAAAAATAGGTGTTACAGCCATATTAAGTCTGGTATTGTTATACATAGGCGTTAACTATCTGAAGGGGATTAATCTATTCAAACCGGCTAACTATTATTATGTATCGTGTAACAATGTAAAAGACATCACCATATCAAGCCCGGTGTTTGTTGAAGGGTTTAAGATCGGGTTGGTGCGGAGTATCGAATACGATTACTCTTCCATTGACAAGATCACTCTGGAAATAAGCCTTGATAAAGGGATGAAAATAAACAAGGGTAGTTATATTTCCATAGAATCCACGCTGTTGAGCGGCGCCGAACTTCATTTAAAGCTAAACAAATATGTCAGTGAATATCATAAGCCGGGAGACGTGCTGGAGGGACGTTTAAAAGGAGGTATGTTGACCTCGGTGGAAGATCAGATATTGCCCCGGGTAGTGGATATCGTGCCTAAAATTGATTCGATCCTTACCGGTTTACAGGCTCTTATAAATAATCCTGCGCTATCTCAGGCGCTTACTAATCTGGAAGGTACGACAAAGCAGTTAGAAATGTCGTCAAAGCAATTAAATACATTACTTAGTGAGGATGTGCCCGATATTGCATCCAATCTGAAAACAACATCCTCAAACTTGTCGACTTTCAGCGAAAATCTGAATAAACTGGATTTAGATCAAAGTATTAATAGTCTGAACACTGCGTTAGACAACATAAATACAATGACAATAAAGCTGAATTCCAAAAATAATTCATTGGGGTTGCTGCTTAACGACACTTTATTGTACAGGAATCTAAATCTTACATTGGATAATGCTTCCGGATTATTACTGGATTTAAAACAGAATCCAAAACGATATGTCAGTTTTTCATTATTCTAAAACCGGGTCATTACTTCCTATGCAAAAAAATCTATCCGGCAATGGTCTTTTTAAAATTTAGACAGCTTCTAAATAATAAGAAAAAAATCTGTTTTCAGAAAAAACGTAAGCGTTTGATTATAGTACAATTTGCATAGTATTCAATGTTTTTTAACTAATTTTCGTCAATAAAAAGCAATATCCTTAAACTACTCATTCACACAAGATATTCAATTATTGCAATATATGTATAATGCTGATAATAAATATATTAATCGTAAACAATTGAGAGAAAAAGGAATATTGAATTTATGAAATTTCCAAATTTAAATGCGTTTTTTTTTTATAAATAAATTTCTAATCTTTGCATTGCCGAAATGGCCGAAATGAGAAGAAGTAAAAGAAATACTTGTTATTTATACCAAAAATGTGTATGCAAAAAGATTCAAAACAGTTATGGAAAGACTGCTTGACGGTTATTAAAGATATTGTTCCTCAGGCCGCTTTTGAAGCATGGTTTAAGCCGATCATTCCTTTATCTTATGAGGAACAGAAGTTTACTATTCAGGTGCCAAGCCAGTTTTTCTATGAGTATCTGGAAGAAAAATACGTGGGTGTATTGAAGATGACGTTAAACCGTGTGTTCGGAGGAGGAACCACGCTTAAATATCGTGTGATGGTAAGCGGGCAACCGAAAGCGCCCAACAACGGTCATAGCGTCACCTACCACGGCGAGGAGTCAAAAACAATGCTTTCACATACCCCTAATAAGGTAGATGCCACTAAAGCGCCCGGGTCTTTTAAAGTTGCATCACAAGATTTGGATTCACAATTGAATCCGAGGTATAACTTCGAAAACTTTTTCGAAGGCGAAAGTAATAAACTGGTACGCGCCGTATCCGGAAAAATCGCATTGGATCCTGGAAAAACAGCCTTTAATCCGTTGTTCATATACGGTCCTTCAGGTGTCGGAAAGACACATATTTGCCATGCTATAGGGGTAAAGATCCGTGAACTCCATCCGGAGAAACGGGTATTGTATGTATCTGCTAATTTATTTCGTCTTCAGTATACGGATGCCGTACGTAAGAACGTGACTAACGATTTCCTCAGTTTTTACCAAAGTATAGATGTGCTTATATTAGATGATATACATGAACTGATCGGATTGACAAAAACACAGGAAATATTCTTTCAGATATTCAACAATCTGCATCAGTTGAGAAAACAGTTAGTTCTTACATGTGACCGTGCGCCCGTCGATCTGCAGGGTATGGAAGAAAGGCTTATTTCGCGCCTTAAATGGGGCATGACGGCACAGATAGAACGACCGGATTTTGAATTACGCAAAAAAATTCTACATAATAAAATCAGTCATGAAGGCTTGGAAATATCGGAAGATGTTTTTGAGTTTATTTCGGAGAATGTTACGGAAAACGTACGTGATCTTGAAGGTATACTGGTTTCCCTGATGGCTAATTCGGTTATTACGAATAAAGAAATAGATCTTGCACTTGCCAGACGGGTGATAAGTCAGACCGTCCGCTTGGAGAAAAAACAACTGACTATCAAAAAGATACAGGAGATTGTTTGCCGTTATTTTAATCTGGACGAATCGCTTATACAAACTAAATCACGGAAACGTGAAATTGTTCAGGCACGTCAGATCACCATGTTTCTGGCTAAAAAATATACAGAGTCATCATTCGCCCATATCGGCAAAGTGGTGGGAGGAAAAGATCATGCAACAGTGCTTCACGCATGTAGAACGGTAAAAGATCAGATCGAAATAAGCAAAACGTTCCGTTCTACGATGGAAGCCATTGAAGGATGCCTGAAACAGTGATCCTAAAAAAAATACCGCCTTTTTTATTGTTTTTTTATTTATAGTCCCTTCCGTTTTGCCTCCTCCCAGATGGCGTCCATTTCGGAAAGGGACATATCTTTTAAGGAACGCCCTTTTTCCATTGTCTGAGATTCCAGGTAACCGAAACGGCGTATAAACTTTTGGTTAGTACGTTCAAGCGCATTATCCGGATTAACTCCATACAGGCGGGCGGCATTAATGATACTGAATATAAAATCGCCAAACTCCGCTTCTTTTTTATCATCGTCCATATGCTTTACTTCATAACGGAATTCCGATAATTCTTCCTCTACTTTGTCCCATACCTGCTCACGTTGCTCCCAGTCAAACCCGACATTGCGCGCTTTTTCCTGAATACGCTGCGCTTTTACAATCGACGGAAGGGCGGACGGTACTCCTTCCAGCACGGTCTTATTTCCGCCTTTCTCCTTTAATTTGAGCTGTTCCCAATTTTGTTCTACTTTTTTAGACGTATCCGCATTGACATCCCCGAAAACGTGGGGGTGCCGGAAGATTAATTTTTCACACAGGGCGTCGCATACGTCTTTTATATCAAAAGACCTTTTTTCGGAACCGATTTTTGCATAAAAAACGATATGAAGCAATAAATCGCCCAGTTCTTTTTTGATGTCTGTCTGATCTTCGCGTATGAGGGCGTCACTAAGTTCATACGTTTCTTCTATTGTATTTGTGCGAAGACTCTCATTTGTCTGCTTTTTGTCCCATGGACATTTCTCGCGTAGTTCATCCAGAATATCCAGCAGACGTCCGAAAGCCTCCATTTTTTCTTTCCTTGTACTCATTGTTTGGTTTTTAAATGATACTGTTTTTTTCCGTTTTCGAGGAAATTGATGTATTTGGACACGTTTTCATCATATGCATATGAAGGTGATAGCGGCAAGCCTTCGTTATCAAGAATAACATAATAGGGTTGAGCATTCGCTCCGAATTTACTGCGCTGCAGATAGCTCCACTTATCACCGATAGTTTTTAGCACACGTATTTTTCCGTTTTCTTCTATTTCAATCTGATTGGGTAGTTTTGTCTTATCATCCACCATTAATGTGATCAACACAAAATCTTTTTCAATAAGTTGTTTTACCCGCGGATCAGTCCACACAGCCGTTTCCATCTTACGACAATTTACACAACCATGACCGGAAAAGTCAATCAACACCGGTTTTTGTGTTCCGGCTGCGTAGTCCATCCCTGTTTCATAATCATCAGACCGGGC
>DOZP01000175.1:0-3728 GCA_003517945.1 Porphyromonadaceae bacterium | reverse complement strand
TTCAGCGGCGCACCCCAGAGGCCGGGTATCATGTAGATGGTAAAAGCGAAAGATATCATGGACATGAATAGACGGGTAACGGAAATATATTTCAGTTCCGAATCATGTTTGAAACGGATTTTTCCAAGCAGGTAGAATCCTAACATGGCAAAAATGACCACCCAGAGAACAATAAAGACTTCCCGGTCTAACAAGCCCCATCCATAAGCTAAATCCGCAACGGACAAGAATTTAAAGGCCAGAGCCAGTTCCAAAAAGCCGAGCACGACTTTTACGGAATTCAACCATCCTCCTGATTTTGGCATATTCTGAAGCATATTCGGGAAAATAGCGAACAGGGCAAAGGGTATGGCCAGCGCCAACGCAAAACCGAACATGCCGACAGCCGGATCTATTGTGTTTCCCTGCGAAGCGGCTTCTACAAGCAAAGTCCCGATAATCGGTCCTGTACATGAAAAAGAGACAAGCGCGAGTGTAAATGCCATAAAGAATATACTCAGTAATCCGGTCGTGGAATCGGCTTTTTTATCTATTTTAGTGGTCCATGATGACGGCAGAACAAGCTCGAAGGCTCCGAAGAACGACATGGCAAAAATAACTAATAACAGGAAAAATATAATATTGAAAATGGCATTGGTTGATAAACTATTGAGTGCGCTTGCGCCGAAAATACCCGTGATAAGCAATCCCATGGTCAAATAAATGATAATGATCGAAACGCCATAAAGCAATGCGTCACGGATCGCTCTTTTCCGGCTTTTAGAGCGTTTCAGGAAAAAACTGACTGTCATCGGTATCATCGGCCACACGCAGGGAGTAAGCAAGGCCAGCAAACCGCCCAGAAAGCCGGCTATGAATATATATATATAAGAACGATCCGCGGCAGAAGATGTCTCATCGCCTAATGCTTTCAGTTCATCTGTTACAGGCGCCCACCATGAAGTCTCTTTATCTTCAGTCGCATCATCCGATATTTGAACGGATTTTTTTCCCGTTCCGGAGAGCAACTCCGAAAGAACAGGCACCTTTCCTTTTTCAACGGACTCCATGGAATCCGGAATGCTATCGGTAACCGATTCCTGTTCTCCTACTTGAGAATCAGTATCTTCCGATGTTAATGCCGGTTCGGGCAGATGCTTTATATTTTTTCCATCAAACGAAAAAGGCGTACGTTCCGGAGGAAGGCACATTTCATCATTGCACACCATGTATTCAATTTCGCCGGATAATCTGAATTTTTTGTAATCAGTTACCTTCATTTTCTGGGTAAAAGATACTGTATGTTCAAACCAACGGATGTTCATATCAAATTGTTTGTCAAAAACTTCTGTTGCCTGAACGGATGCAACAGGCTTATCAACAAGCTCTACACCCTGCAGCACTTCAAAAGATACGGACGTTGAAACGGGACCTCCTTCCGGCAGATTCATATCGTATAAGTGCCATCCGCTATCAATGTTCGCTTTAAAGACAATTTCTTTTTCTGCCGAAGGAAGATCCTTTAATTCAAATGACCATTTAACGGGATTATGTATTTGTGCATATCCTTGAACTAATGAAAAGGATACGCATATTAAAAAAAATATTTTTTTCATACGACTATTTTTTACATTAAAAACAGCATATATCAGTGGAAAGATCAGAATGTGACACTGAAACCTGCCATAGCGCTGAACGGTTGCAACGGATAACCGTAATACATTTCATGTTTCCGGAATAACAGGTTGTTGAATTGTGCATATACGCTTAACATGTCATTAAATTGCCAAGACGCCCGGAACCGTAAATCGTTTATTGTATTTATTTTCACATTTTCGTTATTCAGACAGGCATATGCACCTGATGCCATGCTATAATCGGCGCTTAACGTGAGCGGTTTGACCGGACGAATATTTAAACCTGCATCGAATGTGAATGTCGGTCTGCCATATGCTTTCAAATCATCATCTTTATCCGGTTCCGTCACACTGTAAACATTTTTCCAGGTATCAAGGTATTTCAGATTGTAATGATTATAAACTCCTTTCAGATAAAAACCAACTATATGCCGATAATCATATTTCAAAGTGGCGCCTGCCTGCAAACGTTGTGAAGTAGGCTGAAAAGCCATGCTCACATTATTAAATCCCTTATCTATCCAGTCATAGGACGAAGGATTATAAAAAATATCCGATTCGGTATATTTATATCCGGCAAATATATCGAACCACAGGCCTGTGGCAACATTGCTACGTACTCCAAGTTTTAAATCCGCCCATGTTTTAGAAGCATCCGGCGTAAATGCAGGATTGATATAACGGTTAATGCGCGATAGTTCATATATCGTATTCGACTCAATGCCTCCGCCGAGATTAATATAAAACAAACTCCAGTTTGCGATCGGAACATCCAGCGCTACGTTCGGAGATACAAAAACATCCGTTTCATCTTGGGAGACAATCATCAAATTCAGTCCCAGCAGTAATTTTATCCTGTCATTTTCCAAACGATAATAAGGACTAAGCGTTATCTCGTAACGGTTATCAAAGGCGGCACTGTCAATTTTCACATCGCTTATTCCCGGTTCCGTATAAGTCAGCATATTCATCTTAAGATCAACGCCAAAACGTTGGTCGTTATTGACCGGAGAGCTCAGTCCCAGGTTCAGGCCGATGTTATTTTCCGTCAGGCCGTCATAAACCTCGCTCAGTGAGTATTTTTGATTGAAATTTTTGTAATCAATACCCATATGGTATCCCAGAGAAGATTCTCTGTTGGAAGTGACGCCGGCATACGCATTTATATACCGGTTTCCCTGGTTTGTTGCAGAATCATTTTCCGCGACAGGTGCGGCGAATGTATTGGTCGGTATACCATAATAGTTGAATGCCGAATAGCCGAAACTGCCTCCTAAAGACAGGGTCGCCGCATCAAAACGATGACTAAAATCAAGTCCACCGAAATTGTCATTCAATTTTGCCTTACGTTCAGCAATGCTATCTACGGAAAATTTAACATCTCCGTTCGTGGAACGATGCGAAAAATACACCCCCAACTTATCCCGGTCGGTATTCAGCAGATGATAACCAAAATCTCCATTGAAGTTCATCCGTGTTCCTCCGGCAAAATGCAGATAACCGTTCCGTTTACTATGCGCAACATCTGTCATCAGCGTACCTGCGGGTAATATATTCATTTCTTTATTGGGCGATGTCGGTACCGCATAGTCCGAATAGACTATCGGACGTTTTGATATATTCATTTCACGAACAACAGGAAGCGTATTTACTTTTGCCGCATCCTGCACAATCGGATTGTATTCACGTTCCAGCGTCATTTCGCGGTTGAGATTTTGTTGCCGTTCTATTCTTTCCTTCCCGGTTTCTTTCTTTTTATCCGGCTCCTGTGCAAAACTCTGCAGGCTTACGCCTGACAAAAGAGCTGTCATCATCACCACTTGTATCTTACGCATTACCATGGCTTATTTATTTTTTTAATTTTTGCAATCTGTTTTCGATCATACGGTCTATATCTTCGCTTCCGCTATAATTCCTTTTAAGTGAAGTCAGATATTGACGCGCCTGAAAATCGTCTCCTTTTTCTATATAAATATCTGCAAGAAGGATAAATCCGCGTGCCAGCCAGTATTGATGGGGTGTACCTTTCTCAATAAAATCAAGCAGTTCTTTTTCCGCACGTTGTATATCTTTATTGTCATAGTAAATCTGTGCCAGCCGGTATTTTGCTTC
>DOZP01000284.1:6349-7769 GCA_003517945.1 Porphyromonadaceae bacterium | reverse complement strand
TCTGATGTTCCTTCCTATTATGAAATGCGTATTTATGACGGATTAGCTGCTGACAATTACGACGCGCTGTTTGTATCGGCGAGCGAATATGCGTCCGAAGACCGTTATGAAATAGGTCGTGATGTGATTAAGATGGGCACGGTTGGCAGCGGTTTGCAGATCTGGAGTCCCGGCTATGAAACAGCGCTGTGTGCCACGGAAGTATTGTTTTCGGGCGGCCGGGCCGAAATACCGATGTATGTCCATACGCCGGTATCCGGTCGTGAATATGTGCTCCGTTTGGAAAATGCAGTGAATTACAATGGACAGTTATGGTTGTGCCGTGACAAGAAGCTGGTTCAGAACCTGACGGAATATCCCGACTACGTGATCGAAGGCACGGGTGGCACGAGCGATGAATATTCGTTGTGTCTGCTGAGCGGCACGACGTTCACTGAATCCCTTGCGCCGGAAGTGTATGTTTATACGGAGAAGAACCGCATCGTGCTGAGCGGTTTGCCTCTGGGTGTTGAATATCTGATCTATGATATGTCGGGCCGTTTGTTTTCGACAGGCAAATCGGAGGGTGTGGAGCGTATCGGGGTCTATGCCATGAGCGGCGTATATGTAGTACAGATAAACGGAAAGATCTACAAAGCGGTAGTAAAATGAAAAAAACGGACGATTTATTTGTTTTTTTGAAAAATGTCTGTACATTTGCCTCCGGAATAGAAAAGAAAATAATTTTATATATGAGATATTTGATGATAAATACGAATTGGTGGTGGTGCTTGCGATGTATTCATTGTGAGTAGCTTGCCGTATGTATTTATCTGAATAGTTATAAGGATTAAGAAAGGCCTGTCGTACTCACGACAGGCCTTTTTTAGTATCCTTTCGGGAAAAAGAATAATTTAATAATGTAATAACAGATGAAAAAAATGAATTATCAGGTAGATGAAAAAGGTTATTATGGTCGTTTCGGCGGCGCGTATATCCCTGAAATCCTGCACAAATGTGTGGAGGATTTACAAAATGGCTATTTGAAAGTATTGGAGAGCGATTCTTTTCAAAAGGAGTATCATGCATTGCTTCGTGATTATGTCGGACGTCCGTCGCCGCTTTATTTTGCGAAACGGCTAAGCCGGGAATACGGTTGCAGGATTTATCTGAAACGCGAAGACTTGAATCATACGGGTGCGCATAAGATCAATAATACAATCGGCCAGATACTTGTTGCGCGAAGCATGGGAAAAACCCGTATTATTGCGGAAACCGGCGCCGGTCAGCATGGTGTGGCGACGGCTACGGTCTGTGCGCTTATGGATATGCCGTGTGTGGTCTATATGGGAAAGACGGATATGGAGCGTCAGCAGCCGAATGTAAAAAAGATGCAGATGCTCGGGGCGACGGTTGTTCCGGTTGTTTCCGGAAATATGAC
>DOZP01000284.1:1548-6309 GCA_003517945.1 Porphyromonadaceae bacterium | reverse complement strand
CCTCATCCTTATCCCGATATGGTGGCAAGGCTTCAGTCTGTAATAAGTGAAGAAATCAAATGGCAATTGGAGGAAAAAGAAGGCCGTGATTATCCGGATTATCTGATGGCATGTGTGGGAGGAGGAAGTAATGCTGCCGGAACGGTTTATCACTACCTGGATGACGAGCGGGTGAAAATAATACTTGCCGAGGCAGGAGGCGAAGGGTTATTATCCGGTAAAAGCGCGGCAACCATACAATTGGGAAAAGAGGGTATTTTGCATGGGGCGCGTACGCTTGTTATGCAGAATGAAGACGGACAAATCGAAGAACCGTATTCTATATCGGCCGGCCTTGATTATCCCGGAATAGGGCCTATTCACGCGAACTTATCCGAAACAAAACGTGCGAAAGTACTGTCGGTCAATGACGATGAAGCGATAGCCGCCGTATTTGAACTGACACGGCTTGAAGGCATCATTCCCGCCCTTGAAAGCGCCCATGCGCTCGGCGCTTTGCCCAAACTTGATTTTGAACCGGAGGATCTTGTGGTGCTGACGGTTTCAGGGCGCGGAGATAAAGATATGGAGACCTATATACGGTATGCAACGGACGACCGGAGAGCTGATTCGCAAGGAGAAGAGAAGGCGTAGTCGGCGGCGGAGCTATTCATCACGAATTATTAACTGTAAATTATTCAGAAAAATTATGTATCGATTTAAAACAAGAAGCAGAAAATTAGTAGGCGACCTGCATACGCCGGTCAGCCTGTATCTGAAACTTCGCGATATCTATCCGAAGTCGGCATTGTTGGAAAGTTCCGATTTTCATGTTAGCGAAAACAGCCTTTCCTTCATTGCGCTGTGCCCTATTGCGGATATTGGTATAAATTCGGGCGAAGCCACCATGTCATATCCCGATGGGAAAAAAGAAGTAAAGAAACTGGTTGATCCTTATTCCGTATCGGATGCGCTGAATCGGTTTCTCCGGCAATTCGACGTGGAAGGGCAAGATAAAAGTCATTGCGGGCTCTTTGGGTATACCGCGTTTGACGCGGTGCGCTATTTTGAAAATATTCCTGTCATGGAATATCATCATCAGGATACGGACGCTCCCGATATGTATTATATATTGTATAAATATGTACTTGTATTCGATCATTTTAAGAATGAACTCACACTGGTGGAATTGTGCGGGGAGGGAGAGTGCGAACACCTGAATGAGATAGAAACACTGATCGAAAACAGAAATTACGCTTCTTATGATTTTCGGGCGACGGGCGAGCGTACGTCATCTATTACCGATGATGAATACAAGGCAATGGTGCGTGAAGGGATCAGGCATTGCCTGCGCGGCGATGTTTTTCAGATCGTCCTGAGCCGCCGTTTCGAACAATCTTATCAGGGTGACGATTTCAAAGTTTATCGTTCGCTCCGTAGCATAAATCCCTCGCCTTACTTGTTTTATTTTGATTTTGGCGGTTTTCGTATATTCGGCTCATCGCCCGAAACGCATTGTAAAATAGCGGACAGGCATGCCAGTATCGACCCTATTGCAGGGACGGCTTTTCGTTCCGGCAATGAGGCGTTGGATAAATTGCGTGTCGAGACATTGATAAACGACCCTAAGGAGAACGCGGAACATGTGATGCTGGTGGATCTTGCGCGTAATGACCTGAGCCGCAATGCCCGTCAGGTGAAAGTCGATTTTTATAAAGAAGTGCAGTATTACAGCCATGTAATGCATTTGGTGTCGCGTGTAAGCGGGGATATTAACGATGACAGCGATTCCGTCAGGACATTTGTAGATACATTTCCGGCAGGGACGTTAAGCGGCGCTCCTAAAGTGCGTGCGATGCAGCTCATTACGGAAATAGAGAAACACAACCGCGGAGCATACGGCGGATGTATCGGCTTTATCGGTTTCAACGGCGATCTGAATCAGGCCATCACCATCAGGAGTTTCGTGAGCCGCAGCAATGTGTTGTATTACCAGGCCGGCGCGGGGATTGTTGCAAAAAGTGACGATGAGAGGGAACTGGAGGAAGTGAACAGTAAGCTGGGCGCCTTAAATAAGGCGATACGTGAAGCAGAAAAACTAAAAAATTAATCAATCACAGTATGAAATGTTTATTATTTGACAATTACGACTCTTTTACGTACAACCTGTATCACATGTTGCAGGAAATAGGGGTTGATACGGATGTATACCGTAATGATAAGATATCGATAGATGAAGCGGGAAGGTATGACAAGATTTTACTGTCTCCGGGGCCCGGCATACCATCGGAAGCAGGCCTTTTATTACCATTGATAGCGAAATACGCTCCTACAAAATCAATATTGGGTATTTGTCTCGGAGAACAGGCTATCGGTGAAGTTTTCGGAGCTAAGTTGCAAAACCTGAAAGATGTTTATCACGGCGTTTGCTCCGATATACGTGTAGTGGCGAAAGATCCGTTGTTTGAAGGGTTAGCGCCCGGATTTCGTGCGGGACGCTATCACTCCTGGGTTGTTTCAAAAGAAGATTTTCCGGAATGTCTTGAGATTACTGCAATTGACGCGGACGACGGACAAGTGATGGGACTCCGCCACCGGCAGTATGATGTGCGTGGTATACAGTTTCATCCCGAATCGGTACTTACGCCGCAAGGGATGAAAATGATTGAGAACTGGATTGGGAGTTGACGGTACGCTTCGCACAAATATATAATTGATAGTGTTTTCTGAAATAAAAACGAACAAATTAAATAATTATATGAAAGATTTATTATACCGCCTTTTCGAACATCAGTACCTGGGGCGTGAAGAGGCGCAAAAAGTGTTGGCCGGTATAGCTGAAGGAAAATATAACGCGGAACAGGTTTCGGCATTGATAACCGTATTTCTGATGCGGAGTATCTCCGTGGACGAGTTGGCCGGTTTCCGGGATGCGTTGTTATCCATGCGCATACCTGTTGATTTATCGGAATACAAGCCGATAGATATCGTCGGCACCGGAGGAGACGGAAAGAATACGTTTAATATCAGTACCGCAGCCTGTTTTGTGCTGGCAGGCGCCGGATATAATGTGGTGAAACACGGGAATTACGGCGCCACGTCGGTGAGTGGCGCAAGTAATGTGATGGAACAACACGGGGTCGTGTTTACGAACGATGTCGGGCGATTGCGAAAATCACTTGACGCCTGTCGCTTAGCCTATCTTCACGCGCCTCTTTTTAATCCGGCCATGAAAGCGGTTACGTCCATACGTAAAAATCTGGGGGTACGTACTTTTTTCAATCTGTTAGGTCCGCTTGCCAATCCGGCTATGCCTGCATATCAGTTGCTTGGAGTCTATAACCTGCCCTTATTCCGTCTTTACAGCTATACGTATCAGTCCGGCGGGGCGCGGTTTGGCGTGGTTCATAGCATAGACGGTTATGATGAGATCTCCCTGACTTCGGAGTTTAAAGTAGCGATGCCTGAAAAAGAAAAAGTCTATTCGCCCGAAATGGTGGGCCTGAAGCGTTACAGAAGTGAAGATCTATATGGAGGCGATACGCCTGAAGCCGCATCCCGGATTTTTGACAATGTACTTCATAATACGGCGACGGATGCGCAACGGGATTGCGTTTTGATAAATGCCGCTTTTGCTATTCAGGTGATATGTCCGCAAAAGAGCATTGAAGCATGTCTCTTGGAAGCCCGTGAATCGCTGGATAGTGGTAACGCCTTGAAGGTGTTGAAGAAATTTATTGAGATAAATGGTTGATAATTTGCCATGCACAACGAATTTTGCATACATAACAAATGAATAATAAAAGATGGATATATTAGATGAAATAGTGATCGGTAAACGATTGGAAGTGGCGCGTTTGAAAGAGGCTGTTCCGTTGGAATCCCTGCTGGGTTTTGGAGAGCGGCGTTTCGGCAGCGCTACCTGTTCGATGCGTCGTGCGCTCGAAGCCTCTCAGAGTGGAATAATCGCGGAATTTAAACGTCGTTCTCCCGCCAAGGGATGGCTGGCTCCGGAGGCGAAAGTTTGCGATGTCGTACCTGCGTACGAACGGGGAGGGGCGTCGGCCTGCTCGATACTGACCGATACGGATTTTTTCGGAGGGAGCTATGATGATTTGCGGAATGCGCGGAACGAGGTGAGCTTGCCGCTTTTGCGGAAAGATTTCATTATTGATGCGTATCAGTTATACCAGGCGCGGATCATGGGGGCGGATGCGGTGCTGCTTATCGCAGCCATACTGACAAGAGCCGAATGTGAGGACTTTGCGGCGATAGCTCATCAATTGGGGATGGAAGTCCTGCTGGAGGTTCATAGCGAAAAGGAATTGTCCTATCTGAATGAAAATGTGGATATGCTGGGTGTCAATAACCGTCATCTCGGCACATTTCATACCGATGTGGACAACTCGTTCAGGATGATCGAACGGATGAAGTCGGAAGCCGGCAGCCTAACGAATGCTCCTTTGTTCGTTTCCGAGAGCGGGATCTCTGATACAAGTCTTATCAAAAAACTTCGCGAGGTAGGTTTCCGGGGTTTTCTGATCGGTGAGACTTTTATGAAAACCGCGGATCCGGGGGCGGCGCTGACAACGTTTATAAATGAACTGAACGGATGAAAATAAAAGTATGCGGGATGCGTAGTCCTGAAAATATACGCCGGATAGAAACGCTCGATATTGATTATATGGGGTTTATATTTTATCATGGGTCACCCAGGCGCGTCTTCGGCGATGATGAATGCCTGCATGCCATACGCTTGTGCACAAAGCGGAAAGTGGGCGT
>DOZP01000284.1:0-1366 GCA_003517945.1 Porphyromonadaceae bacterium | reverse complement strand
GCCGGTTATGGAGGTTCGGGAAAGCGTTTTGACTGGTCATTGCTTGAAAGCTATACCGGTAACGTACCGTTTTTATTGAGTGGCGGGCTTACGCCGGACAGCGTGCACGACGTATGTTTGCTGGAACATGCGCGATTTGCGGGTATTGACCTCAACAGCGGTTTTGAAATATCGCCTGCCATCAAAGATGTTGAGAAATTAGAAAAATTTATCGGCGGGATTCGCAAATATCCCGAATATTAAATAATTATCATAAAAACAATTACATATGGAAAATAGAATTAATCAATTATTTGAGACAAAGAAGAATCATATTCTTTCAATTTATTTCTGCGCCGGTTATCCGGAGGCGGATCATACGGTAGATGTGATACGTACATTGGAAAAGAATGGAGTTGATATGATAGAGATCGGAATTCCTTTCAGCGACCCGATGGCTGACGGGGTGGTGATACAAAATGCCGCTACTCAGGCGTTGCGCAATGGGATGTCGCTGAAAAAACTGTTTTGTCAACTGAAAGATGTCCGGAAAGATGTCCGGATCCCCCTTTTGCTTATGGGCTACCTGAACCCTGTTATGCAATATGGTTTTGAAAATTTTTGCCGTTCGTGCCAAGAGTGCGGTATAGACGGCTGTATTATCCCGGATTTGCCTTTTGATGATTATCTGAATGACTTTAAACCGGTTGCCGAAAAATACAATGTAAAAGTTATTATGCTCATAACGCCGGAAACTTCCGACGAACGTGTTCGCCTGATTGATGCGCATACGGACGGTTTTATTTATATGGTTTCGTCGGCCGCGACGACCGGTGCGCAACAGTCTTTTGATGAACGGCAGCAGGCTTATTTCCGGCGTATCAATGCCATGTCTTTACACAATCCGCGCATGGTCGGATTCGGAATAAGTAACCGGGAGACGTTTCGCGCCGCATGCGATTATGCCTCCGGCGCAATTATCGGAAGTAAGTTTGTTACACTTCTCGGAGAGCATAAATCTGCGGAAGTTGCGATCAGTAAGTTGCTTGAAGTTTTGTAGAAAATGAATGAATGCAAGTGTTGAATAAAAAAGGATTTGATGGATACAAACAGGATGATTATTCCGGACTGAAAAACCGTCTGGAATCATTGTCCGAATCAATCGTCTGCTGGGCGAATCCTGTTTAAGGATAGCTTCTTTCTTACATGATATCTACTTAGAATAGCATCATTCCAATATTTCTACAACCTCACCCTCTCTAATTTTTTGCAAAGTTATTGTCATAGTCTCCTATTCATATATCCATGACTATCTTTAGGTTATTATGATTTTCAACTTAATGTAAGGTCATATTCTTTTGGTGATTTTTCATTTGTAACCAAGCGC
>DOZP01000248.1:6072-7121 GCA_003517945.1 Porphyromonadaceae bacterium | reverse complement strand
TACGGTTCGGAGAGCGTATGGGGGGTATGTTCGCCAACGAAGTGATCGTCATATCAAATGTCATTAACGATATTATAAAACGCAAATACGGACGAAAGGATGCGCACCTCATCCGTAACGGCGTCCCTTCACCCAAAACAGGCAATGATTTTGATTATTTACGGGAGATAGGCGTCGAACCCCGTAAATACATATTCGCTATGGGGCGCTTTGTGCCCGAAAAGAATTTTCATTCTTTGATAAAGGCTTTTTCAGGTCTGGATCAAACGGAATATAAATTGGTGATAGCCGGAGATGCCGACATAGAAGATGATTATTCAAAAGAGTTGAAATTAGCGGCCCGGAACAACCGGATTATACTGACCGGCTTTATCAAAGGTGATAAATTACATACATTGCTCTCACACGCGCGTCTTTTTGTCATCCCTTCGTCGCACGAAGGTTTACCGATCGCACTGTTGGAAGCGATGAGTTACGGATTACCTGTGTTGGCAAGCGATATACCTGCCAATAAAGAGGTCCATCTGCCCCCGTCCGATTATTTCCATTACGACGATCATGCCACACACAACCTTACCGAAGCGCTGAAAAACAAACTGAAGGATTATACGGTTCCTTCGTATGACCTGACTCCCTACGACTGGGATAAGATTGCGGAACAGACTATACATGTCTACCTGAAAGCGCGCGGAATATGAAATAAATCACACACAAGAAACGGAACGCATTTATTTCGTTTTCTTATATTCCTCTTTAAGAGATACATATAAATCCTTTGAAAATAAATATCCAACCGGTATAATAAGCGTCAGCACCAATATACCTATCGCCGCATACAATTTCCGGGGCCCTAACGGCCTTTGCTTTACATAGGCCGGCTCTATAACCCGTGCACGCTCCGTATTCTTACCCAATGAAAGAACTGTTTCCTCGCGTTTCTGTAATAACATCAGGTATACTCCCTGAAGAATTTCCTGATCACGGCGATAACTCAAATATTCCCGTTCTTTTTCCGGGATCGTCTTCATCTTTAAACGCATTTCACGTTC
>DOZP01000248.1:5571-5966 GCA_003517945.1 Porphyromonadaceae bacterium | reverse complement strand
TCGCGTTCCACAAGGGATTCATTGTATTTTGAGATCGCACCGACCTGCTCTCCCCTGGAGATGGTCATCAGTGAAGGTATAACACTGTACCTGTTCTTCGGATCTTTTATATACTCGTCCAGCATATCGATCATGTAAGTCTGCGATTCCACATCTAAAATAGCTGTTTGTAATTGTTTCATAGCTTCGCTGTACATAAGAACATCCGACTCCAGAAACGTTATATCATTCCGGGTTTTATATTCCTCCATCTCACGTTCCACCTTGCTTAAATCGGCAATCACTTTGGTTATCCGTCCGTCAACAAATTCCATCGTTCTATTATCTTCCTGACTTTTAAACGTTTCCGCATCTTTATTATACTTCCCGATAAGAACATTCAACAGGTCTTTGCC
>DOZP01000248.1:5296-5556 GCA_003517945.1 Porphyromonadaceae bacterium | reverse complement strand
ACTTCTTCTACCGTTATCATATCCGCGAGTTTCTCCGCAACCCAACCTGCCGGCAAACAACGTATAGTAAGTTTATAAGATTCCGCCGGATTATTATTTTCATTAAAATCCAATACAAAATCCATCGAACCGATATGAATTTTTGCCGGAAGAGCGGTATACGTATACGTTTCGCTGTCACCCCCCAGCACATTTCCGGCTTTGACCTTTATATTGCCCGGAGATACAGATACGTTAAATACATATTCATCATCCAGATT
>DOZP01000248.1:0-5237 GCA_003517945.1 Porphyromonadaceae bacterium | reverse complement strand
AAATCAAGAATCATTAAACGCAGCATCCGGTTGGAAGTCAAAATCGCCATCTCATCGTCAATTTTGACACTTCCTCCTCCCGAACCGACGCCAAAAGACTTCATCAATCCGGCCGCCTCGCCAAGTCCGAAGCTGGCCATACTGGATTCTTTCTCCGCCTGAAGCTGCACACTCGCCGTAATTTCATAGGTACGGGGCATAATGGTAAGATACAGGATAGCGGGAATAAAAGATAACACGAATACTGTCAGAAACAATTTCCAGCGATGCAAATATCTCACTATTATGGTTTTCAGACCCACTGTTTCCTTATTTTTATTTTCCATAAACAAATTATTATAGATCTCTCTTTACAAGAGCAATCGTACTAAAAACCGTAGCTATTACCGAAATGACAGAAGTAAATATATTGAGCCGGAATGAATTTTCATTACTATAGCGCGAATTTCTTTTCTGGGCATCGTTCGGATTAACGATTACCATATCGTTCTGTTGCAGGTAGAAATAGGGAGACGCGAACAATTCGGGGTCCGTCAGATCCATCTTTATATATTCTTTATCTCCATTATTGTCGCGTATCAGCCAGACATTTTTCCTGTCCGCATTTATATTCAGATTTCCGGCCATTGCAATCAGGTCAAGAACCGAAACACGTATACTTTTTATATAATAGAGATTTGAATGCGCCACTTCACCGAATATACCCACCTTAAAGTTCGCGATCTGAATATTGACAAGTACTTTCGGCAAAGATTCCCGTATCTTGTCTTCCATCATCCGGTTTGCCTCGTTAATCGTCAGTCCGGCTATTTTTACATGCCCCAGAACCGGAAAATTAATATATCCTTCTTCGTCTACAAGATACGTATAAAGGTTTTGTGTTTCGGCTGAAATGCCGATCTCGGCCTCTCCCGGCTTATAATACCCGTAAGGCGGCGGATTATAGGGTGCAGCGCTTTCCCTGTCAGGAGACGTCACATTTATAATCAATACGTCATCAATACATATTTTGGGATTATAAACCTGATTCATAGACTCTTTTTGTTCCTCCGTAAGGTTTCCCAGCCCCTGAAAGTACGCAACGTCTTTCGGCGTCCTGCAGGAACCGAACAAAACGATGATGCATATTACAGGTAAAAAAAATCGATTCATATTGTCTGTTTTTTATAAAACGAGTGCAAAGATAATGTATGCCGGACATAACAGCAAATGTATGTTACTTTTGTTTGCCATGGCAAGATACAACCTTAAAAACGAAACTTCTTATTAAATATTGTTTCGCCGTATCGTTTATTCTCTTATTCCTTGATTTTGTCTGCCTGCTTAATGGATAAATGGACGAAGGGAATGTAGAATTCCGATTAATAAATATTACCTTTGCATCTTTGTAAACAGATTCAGCAATGTAGATGATTAATGAAATTACGAGATATATTACGGTTGATACGTCCTCATCAGTGGACGAAAAATTTATTTATTATTCTTCCGCTGTTCTTTAATGCGAATATTGCAAATATACATCAATTAATACTTTGTATATACGCTTTCGCAGGTTTTTCATTCATAGCAAGCGCTATCTATTGTGTAAACGATATCCTTGATGTGGAAGAAGACCGGTTGCATCCGGAAAAATCGGGACGGCCGCTGGCAAGCGGATCCGTATCCCTGTTAACCGCCCGGTTGTCAGGCTTATTATTATTTACCGGAGGATTGTCTGTCTTGATCATAACAAGACTGAATACCGGTGTGATTATCATGACACTACTGTATTTTGTCATGAATATGGCTTATGTTTTCAAACTGAAACAGATCGCTATTATTGATATCCTGTGCATTGCGCTGGGTTTTGTGCTGCGCGTTCTCATCGGAGGTTATGCCGCCGGTGTTACATTGTCGCACTGGATTATACTTATGACATTTCTCCTGGCCTTGTTTCTGGCTTGTTCCAAAAGGCGCGATGATGTGCTCCATTATCAGAAAAAGGGAATTATCGCCAGAAAAAATATCGTCCGGTACAATGTTGATTTTCTGAATGCAATGATGATCATTACGGCGACAATTACGATTATCTCATATATTATGTACTCGGTAGATAGTAGCGTTGTTACACGCCTGAATAATAACTATATTTATACCACGTCCCTTTTTGTTTTGGCTGCTATTTTCCGTTATCTGCAGATTGCCATGGTTGAAGAAAACAGCGGCAGCCCGACAAAGATCCTGCTGAAAGACCGGTTTGTCCAGATATGTATAGCCGGGTGGATACTCGCTTTTGCCTTTATCATTTATTTTTAAACAATGAAGTATACTATCGCTGCATTTGATTTTGACGGGACAATCATAAACCGGGATTCGATGTGGGGATTTATGAAGAAAACCCACCATCCTTTCAGCATAATCATAAATCTGATCCTTGCATTTCCGTTTTTGCTGCTCTATAAGCTGAAATTGCTGAGTAACGGCAAAGCCAAACAACTGCTATTCTCTCGTTTCTACAGGAATTGGCCGGTTGATAAATTTAATACAATATGCATGTCTTTTCAATCTTTCGTGAGGAAGTCTATCAGGCCGGAAGTCTATCAGTATTTAAGAGATCATCTGAATGCAGGCCATAAAGTAATAATAGTCAGCGCCTCTGCCGAAAACTGGATCATCCCCTGGGCGAAAGAGGAAGGGGTCGACGCCGTACTGGCTACTCAGTTAGAAGTGAATACGGAAGGAAAACTTACCGGACAATTCTCATCGCCCAATTGTTATGGGAAAGAAAAGGTTAAGCGCATCCTTGAAAGATATCCGGAACGTGACTGCTACAAACTGATTGCCTACGGAGACAGCAAAGGTGATTTTGAAATGTTACAGATGGCGGATGAGAGCCATTATCTGAACCGGAAGTAATGTNNTTTAAATCCAAAGAAAGAACTTAAAACATACGCTCAATAGACCGTTTCTATAGAAGATACGAGCGCCTTTTCGGAATAATTCTCATCGTAATGTCTTTTCTGTGCGGTTTTCATATCCGATAGATCGGTATGAAACAATAACCGTTCCAATTGCTCCGACAAATCCGCCGTATCCGCATGCCTGAAGAACAAACAACAATCGTCTGCCGATGTTTCCCTGAAAAAGGGAATATCCGAAACCAAAGCCGGTGTCTGAAGTTTGTATGCCAGGGTAAGTACTCCGGACTGAGTAGCCGAGATATAGGGGTATACCACACAGGCCGACTGTTCAAACAGGTTTTTAACTTCTTCATCTTTTATATACCTGTTGATAAACAGAATACGCGGATCGTTATCGTGAGGGAAATAGATATTCCCGCCTCCCGCGATCACCAGATGATATCCGGACAGCTTCTCATTTTTTTTAAATGCATCATACAGATATTCCACTCCCTTATATTTTTCGATATACCCAAAGAATAAGATGTAATTCTTCACATTGTATAGTTCGGGACAGACCTCCTTTCCTCCGGTAATAGTTCCGGTAATCAGAGAAGGAAAAATATGATAATACACCTTTTTTCCGGGATATTTTTTTTTAATCCGGCTATACTGGTTCTTACTGTTTGTTACCAGATTATGTATCCGTTTGATATTAGTATTCACTCCCGACCGGATATAGAAAGAGACCAGACGCTCTTTCACGTTCTTAAACGATTCTTCATGTGGTATAAAATCGTGTACGGTATAATAAACCGGAGCCAATCTTTTCAGGCGCGGCGCCAGCAGAACACAAGTATAATCTACCGTCAGCAAATGAATGATATCTATACCGTACGCTTTGCAAATCCGTTTCGCTTCCCGCCCTATTTTTTCCGGATAGATTTTATTGACATACTTACGCAACCCGCTGTATTCTCCATTCAGAAAAGAAATTTTCGGAGCCAGGCGATCGTCAAAATACGACCGGTAGGAAAGTCCGTTCGCGTCTATCGTGATCGCATACACATCCAACGCCGGAGATTGAGACGCGCATCGTATAATATTTACCGCGTATGGGAGTAAACCCGTAGTCGCCTCGGAACATATATATAATATTTTTTTCTTCATTCGTAATCATTCTAACATCATCATACCCGGCGTTTCAATACCGGTTATAAACTATTTTCGCCCTGATTATGCAAAGTTACAAATAAACGGACGCAGACAAAACTTATTTCCGACTTTTATCTACCGGACGGATCATTAAGACCCCAGAGCGTGTATACACATTTAAATCTTAAAATTGCCGTTTGAGGAAAATGTCGTATCTTTGCCGCTGTAAACCCGGTTTTTGAGCCGAACATCACACTTCATGCTGGTTTAATGGATATAATCGAACGAATCAAATGCTACCTGAGAGCGAATACATATTACAAGAAATATTTTCAGACTCATGTGAATGATATGAGATATTTTTGCCGGAGTTGCCGGTATTATATGAAATATTATTCATTCGGGAAAGATAAACAAGTCGAGGGCAATACGCTTTATTTTATCATTGATCCGGAAATAAAACATCCCGGGCTCAGCGACAGGTATAAGGCGATCGTCGGATGTTATTATATCGCAAAAATAAACGGGTTCGATTTTAAAATCATATTTGAAACTCCCTTTCGCCTGAGCGATTATCTGGATATTAACGAACATGACTGGCGGGCGAAAAAAGACGATTTAAGTTACAGCCTGCAAAATTCAAGGGTCATCCCCTACAACGGCGGCGGTAAAATTCCGCGGCTGCGTAATTCCGTCAGACAATATCATGTATACAGTTATATCGGTTATGATGTTCTGGAAACAAACCGGGTTCCGGATTATAAAATCCTGTGGGGAACGCTCTATCATTCATTATTTAAGCCCCAAGATTTTATCCTGCGGAAAATAAAAGAAACCGGTTTTGAAAAAAATACATACATAGCCGTTCACCTGCGGTTTGTCAATGCGCTGGAACACTTCGAAGGCGACCAATTCAATATGGTTCCCGAAAAGAAAAAGGAAGAATTGGTTCAACGATGTTTAGCCGCGATAAAGCATATCATAGACACGAATAAAGACATACCCATCCTTGTCTTCTCAGACAGCAACACGTTCCTGCATCGCGTAAAAGAATTACCCGTACACGTGTTGGACGGTAAGATCGGCCATATTTCTTTTCATCAGGAAAATGAGGTGATGGTAAAGACTTTTCTTGATTTTTATATGATAAGCGATGCGCGGAAAGTGTTTGTGATCCGTGCACCGGAGATGTATCCTACGGTT
>DOZP01000003.1:10697-10977 GCA_003517945.1 Porphyromonadaceae bacterium | reverse complement strand
AAAGAAAGGATTTGCTTCGTTAGCAAGTGTCTAAGTTTGGTGTCTAAGCCGTACCAAAAAATAGCATATTTACATAATATACAGCGAAATACGAAATATTTCAGAATTGAACACCGTGTCTAAGTCCAGTGACTAAGTTGAACTGCACCCATTCGGTGAACACCGTATTTGCATTCGTTAAGAAATAGCAGACCTTTCCTCTATAAATCCCCAGAAAGATTGAGGTCATCTAATATACACATAAAGACGCTATCCTTGTTTTTTATATTACCGGCTTGAA
>DOZP01000003.1:7650-10539 GCA_003517945.1 Porphyromonadaceae bacterium | reverse complement strand
GCGGCCCTCTGTTCGCCCAATTCCTGCGATCTATACCCACAGGTTATACTTTTAAAAATACATTCTTTTTATACAGAAAATACAGGAATAACCAGCAAACAACAATATACCCCGTATTGTTTATCAGATGCGCCCAGGCTTCGGGAAACGTAGCCGCCAATCCGCCGAAAAAGAAATTTGAAGCCTGATTAAAATTGATAACCCGCTGCGCCAGGTAAATGGTAATCGAATTCATTCCGACCACCCGGAAAAAAAGCGTCCACTTACGATATCCCTTCACATCCACAATATAATAAAACAGGGCGAATAAAAAGAGGGAATAAGCGGCCACCACACAAACAAACGAACTGCTCCACAACATTTTATTAACCGGAAAAACATAGCTCCACAATAACCCGGTTACCAACAATGCAACGGCAGCGGCAAACATATACAACACCTTCCTGTTCTCCGTAATTTTATCGCCCGGAATACGGACAAACTGTCCCGTAAACATACCCAACATAGCCGTTACAATGGCGGGCAACGCGCTTAGTAATCCTTCGGGGTCAAAATGATTGTCTCCATAGATCAACTTACCGGGCAACAATACACGATCCACGGCTCCCGCCAGATTGTTTTCAAACGAATACGTATCCGGCCCGCCCGGAATAAGCCATAACAAAAGCCAATAACCAATCAGGATAACGGCCGCTATGACAGCCAGCGCCTTCGGCTTGAATTTCATGAACAGCAACGCCGAAAACATCCACGCCAGGCCGATACGCCCCAGTACGCTCGCGCACCTCAGATTAGCGAAATCCAGCTTAAACAATCCGTTGTAAACCATCCCCAATAACACCAGAACCAAACCCCGTTTGATCACTTTGGTCAAAATCTGCATTTCGGTCTTCCCCTTGGCCCGTTGTTTAGCGATAGAAAAAGGGAACGATATACCGGCGATAAACAGGAACAGGGGAAAAATCGTATCGTGGTGTGAAAGACCATTCCATTCAACATGTTGCATTTGTGACGAAAGCCAGGCCATAAACCCGGACGACGGAAACAATCCGCACAGGGAAACAACCCAACCCGATAGTCCCATGATAAACAACATATCAAAACCCCTCAGCGTATCAAGCGATAAAAGCCGTTCTTTTTTATTAAAATCCGATTTCATTTTTTCATTTTTTGCGGTTAACTCAATGTGCAAATGTAGCACATATTGAGAACAATACAAAATAAATTCGTTTATCTCAATAGAATAAACACGACGATACGTGAATGATAATCAAATATAATTTTAATGCTATACCGTTTTAAGTTATTCAACCCTGCGGGAAGACGGAACAAAACTGAACATCCTGTCCGATATCGGACACCTTTTGAATAATCAATCAGTTGATATACAAAATAATACTCCTTTGGCATGCCATTTGAACGGATGATTGCAAAAATGATAACATAAGAAACATGGATCGGGAAATACCAAAAGAAGTGCAACGCAAAAAACTTCGACGGCAAATGATAAAAACAGGTATCGGCATTGCAGGGTTTGCCGGCATCATTGTATTCATTACATCAATTATGCAAACATCCCTCAAACGTAAAGATTTACAGATCTCCACTGCCGACCGCGGAAGCATAGAAGTGTCTGTCAATGCTTCCGGAAAAGTCGTTCCGGCATTTGAGGAAATAATCAATTCCCCCATCCACTCACGTATTGTTGAGGTATACAAAAAGGGAGGCGACTCGGTTAACATCGGGACGCCGATCCTGAAACTGGATCTGCAATCGGCCGAAACCGATTATAACAAACTGCTGGATGAAGAGCAGATGAAGCAACTGCAACTGGAACAATTGCGGGTAACCAACCGGGGCAAACTTTCGGAAATGGAAATGAAACTGAAAGTATCGCGTATGGAACTGAACCGCAAAGAAGTGGAACTTCGCAACGAACGTTACCTGGACAGCCTCGGTGCAGGAACAACGGACAAAGTCCGCCAAACGGAACTAAGTTATAATGTAGGGCAACTTCAATTGAACGAAGACGAACAAAAATACAAAAACGAGCAGGCGCTGGCTGAAGCTGAGTTTAAAGTAAAAGAACTGGAGTTAAGCATCTTCCGCAAAAGCCTGGCGGAAATGAAACGCACGCTCGACGATGCGCAGATACGTTCGCCGCGAAAAGCGATCCTGACCTATGTAAACAATGAAATCGGCGCACAAATACAACAAGGCAGCCGTATCGCCGTCGTTTCCGACCTTTCCAACTTCAAGATCGAAGGCGAAATCGCCGATACGTATGGCGACCGCATCGCCGCGGGAAATAAAACAGTTATAAAAATAGGAAACGACAAACTGAACGGTATCGTAAGCGAAGTTACGCCATTATCCAGAAACGGCGTCATCTCTTTTTCCGTCCGGTTGGAAGAAAGTAATCACAAACGCCTGCGTTCCGGCCTCAAAACCGATGTTTACGTCATGAATGCCATCAAAGACGACGTCATGCGGATTGCCAACGCTTCTTATTACATGGGAAAAGGCGAATATGAACTGTTCGTGATCAACGGAGACCGGCTGCTCAAACGCAAGGTACAATTGGGCGACAGCAACTTTGAATACGTAGAAGTCATCAGCGGACTCAAAGAAGGAGACGAAGTAGTCGTATCCGATATGAGTAATTATAAAGAAAAAAACAAACTGAAAATCAGCAATTAACAACATGATACGACATTATTTCAAGCAAGCCCTGCAGATGCTGAAGGAAAATCCTTTAGTCAACGCCATTTCAATTCTGGGAACAGCCCTGTCAATTGCCATGATCCTTGTCATCGTATTGGTATTCCAGATCAACAACGCCGGATACGCCCCGGAATCGAACCGCAGCAGGATGCTGTATGTACTTGG
>DOZP01000003.1:0-7465 GCA_003517945.1 Porphyromonadaceae bacterium | reverse complement strand
CGCCATTCACCGGAGCGGATTTCGAATCCGGGCTTCCCCGCGCCGTTATCTCCGAGACGGCCGCCCGTAAATTATTGGGTTCCGCGGATGTGATCGGAAAAAACATCGTTTTCGATTACACGACATACACCATCTGCGGAGTAGTCAGGCAAGTAAGCAAGGCAGCCAAATACGCCTACGCAGACATCTGGGTACCCTACACCTCGAAAGCAGGGCTAACCGGACAAACCGCTCCATACGAAAATATGACAGGTTATTTCAATATGATCATGCTGGCAAAAAACGATTCGGACTTCGAAGCGATCAAGGCAGAATTAACAAAACAAATCGAAGTTTATAACACGACTAAACAAGACTGCAAAGTCAGTTTCATGAAAAATCCGCTCACACATCTGGACATGGCGATAGGATCCAACGGTTTTAAAAAAGTAGATTTGAAAGATTACCTGATAGGCCAGGGATCCATTTTGCTGTTCCTCCTTTTCATTCCGGCGATTAACCTGATCAGCGTCGTATTATCGTCGGTTAAGAAAAGAAAAGGCGAAATAGGACTACGAAAAGCATTTGGGGCGACAAAGAAGTCTATTATACAACAAATCTTATTCGAAAATATGGTACTCACCGGCATCGGAGCGCTGATCGGTTTCGGCCTTTCCTTCCTGTTCCTGTACCTGAGCAGATCGTTCACGCTCGACGAAGAAGTGCTGCTGACGGCCGATATGTTGTTCAAGCCCGGACTATTCATTGCCGTCCTGTTCTTCGCCTTTTTATTGAACCTGCTGAGCGCCGGACTGCCCGCCCTGCATATCACCCGCCGGCAAATAGTAGAAGCATTAAA
This sequence comes from Porphyromonadaceae bacterium, assembly GCA_003517945.1. GTDB lineage: Bacteria > Bacteroidota > Bacteroidia > Bacteroidales > Tannerellaceae > Tannerella. The sequence continues at coordinate 6,627 of DOZP01000003.1, read as the reverse complement.
CGATACCAACAACTAAAAAAACAAGATATGATTAAGCATCTGTTAAAAATAATCTGGTCGCAACGAAAAACGAACGTATGGATATTTGCCGAATTGTCAGTAGTTATATGCGCCGTCTGGTGGATGACCGACCAACTGTATGTGGATATGCGGACATACTATTCCCCGATGGGATATGATATAACAAATTCCTGGCGCTTTCAGTTAGATTTCTTCAGTCCGGATGCGGCGGGCTATGTGTCCGAAGAAAATTACACATCATCGGGCAGCGAAGATCTGTCCAAACTACAGCAACAGATCAAACAACATCCGGCAGTCGAAGATGTCTGTATCTCCTTCTATTCGGCTCCCTACTCATTCGGAAACTCCTGGACAGGTATCGAACCGGTCGATGGCGATACGACAAGCCGCGGGCAGAGCTTCCAGTGCCGGTATGTTTCACCGGAATATTTCGATATGTTCCGCATAACCGATATCCAGGGAAACCCCATCACCCGGCAACTGGAAGGCAAACAGAACCCGGTGATCGTGTCGGAAGACATGGCATTGAAATTCTTTCATACGAACGACGTACGCGGACGACAAGTCCGGTATTCCGGTGAAAACGGTGAAAGTATGACGATTGCAGCCGTATCCGTCCCCTATCGCGACAATAGTTTTCTACGAAGCGAGGCTTTCTTCTATAAACTGATCACGCCCCAAAACATCCGGAATTATTTTGGCGGAAACTCCGCCAAAAACGCGGAGTTCTGCGTACGCATGAAACAACCTTTCTCCCAAGACGAAATGAACGAATTTCTCCGTGAAATGGGCGATCGGCTTGTTGTCAACAACCTGTATGTATACAGCGCCAATTCCACCGAACATTACCGCGATATACAGACAAGCAAAACCATTGATGAACAAAACAGAAAACTCTCCCTGATGACCTTTCTGTTGATCAACGTCCTTTTCGGTATCACCGGCACCTTTTGGCTACGCGGACAATCGCGCCGCGGAGAGGTTGGACTACGCATTGCCCTCGGCGCCAATAAGACGAACATAAAATACTTCATGTATATGGAAGGACTGCTGATCCTGTTCCTCACAATACCCCTTACGCTTGCCTTTGCACTCAATATGCTATTCCTGGATATGCCCGACACGTACCGGTTACCCTATACCACCGGACGTTTCCTGACCACGTACGGCGGCACTTACCTGCTGATGACGGTCATGATCTGCATCGGCATTTGGCTACCCGTACGCAAAGCGGAACGGATCGCGCCGGCGGAAGCCTTACATTACGAATGATACGCTTTGCATACAATGAATATATTAAATAGCTAAATAAAAAGATCATGATTAAATTAACAAACCTGGAAAAAATTTACCGTACAAAAGAAATTGAAACGGTAGCCCTGGAGCATGTCAACTTAGAAGTACGTAAAGGAGAATTTCTCTCCATCATGGGACCTTCGGGTTGCGGCAAATCCACTCTACTGAACATCATGGGATTATTAGACACACCTACGACCGGAACCGTCGAAATCGACGGGATCAACACCGTCAATATGAACGACAGGGAACAGGCGGCATTCCGCAATAAACAACTGGGATTTGTCTTCCAGAGTTTTCACCTGATCAATTCCCTGAATGTGCTCGATAATGTGGAACTACCGCTGCTATACCGCAAAGTAGCTGCTTCCGGACGACGCAAAACGGCGAAAGAAGTATTGGAAAAAGTAGGTTTGAGCCATCGCATGAAACACTTCCCGACACAACTTTCCGGCGGACAATGCCAACGCGTGGCCATCGCACGCGCCATCATCGGAAATCCGAATATTATTCTGGCTGATGAGCCGACCGGCAACCTGGACAGTAAAATGGGCGCCGAAGTAATGGATATACTGCATACGCTGAACGAACAGGACGGACGGACAATTGTGATGGTAACCCACAACGAAGACCAGGCTAAACGCACCGACCGCACCATCCGCTTCTTCGACGGACGACAAGTACAATAACAAAAACGATACACCTAAAAAATGATTCTATATTTCAAACAGGCATGGAACCTGATCAAACAAGAGAAACTATTCAGTTCGCTATACATCATCGGAACAGGATTATCCATTACGGTCGTGATGGTGCTATCCATCGTCTATTATATCCGGATTGCCAATATCTATCCGGAGACAAACCGGGACAGGATGCTGATCGTCAAAAACGCCATGGAAGAAAGTCCTAACGGAGATATAAGCAGCGCTAATCTTTCCTACCATACAATTGAAACATGCTTTCTGTCGTTACATGATACGGAAGCCGTTTCCGCCCTCTACGATCCGTGGAAAAAACACTTTATACAGCCTCCCGGCAGCAAAGAGCAGCTTCCCGCTACCGTCAAGTATGTAGATACCAACTTCTGGCATGTATTCGCTTTTCGTTTCCTTCAGGGAACCCCATTTACGGAAGCCGATTTTCAGTCGGGCATACGAACCGCCGTCATCTCGGAATCCATGTCCAAACGCCTTTTCGGTACGGTTGATGCGGTCGGACAATATGTATCACTCAATTTTATGCCTTACAGGGTTTGCGGCGTTGTGAAAGATGCCTCTTTTGTTACCGAAACAACTTTTGCACAATTATGGATCCCCTATACGGTTAATCCCGGTCATAAGAGTTCCTTTGCAGAAGGAGGTACATTGGGCAATTTCGGGGTATACATCCTGGCGTCGTCAGCCGGCGATATGGAAAAGATACGGAATGAAGCGCTCGACAATGTGCGCAAACTGAATAGTACGTTGCCGGATCAAATAGAACTTAAACTATTTGGCCAGCCGGACCGGCATTGGGAAAGTACATTCCGTTTGTACTCAAATCAAGTTCTCGATTTCACAAAAATAGGCTGGCAACACAGCCTGATTTTCCTTATTTTACTGCTTATACCGGGTATAAGTCTTTCGGCAATGACGGATTCGCGCATGGAACGCCGTTTATCCGAAATGGGCATACGCCGCGCATTCGGAGCGCCCGTAAAAACACTGATGGGGCAGATCTTTACAGAAAACTTCCTTTTTACACTACTGGGAGGATTAGCCGGATTGATCTTTTCATACATACTGATCCTGATCAGTTCGGACTGGATTATGAATATCGGACAAAGTTGGAGTTCGGTTCCCCCGGATGGAACAAAAGTGATATTCACAGCAACCATGCTGATCAATATTCCCGTCTTCCTGATTGCGCTGGGAGTATGTTTGCTCCTGAACCTGATCGCGGCCGTTATCCCCGCATGGCGCGCTTCGCACAAGGATATTATTTTTTCGTTAAACGCCAAACAATAACGGATATGTGGAAATCTATATGTAAACAAATGTGGAATCGCAAGCGCAGTAATTCATGGATTGCGTTAGAATTATTACTGGTTTTTTGCCTTACCTGGTATATCGTAGACTACCTGTTTGTATTAGTCTATAACTATCATATACCCAACCATCGCAACGTAGAAAACACATTGCAGATAAACCTGTCCGAATTCGACAAAAATCATCCGGAGTACACGACAGAGGCCAACGAACCGGAAACCCTGGAAGCGAACTATTCCCGCATGCTGCAAACTATATGCAACTATCCGGGGGTTGAAGCGGTCGGTATCTCTTTCGACGGCTCGACTCCCGGAGGAGGTTCCTACTATGCAAGAGAGTTCCGTAGTGTAAAAGATACAACACGTACCGCCGGCGGACAAGTCATAACCATAGATCCCGAAAATGATTATTTTAAGGTATTCGGATTTTCTATGGAAAACGGAAAAAAAATGATCTCGACCAACGATTTTGAATGGGTTCCCAACGGCATCATCCTGAGCCGCTCTGCAGCAAATACGCTTTTTGCCGGAGCGAATGCTTTCGGTCAGGAACTGGACGGAGGCGAACAGAAATTTGTTGTCATTGGAGTCATTGATGATAACAAACGTTTCGACTACCTGCGCCCGCAGAACTATTTTTACCTCTCCCGCGGGCTAAATGCCGAAAATCTGCGGAGCGCCGAAATATCGGTTCGTTACCATTCGTCCTTATCCGGTACAAAATTTACGGAGCAACTTAAAACAGATCTGTCACATTCCCTGCAAATCGGAAATTTCTATTTATTAAGTATCATCCCGTATCATAAAATCGGACAGAATGCGACATTCGACATCGACAATAACATAAAATTACGTGTTTATTTAATGGTTTTTTTCCTGCTGTGTATTTTCCTCTGCGTTATGGGAGCCTTCTGGTACCGTATCAGCCTGCGCCCGAATGAAATCGGCCTGCGAAAAGCCATAGGAGCAACCCGTGCGAACATACACGCAAGCCTGATTATCGAAGGAATATGGTTATTGCTGCTCATCACCCTTCCGGCAATGCTGATCGAATACCAGTTCGTACATGCCGGTCTGATTGATACGATCGGCAGGCAGGGAGAACCCAACCCGGAATACCTCCCCGACCGTACATTCATCCGCTTCATCATCACGAACGCAATCACATGCATCTTATTATTGATTGTCATCATATCGGCGATATGGCTTCCGGCACGAAAAGGAGCCTCATTCGCTCCCGCCGAAGCGCTGCATTACGAATAACCCTCCCCAAAAAATCATCCTTCATCTAAAAAAACGGACATGCTGCATACGCTGAACGAACAGGACGGACGGACAATTGTGATGGTAACCCACAACGAAGGCCAGGCTAAACGCACCATCCGCTTCTTCGACCGGACGACAAATACAATAACAAAAACGATAAGCAGAAACTCGTGTCAATGTTTTTTAAACTTATAGATAGGATTTTTCAACTATAGAATTTTTGACTACTTTTGCAGCGTCAACTACTTTTATATTCTATGTTCTGTATTTTAAAATTAATGTGTCAAATAAAGATAATGAGGCAGGCGTATGGGTGCAAGTCCCAAGACCTTTTAATACAGCAATGTACTAAAGTAGTTGACAGCGACCTGCCTTCTTCTATTCATTTAATTTTTTTGTTATGTCAACTACAAAAGGTCAAAAAAAAAGCAACAAACCCGTTGCAACGAATCAGGAAGAATTACCATCTGTCCAAGTCCGCAGTTTAACAGTTTCATATCTGTCCGCCGAAAAAGAAAGAGTTACTTTCGATACCTGGCAGAACAGACACAAAGTGCCTTATTTGAAACTTTCGGGAGTATGGCTGGAGGAAGCGGGATTTACAATTTCAAGTAAGGTCAATGTCATTGTGAGAAATAAATTACTAATCATTGTTTTTTGGACAGAGTTCAGATTACAGCCTCGGTGGAAATAGTGAGCAGAGGAGCCATCATTCTACTATAATACTGACCATTTATCATATCGTATCCTATTTGCACAATAAAGTAACCTAACCTGTTATATCTCTCCAATGAGTATTTTTTGAAACAATTTCACCTTTCTCATAAGTTATCCAACCTTCTTTTAATTGGGAGCCTCCTTTCTCATTAGGTATATCTCCTTGGTAGGCAGAGACTAATTCATCTACATATCTATTGGCTGCAATAGATGTCCATATTTTATTACATTCCCTAGCTAAATAGGCATAAAGATGTGATAGACCTTCATTTTTATCTTCAATATTTTTCCAATCTTTCATAAGGTTTATCATGTGCTGATTTGCGAGAGGAACCTTGTCTGGAGCATTATAGATAAGTCCTTTGTCTATTTCAGATGATAAAACATCTCTCATTTTTTCTTTTTTTTCGTTATTCTGTTGTATTTTTTTATTTCGATCATTTTTTGCTTTACTAGTTTTACATTGATTCTCTTCTGGAATTTTTAAGAGTTTCACTAGAGATATCTTGTGAGTACCTTTTTCTGATATTTTCTCTTTTGTATCTTCTGAAAAAGGTCCTTCAAAGCTATGAGGGTTAAATTGTTGAAATTCTTTATTACCTAAATGAGCACATAAGAGATTTATATTATCTACATCTAATTTTTCACAATTTTCTTCATTTAGAATCTTTAATAAATAGTTTAACATATCCATCAATATTAAACTATCATAACGCATTTCAATCCATTGTTTCAAAGTTTTATCTTTACTTTCATTAAGTTTACCAACACTTTTATGTTTTGGGTCTATTTGTACTTCATGATTGTGAGGAGATGAAAAATCCCACCAATATTCATATGCCAAGCCTAATGCCCCTGTTACTTTTACATTTTGCCCCTTTTTAGAAATAGCGATACTTAGTTCTTTCGCTAGTTCATTACTTTCACACGCTAGTATTATTAAACGATGCTCTGCTTTTATTCCAGCTTTTATTAAGTATTCAGCCCATTCATTAGCAATACTCTTGACATCTCTACCAGCTTCCCAATGCCCAATGTAGAAATTCAATGGACTAAACTGAATATCTACTAATTCTGTAATCTTTTTTTCATCGTCATACTCTTCCNNNNCAATTTATAAACGACACCATGATCTATTTTATCCTCAGTATCTGAGTCGTTTCCTCTAATCGTAATTTTTTGAATTATATTTCTATTATATATATTCTCTGAATTAATATTTGACTTGAATTCAATGTTTTTACTTGTTGCTCTTCCCATCACATCTGCCTCTTTCTCCAATCCCTCATTATCATTCA
>DOZP01000113.1:351-2860 GCA_003517945.1 Porphyromonadaceae bacterium | reverse complement strand
TCCGGATGTAAATATGGACTGGGGGCTCAGTGTGCGTTGTGTGGTAGATGTTAATTATCTGCTGAATGCAGAAGGAGGCGGTCTGTTTGGTAATAGTGCCCATGGTATAATACCTTAAGAATGATTTTCAATAAATGAATGAATAATGAGATTTGGGGTTGTAATGAATGATGAATAACGTTTTTTTCTAATTTATCTCTTTTTGTAAGAGTTTTTTCGCTTCGTTTGGATGAGTTTCAAGCGAAGCGAATGTTTTTTATAGGTAGTTTTTCCATTAATTCTTAGGTGATTCGAAAAAAAAATCCATATCTTTGCGTATCATTACTTGGTTTTGGCTAAAAATAAGGAGGCAAATTATGAAAAAAAGATATTTTCTGTTTAGTATATTGCTGATGTTGGGTATTGCAACAAACAGTTGCATATATGATAAAATTTCTGAAGAAGATCCGGATGTTATAATACCTCCACCGCCACCCGGTGCAACCCAAAAAACGTATTATCTTCGATTTTTACCGGATCAAGCAATTGACAGTACATTTGTAAGTACTTATGCCGGTCCGTCCTTTGTCGGTTCGGTTCCGGTTTTGACTTGGAATGATTCGGAATCTGCAGGAATGTTTATGACAGGAAGTGATGGCACTTTACTATTTTCAAACAGGAAATATGATTTTAGGCTATCTACGCTTATTTATACAGATACGATAACAACAAATCTTACTACTGCTTCAGTGTATGGATATACTCCGTATCAGGCTTCTATTTCCGGAACTACAGCATCTTATACTTTGAATAATATTCAGGATCAATCGGTGGACAATTCTACAGAATATAGGATGGGTAATGTTCTTGAAAGAAATGTATTTACAATATCTGCTTCATCAAGTTCTTTTGATTTGGATGGAGGAACATGTTCCATGACATTTAAAAGTATATTCACGTTTCTTCGTTTTCAAGTTAAGAAATCGCTTAGCGTATTCTCTCAAGAAAGAATTGTAAGTGCCAAATTATATATTGCCGATACTACTGCTATAGAAAAACCTGCCAATTATTCGTTAGCCGGAAATTTCACAATAGATGTAAGTAAAGCTCCGGAAAATTCAGGATATTCAGGTCCTATTTTTGAAACAAATTCCCGTTATAATGTTATAACATCTTCTGTGACAGGGGGGAAATTGATATCGGAGACTTCTGATAGTCCCTATCTATGGTTTGTGATTAATCCTGTGAAAATGAAACCATCGGAAAGATTAATATCTATCATTGAGACTACATCAGGGTATAAAATCATTTCAAAGCATGATATATCAGAATTGGAACCTAATGCAATTTATACATCGACGATTGAAGCTAATCAAGATAATACAGTATCAAGTCAGATTCAGGAAATCTCAGGAGGAAAGATTGCAAATTGTCATATCGCACCTTCAGCAGGAATATACAGAATGTATCTGAAGAAAATAAACGAGGTGATGCCGTTGACAGGTGTGTCTGTAGATTGGCTGTGGGCATCAAAGGAGGGTGGTGATTCATCGTTTGATATAAACGAATTGATAGATCTAACTTCCATTAATTACAATGCAACAAGGGGTCATGTTGATTTCCGGGTAGGAACGGATTTCGGAAAATATACGAAAGGCAATGTCGTATTGGCCCTTAAGGATGCTTCGGGTAATATTGTGTGGACATGGCATATCTGGATTACAGACAAACCGGAAGATATACAATATGATGGAAATAAGTTTTTAGATAGAAATATAGGAGCATTGTCTGCTGATACGTTGTCTCCGGCTATTGATACGTATGGATTTGTTTACCAGTGGGGGCGTAAGGATCCTTTTGTGGGTGGCGATGGCGTTATTTATGATGAGTCTGATATGCCGCTGTATGTTGCGCGGACTCATACCATTGTTAATACTTCAGCTACCTGGGGCGCCGGTGTGAGTGAATGGTCTCAGGTTGGAATGGCGGCGAATACTTCCGTTGAGGAGTCCCGGAAATATCCTATGCGGTTCTTTTATAATGGCGAATCTTCATCGGAAGCGGATCCTGCCGATTGGCTTCATGAAAGTGAAACGGATTTATGGTCTGATGAGGGAAAAACGGATTATGATCCTTGTCCTTATGGTTATAAAGTACCTGATAAGGGTGACTTAAATGCATTACATATGGCATTTGATAATTATGAGATATATTTAGAGGATTTGAAAGTAAATCCTTCTAAACCAATTCCTTCTATATGGTTCTATAATAGAAAAAACAGTAACAGGTACTGGGAATATTCATATAGTAATACTGTTACTTCCTGGCCGCTTACCGGTATGAGGCAGGGGCGGAATACTTCGGGAAAATGGATTGGCGCCCAGTTGAAATACGCCGGAACGGATAATCGCATGGGAAGAGCCTTCTATTGGACCAGTACTCCTTTGACTGTTGACGGAAGAGTAGTGCCGGGTTCCTCTCACCGTATAGCTACGAATAGCTTCATTTTGTATAGTCCGGATGAATATGG
>DOZP01000113.1:0-337 GCA_003517945.1 Porphyromonadaceae bacterium | reverse complement strand
TTTTTTGAAAGTCATGTAGATGAAGGATTTTGTTCGGGTACTGAAGCGTTTTGTGCCGCCATATAAGAAATATGTGGTATTGAATATCCTGTTTAATATTCTGTCGGCAATACTGAATCTGTTTTCTTTTGCGCTTATCATTCCTATACTGAACATCTTGTTTAAAACAGACGATGAGGTCTATGTTTACAGGCCTTGGGAATGGGATTGGAGNNTCCTGGAAAGGGTCTTTCGACTTAATCAAAAACAATTTTTTTTCGTACATATCCGGTATGATTGATAAAGAGGGCGGTTCTTTTACCCTCATCATATTGGGGGTGTTCCTGGTGGTCATGAC
>DOZP01000141.1 GCA_003517945.1 Porphyromonadaceae bacterium | reverse complement strand
CAGATGACATATTTTTCTTTGCTGTCCGACGAAGCGACAATCTCCCATTTTTTTCCGGTTGTGAACCCGCCGCCGCCACGGCCGCGGATACCGCTTTTAAGGATACTGCCGATCACGTCTTCTTTTGCGGCGGATGACAATACTTTTTTCAATGCTTCAAAACCATCGTGGGCTACATATTCATCCAGGTTAAGCGGAGCAAGAAAACCGTATCCTTCTGTCGAAATATGTTTTTGTCCCGTCAGGAAACTATCTATCACCCCGGTTCTTTCGCGTTCGTCTTTCCAGATCACATTGTCCCAGGTTACATCGGTATGAAATATGTCGATATGATTCAGCAAACTGTTTTTCAGTCTTTTCAGATAGCCTGTCGGCTTGAAGTTATGGTGCAGGATCTCTTTTATTTCCGCTGCCTTTACATTCGGATAACGCGTTATCGAACCATCGGGAAACACGACATCAATCAAAGGGACTTTATTGCAGACCCCTACGCAGCCGACAGGTTTGATACGAACCTCGATTCCCAGTTCGTGGGAGGCCGTCAGAAGTTCCCGGTAAATATCCGATGAGCCGCTTGCCTGACAACAGGATCCCATACCGAGTCGTATTTCGCCGGCAACTTTATGTTTTTCTTTCTTTTCTTTTTCCTGTTCTTTCTCGGTTTGCAGCGACAGAAAATCGTCAATGACTTCGTTTACTTTTCCGGGGAGTACGTGGCCGTATATTTTTTCGTCGATCTGAACAACGGGAGCCAGCGTACAACATCCGAGGCAGGCAATTTTTTCGATGGAAAAGAGCCGGTCGTCTGTCGTAATGTTGTCTCCTTCCATTTTCAGTTCGCGCCGGAATGAATCGTATACGTTTCCGGCGCCTTTTACATGACAGGCCGTTCCCGTACATACTTTAATAAGGTGTTTGCCGTACGGTATATGCCGGAACTGGGAATAAAAAGTAGAAACACTGATCAGTTGCGCACGGTCAATCTCCGTCCGTTCGTAAACGCGTTCGAGAGCAGCCGAAGGGAGGTAACTGAATTTCTCCTGCAAAGCCTGTAAAAGAGGAATAATTGTTTGGCGCGACTTACCTGTTTTGTCGATAATAGCATCTACGCCGGCTATCATCGCTTCATTCGTTTCCGTTCTGTTATTTTCACAATTGCATGCCATATCAGTTCGCTGTTACACAGTAGATACTGTTTTCGGTTCGTACTACAATTTTTCCATCAGTGAAAGCCGGCGTGGCAAACGTTTTTTCTCCCGTCTCGAACGAATTCAGTAAACTGAAATTGTTGTCTGCCGAAAATATATGCATTTTGCCGTCGTTACTGAACAGGTAGATCTTTCCTTCCGCTATTACGGGCGACGAATAAAACTCCGTATTCAGTTCGTGCTCTTTGCGAAGTTCTCCGGTTTGTGCATCATAAGCGGCAACCACACCGTAACTTGTTGCAAGGTACAGGTTGTTTTTTGTCGCTACCGGGCTGGATACTTCCGGAAGAAAATCCGTTCCTTCCCACGCAACACTTCCGTCCGTACCGTTGATGGCTATTAATTTCGAATATTCGCTGGCGCCGAAGATCATGCCGTTGCTGCTGCATGCGCTGGAGCCGACTTCGCCGGTCAGGCATTCCACCCGCCAAAGCTGCTCGCCGTTATTCGGGTTATAAGCCGTAATGGCCGGATTCCCCATCAATACGAGTTGCGGTTTGTTGTCCACATACGCAATGACCGGTGAACTCCAGGTCACTTTCTCCGTCCGGCTTTTACTCCATTGTTCGGCTCCCGATGTGATATCGAGCGCAAGTACCTTGGGAGCGTTTAGGTTATCATATTGTACAATCACCAGGTTGCCGAAAATAAGGAGTGAGGAAGCATATCCGTAATGATTATCGGGCACGCCTAAATTTTTAGCCCACAATTTGTTTCCGTTTATATCCGCACAGATGATATCGCCTGTCGCAAAAATCGCGCATACCTGTTTCCCGTTGGTGGTCACACTGGAAGCGGCCAGACCTGTATCTTCCGTTGTTTGGGGCAGTTGCGAAGGAGAACCCGGTATACCGGTCGCCGCCAGTTTCCACAATTGTTCGCCTGTATTCAGATCATAGCAATACAGTTCGCGCATTTGTTCGTCCGCACCCGAAAAAAATACTTTATTTCCGTTGATAACCGGCGAGTTATATCCTTTGCGCGGAATCTCTTTTTTCCATGCGATGTTTGTTCCGTCGCTTAAATTCCATTTTTCGGGCACACCCTTGGCCGTAGATATTCCGTTGGAGTTATTACCCCGGAACGCATTGTGGGTTACCTTGGATACAACAGGTTCGGAGGGTGCTGCTGCGGCGGTATTTGAAGTATCTGCGACGGCTGTTTCGCGGTTGGTATCCGTCGGTTCGGCCCCGGCAGCCTTGTTTTCTTCGTTCGTTCCGCCGGTTTCATCCGTCCCGGAAGAACCGGTGTTCTCTGCCGGTGTACCGGCATCTTCCGCAGTTGTTTCCGTTTCCGTCGGATCTGCCGCGGAAGTTACTTCCTGCGATAATTCTTCCCGACCGGAGATGTCTGCCGTTAGTCCGGCATTTTCCGTATCGCCGGTTTTGCTCCGCAGGTAGGGAGATGTCATACATACGAAAACCAATGCGATGACTGCAAGGCCTGATGCCACCCATACCACATATTTCCGCGCCTGCGTTTTAATCGCCCATTCGTCAATCGGATCAATCTCCTTGTCCGGAATATCTTTATCTTTTGCAAAATAGAAGCGTACACAAACAATGAAAACAAGTAACATACCTAATAGTATATAGACTCCGTTCATCAGATGATCCAACCGGACAAAATAGGCCTTTCTGGCCAGTAAGTCCAACCGGCGGATTTGTTCCTGAAGGGCCGGATTATTCGAATTATTATCGTTTAATTGTTTCAATGTTTCTACAACCTCTGTCTGAAGAGGAGTTGTACCTCTCACCTGAAAATAATTGGTGATGAGCATGATTGAAAAAGTTGCGATAAATATCGCCGATACAATTGCTATATTCCTGAGAACTGTTTTCTTCATTCTATCTTCTGTATTTATTGAATGTTCTACGTTTATATTTGAATTTCATCCTTTTTGCGAAGGTTGCGTTATCTTATTTTGCGGACAATAACCGAAGCATTTTCCGCATGCGACGCAGTTTGCCGTATCTATTTCATATTCCTTGCGCGTGCGTTTGACCGACAGGTTGATTAACGTAATGCCGATTACCAGTCCGATAAGCGCTCCCGCAACGGTTGAATATAATTTGAAATCCTTCTGAATGGCTTCGTAGCGTTGCGTCAGTTCTTCAACCATACCGCCTTGTCCGTAAAAAGCCTCCAATTCGACGGACAGTACATCCTGCGGATTGGTTTCGTGTTCCGTCACCAGTTTGTAAAGACGCACATCTTTGTGCGGCTGACTGAGTTCGACGCTCAGCGAACGGGTGATGAACGCTCCGGCTATGATCATCAGGGGTAAGATCACAAAATAACCGATGATTCTTTTTACTCCCCGTAATCTGTATTCTTTTACCTTATTTTCATACGGTGGCCTGATGGCATCGACGGGGCATGCATTATGACATAACTCACAATTGATGCACGGTTGCGCCGTTATTTTTATCTTCCGGATGGAGACGCGTGAGAAAAGACTCAGCAAGGCTCCGTACGGGCAAATGAAACGACAGAAAGGCCTTCCCGTAAAAATGGCCGCAATCAGCAGTAAGACGCCGAAAATGATAAGTCCCAAATCTCCCCCGAGACGGAATATGCCGACAAACGGGTCGAAGCGACAGATTATAAAGCTGCTTCGCGTAACTGCGTAGAGGATGGCGAATATCAGGTATATCCAGGGTATCATGCCCAGTACGGTCGTTAATGCGCGGGACAACCGGTAGTTTTTCAGGTTTACCAGTTCCTGTAACGCACCGAGGGGACATACCCCTGCACAAAAGACCCTGCCGAATAAAAGAGCAAACAGGATCGGAAGTATGAAAAAGAGAAAGACGGACACAGGCAGCATGTATGTATTGTCGGCAAATGCCAAGGCGACGTTCTGGACGGAACCGATACTGCATACGCAACCGTTACGGAAAAAGCCGAAATAAGCGACTGAGATTATAGAAGTCCAGACAATCGGTTTCCGGGTTCGTTTTTTGATGACGGCCCAGGCAACAATACTCATCATCAGGATGAGTAGTATGATGTCTGTAATTACCCAGAGGTTTTCGTCCGGTACCGGATATTGTATGTCGGGGTATTGGTAACCCGATTCGAAATCCGGCTTGGGGAAACGGTTCTGCGCATTTAGAATACCTGCGGACAGCAAGGCGGTTCCGGTATAAAAATATTTTTTGATGGTATGCATTTAATTCAATAGTTACGATTCAAAACTCCGCGTTTCAGCTTTTATGTTCGTTAATCTTTCAGTTTATACGCCTTTCCGACAGGTACGCGACTGATGGCATCCGACGGGCATACGGTCGCGATTTCACATTCGTTGCAATCTTTACATAAACTTCTGTTGATTTGCAGGTAAAGTGATCCGTTTCCGAATGAGCTGCAACCTTTTACACATTTACCGCAACCGTTGCACAAGCTTTCATCTATTGTATATTCGAAGTAAGGATCTTCCACGAATTTACGTTGAATGGCTCCCGTAGGGCACATCAGATTCTCCGCCGCGGTATTCAGTTCTTTTACATTCGAACGATAATAGCCCCCGCACAAATCGCAGTATCCGCATACTTTATTGGCATGGAAACATTTCACGGCCGAAACCGGTAAAACGCAATCTGTCTCACACCGCCCGCACTGGGTACATTTCTGCGGATCTATCTGCCAGTAATAATCGCCTTCCTGCGCTTTGACCCGATGTATGAGGCCGCCCGACAGAGCAAGGATGGAGCCTCCCGCTACCGTTGTCCCTACGATTCGCAGGAATTTGCGGCGCGCTATCGGACTGTTTTTATTTTCTTTTTTCTGTTTCATTCGCTGTTTAAAATTCAGGATTTTATACATTCACTCCGTTTCGTAACGGACAATCCGTTCCACAACCCGAACATGCTGTTTGGGCTGCCGACTGTTTGTCGTACCGGAAAGTGGAAATCAGCTTTTTCCCGGCGACAAACAGTTTGTCTTTGTCGACCTTCACATCGTAGGCCGTATAGCCTCCGCCGAGCGTTTTACCGTCCAGCAACACATTCCGGAATTCGCCGTTCGTTCCGTAACAACTGATACGGGGATTTCCTTTTTCGGAAGTAATAATCTCTCCCGCAGACGTATAAGCCAGATGAACCGGGTTGCAACATCCGCCGAACATACCCGTCGCTCCTCCTGCTTTTCCGAAAGCGCCTATATAGTTGCCTTCCGGGGAGTATTTTTCGACTTGATGTCTTCCCGGATTGGAACAATAGAGGATTCCGTTCGTATAGGTTATGCCGAACGAATAACTCGGAATAATAAATCCGTCGGGACTTTGTATGAACTTTACAAAATTTCCGTCCGTAGTATATTTACAGATATTTTTATTGGCAACATCCGTTACGAATACGGCGCCGGGCGCAATTGCCATGGCGCAATAATCGGACTGTTCGCTGCATGCTTCCCAGTCGCGCAGCCATTCGCCTTCGTGGTTATATACTTCAACACGTGTCGGAAAAAGCAGGTATATCCGGTCGTCGTCGGTTGCTATATCACGCAGATTGCTCCCTACGGCAAAGTTATGCAGCAGGTTTCCCGTCCGGTCGTAAATAAAGATATTGTTCGAAGTCGCTGCGATCAGCTTTTCCCCTGCCAACTCAAATGCTTCTATCTTGTCGGGTACACTGAAAGAGGATACCATTTTGTAGGGCGAAGTAAAATGATCTTGGGGGAGACCGGCCGTATTCATCTTGTTTTTTCCGTCGGAGAGTCCGCGACCGGGATTCAATCTTCTCCGGAATAAGAAGCCCGAAACTCCCAGCATACTTCCTCCTGCAAAAACCGCGCTACAGATTTGCAGGAATTTTTTACGGGATATTTTATTTTTACCTTTTTCCATATAACCTGTCATTTATATTTTGCGTTTCACATTCTTTATTTATCCTGTTCATAACCGTAGATTGTTATTTCATTTTTACCGGCAACATAAAGATAGTCTTCGCAGGCGCTTGCTTCATAGGCATTACTGCCTCCGCCCATCAGGCGACCGGTCAGCAACACCTCTTTAAAGACGCCGTTTCGTTCAAAAGAACTGATGCGGGGATTTCCTTTTTCGGATGTCAGCAGTTTGCCGTCGGGAGTGAATGAAATGTAAGCCGGATTGCAACATCCCGCAAAGAAACCGGTTTCCGTACCCGGTCCGCCGAACGCCGCAATAAAATCTCCGTCCGGAGTATAGGTTTCAATCAAGTGTCTTCCTGAATTAACGCAGTAAATCGTGTCGTTACGACTTTCAATATCAAACGAATAACTCGGAATGATAAAATGATGCGGGCTTTTGATGAATTTTACGAAATTGCCGTCTTTCGTATATTTACAGATATTTTTGTTTTCCGCATCGGTCACAAATAAATAATCTCCGGCAAGCGTAAACGAACAATAGTCCGACAGTTCGCTGCATGCTTCCCATTCGCGCAATAACTGTCCCTCTGTGTTGTATACTTCGATAAAAGTGGGGTATAACAGGTAGACAGTATCCTGTTTCGCCGTAATATCCCTCGCGTCTTGTTTTACCGGGAATGAAGCCGTTTGCGTTCCCTTCGTATCGTATATATAGACCGATTGCCCTGCGGAGATGAACAGTTTTCCGTCATATAAATCGAACCGGTTGATCTTTTCCGGTAATTCGAACGATGACAGTCGTTTATAAGGAGTATTCAGCGGGACATCCTGTGTTGTCCCGGCGTACGTTTTTTCTTCTTTCCTCATCGACCGGGCCATATACCATACGAAGCCGGTGATAATGGCGAAAATGGCGATATTAATCCATATTTTAATCCCTTTTCCCATAGTTATACGATTTTGAGGCATTTAACCGTATGGGCGTCCCGTACAATCAACATCCCGTCTGCATACGCAATAGGGCCCCAGGCATCCGCTCCGTCCTCAATCACCCGCTGCTTTTTCAATAACGTCAGACTTTGCTGTTGAACTTCATATATATATAATTCACCGTCATCCTTGAAAACAAATAATTTGTTGTTGATGACGATATAAGGGCCTAAGCCGAAACGTTCGTCGGCAGCCGAAGTCCATACGGGCGTATGCAGGTCTGAGGGAGAGTAACATACTAATTTTCCCCTGTGTGCGCCTCCGTCCTTAGGCATAACGCTGAAAATCATGTTATTGTATAAGATCGGCGTTTGCTGTTCGCTGGATAGGCCTTCATTCGGTTTGTACTGATCCGTGACGGTTGCCGTCCACTTGCCTCCGGCATGATCGACTTTGAGCAATGCGCCTCCCGTACCGTAACCGGCAACCATAAACACCAGGTTAGACGATACCTGAAGAGGTGAAGGCGCAACTACCGAAGGTTGCCACTTGCCGGTTTCCCATAACAGCGTACCCCGGTCGTTTTCTTCCGCCGATACGCCGCAAACACCCCCGACGCCAATATATACATAGGTCTTTTTCCCGCCCAGGGTCATCGGCATAACCGATGAATGAGACATCTTATAGTGTAATGTATTGGGAGT
>DOZP01000342.1:9088-18125 GCA_003517945.1 Porphyromonadaceae bacterium | reverse complement strand
TGCCGGATTCGGCGATCGACCTGCTCGACCGTACGATGTCGGCCACTAAAATGATCAACGAAACGGCGGCAAAAGATGTGCTGGATTTCACCAAACAGCTAAAGGAGGTGGAAGAATGCTATGACAAACCCGGAGACGAGCTGCTGAAAGATTTACAGTTCATCCACTTCTCTATGCAGAATAAGCTGAGTCCGATTCTGCTTGGCGTGATCACGGACGAAACCGACGCTTCGGAAATCGACAACTATGAAGACATGTTGAAATACCTGCATGAAACATTAGATACGTTGCGGGAATTTTCAAAAAACAAAATAGAAGAAGTGACCGGGCACGAGGTGGCCGCCGTTATATCCAATAAGACCGGTATACCTATCGGAAAGATTCAATCGCAGGAAAAAGAGCGGTTGATGAACATGGAAGATCTGTTACGCAGAAGGGTGGTCGGGCAGGATTCGGCATTGAAAGTGCTGGTTGACGCTATCCTCGAATCGCGAAGCGGACTGAATAAACAAGGTCAGCCGATTGGTTCTTTCTTTTTTCTCGGGCCGACGGGAACGGGAAAGACCGAACTGGCGAAAGCCATGGCCGAAGCTTTGTTCAACGACGAAAAAGCCATGATACGCTTTGATATGTCGGAGTTTAAGGAAGAGCATTCGGCCGCATTACTTTATGGTGCCCCTCCGGGATATGTAGGTTATGAAGAGGGCGGGCTTTTGGTCAACAAGATTCGCCAGCAGCCGTATGCGGTCGTTTTGTTCGACGAGATTGAAAAGGCACACCAGTCGGTTTACGATATCTTCCTTCAGATCATGGACGAGGGAAAACTGCACGACCGCCTGGGTAAGGAAGGTGACTTCTCCAATGCACTGGTGATATTCACATCCAATGTGGGCAGTGAATGGCTGATTGAGCAGATTAATAATGGAAATATGCCGGGCACCAATCAGTTGATGGAAGTGATGGGAAGGTATTTCCGTCCGGAATTTCTGGCCCGTCTGTCGGAGATCGTACCGTTCTCTCCGATCACCGAAAACATGCTATTGCAAATCTTCAATATCCAGCTTCAAAGTCTGCATGCAGCACTTGAAAAACAGGGTATTACAATCGAAATCAATGAAGATGCCCGCCGTATGTTAGCCAACAGAGGGTTTACTCCGAAATATGGCGCCCGTCAGGTAGCCGGAATGATTCGTAATCACTTGCGTCGTCCTATTTCACGCTACATCATCAGTGGTCAGGTTAGTAAGGGAGGCTGTATAAACATCGGAATGGACGAAGCACAGGAATTAACTTGGGAGATAAAATAAACATGGTTGAATACAAAGCATATCTGAAACTTAAAATACCGCAGAAAGACAATATCATGGGGCTTTCGTGGGAGCGGTACCGGGTGATTGACTGTAACTATGAGTTTTATAAAAAGACAAACAAGTCCGGTGAAGTTATTTCCGGCTTGAAAGGAGGTGAAATAAATCTTACCCTGTCCGATCTGCCGACCGACGAATTGATGGCATGGGTATTCGATCATTTTAAGAAATACAATGGCGAGGTCACGATCATGGATACCGATGACGCGACGCTCGAACAGGTCTATTTTGAAAATGCACGTTGCGTTGATTTCAAGATGCGCTATGAAGGATTGGAAAGACCTCATGCCAAAACGTATCTGAAACTGTTGGTTGAGAATATAAAAATCGGAGATGTTCCTTTTGACAATGTAAACAAATGAATTTTATACAGAGAATAGCATCAGGACGGCTCTTTGCCAGGAAAAGTGAAAAGGAGAAGCCCAACCGGATACCGGATTTGGTAGCCAAATTTACCTTTATGGACAGAACCTATATCCTGGAAAACTTTGATATCAGCTTTACGCAGGAGGTAAATGAGAAGGGAAAACCCGGCGGGCTTCCCTCCGGGGGTATCATGACATTGACCCTCAGCGAAACGCCCGACGCGGCAATAAATGAGTGGATTATGCGCGAAACATTGCTGCGCGACGGTGAAGTCCGGATATTTCCCCACAAAAGCAAAATTGATGAAAGCGCCTTGTTGAATATAGCATTCAGGGATGCGTATTGCGTGCGATACAAAAAGCAGATTGATGCATTGGGCGGCGGCCTGCGTACAACGCTTTTCATATCACCCAAGTATGTGAAAATAGGTGGGGAAGAATTTGAAAACAACTGGAAAACA
Source organism: Porphyromonadaceae bacterium (assembly GCA_003517945.1). Lineage (GTDB taxonomy): Bacteria > Bacteroidota > Bacteroidia > Bacteroidales > Tannerellaceae > Tannerella. Next base: position 15,932 of record DOZP01000342.1, on the reverse strand, counting down.
AGTGAGGCTTTGCCTTATTATATAAGAAGTAACTGAGTTTAAACATAACATATTATTAACTTTTTAAATTATTAAATTATGGGAATGTTCGAATATGGAATTGGAGGAAATGAAGTAAAAATAGATGCCTCCGAAGCGATTGCCGATATACCTTTTAATCGGACTTTATTAGTAGACAAACTGACTGCAGACGATCCGTTGCATCCGGAAAAAGTGGAAAAACTGGAAACCCCGGAACAGGTCTTCGCGCATTTCAAGCCCAACGTCAATGTTGCGTTTGAAGACGAAGAAGGACAGGAGAAGATTGAAAATTTTCAGTTTCATAACGTGGCGGATTTCTTAGTGAAGAACATGACGCAAACCAGTCCGTTCTTACGGGATCTGGATAAGAAAAAGGAGTTTTACAACAAGATGATGAAGCAGTTGCGCTCCAACAAGATTCTTCAGAAGGCATTACAGGCCGGGGATTCACGGGCTGCATTTATTCAGGCGCTGGAAGCCTGCCTGGCCGAATTGGAGGCGCATGAGGAAAAAGTAGTATTAGGCTAATTCATATAAATTTAAACAACATGGCAAAAGAAGTTCAAAGTAAAGCCGCTGTGGAACAACAAGTACAGGAAGCGGTATTAGCGCAAAAGACACAAACGGCATCCTTAGCCGTTGCGACAGACAGGCTGGCAAAATTCGGCGGGTTCTCATTTCTTGAATCGGCGATTTCCGACATTCAGAACCTGAACCCGGAACGTAAGGCGCGTAAAAAGATTTTCCTTTCGGACGAATCAAAAAAAGAAGAGCGTCAAGAGTTGAAACGTACCCTGACCCTTTGGCTGGATCTGTTGAAAAACACCCGGGATATTCCCGAAATGATTGAAAAATCGAGGGAAAAGGAAGCTTTTACGGCTGAATTACTTCGGAAAAATCAGCTTGAAGCGGCCGAAACGGTTAAAGAACTGGAGCGTTCGTACCGCCAGATCCAATTGTTCTATAAGAATACCGAATCCGACAAACTGAGAAATATTACCATCGTGAATGCATCTCCGGAGCAGGTAAGGGATCTTGATAACTCACGCTTTATCGACTTTATCGCACAGGAATTCAAGCAGCACTATGACCGGTTAGACCTGAGGGAAAATTATTCGTTGATGGTTCTTCCGGGACACCTGGGCAAAAACAGTATTGTGGAAAAATGGTGCAAGATCGCATACGAAAACAAAGTGATGCTGTTTACAGACTTCCTCGATCTGGAAAAACCGGATGATGTGGTGGATATGTTTTTCTCGGCAAACCATACCGGTGGCGATGCATTCCGCGCAAACACCTGTATGGCCTGCAACTGGCTGATCGGAAGAAGCAAATACAAAGAGCTGGGTGAAGAGGAAGACCTGCATGTTTCACCGGCAGCGGCGCTGGCCGGAAAGGTATACTATACACTGATGTCGCAGGTTACGGCCGGTAAGAAATTCGGAGGAATCAATGAAGTGGACGGCGTGACTTTCCCGCTGAAGAAAAGCGAAATCTCACAACTGGAAAAGATGGGATTGATCCCGATGGTAAACGAGTACGGCAAAGTGATGGCATTCTCGGCAAAAACACTGTTCAACGGCGACAACCTCGGATTGCAGACTTATTCGGTTGTGCGTGTCTTCGACTACATTGCAAAAGTACTTATTGACTTCCTGAACCGTCGCGCCTTCGAAAACTGGAACACCAAAACAGAAAAAGACCTGCGTATCCAGATCATCAAGTTCCTCGACAGTATACAGGGGGCCGACCGCCTGATCGAGAAATTCAAAATCACCCGTTTCGAACGCAATCCGAAACAGAAAGACCAGATTTTCCTCGACCTGCATATCACTCCGTTCTTCCCCGCAAAAAGTTTCATCATCAAACTCGACGGAACAAAAGGAGACGACGATGTGGATTGGGAAACACTCTACGAACAACAAGCAGGGTAACCGCCACTTGTTAGTTTTCTATAAATACTTACAACACAGAAGGCGCCAGACGGCGCCTTCTGTCTAATTGGAATTTTATTGTGCAATAAGCACAGGCAATATATAATTAAATACAGAAAACAGATGTTTGGACATAGAAGTTTTTTAGTGTTAGGTAGCGAAGCTGCCGACATCATAAGCCTGATAAAAAGTGGGTATGAAATATCAAAATGCAATTTTTCGTTTCAGCAAGGTGTAGATCAAAAAGGAAGAGTTTCAACAAGAGTATATGGCGGTACAATACATATTGTCCTGCCACAGCTACCCCCTATGGATATTCTTGAATGGGCCATGGAGTCCAGAAAATACCGTAGTGGAGTGATTGTTTTAGTTGATAATGAGAATATTCCACTTGAAAAAATATTCTTTAATAATGCCACGTGTATCGGAATTGATATTGAATATACGGAACAAGGCACAAGTTACTCAACAACAAGCATTGTTGTTCAGACGGAAAATATGATTGTCGGAAATGGAACGACTTTTGCAAGTGAATGGATTGTCTAATTTAATAAAACAGAATAAATATGCTTAATTTACTGCCATTAGCGCATATAAATGCTAAGTTCATTTTAGACGGAAAGAACTATGATGTGGAACATTTCAGAATAGGACTTGCTCAACCTACGGATCACAAAGGACAGCCACAACACGAAATAAAAGGTGGACAAATAAATATTACATTGTCGCATATTGCCGACGATAATCTGTATCAATGGGCGAAGACCTCTACCTTGACAAAAGGAGGGACAGTTTTATTTCAGACAGATCTGGGGATTACCGTACTATGTGTTATTTTTGAAAACGCCTATTGTATTAATCTTTTAAGAGATATTGATGCTGTCAAAGGAAGCTCGACTACATTAACGATATCCGCAGAAAAAATCAGCCTCAATGGATTGGAACATGATAACTTTTGGCCGGATAAATAAAAGATTATGAGTACACTTATTTCAATGGAGGAATTCCAACAAGTATTAGGAGCGAAATGTTCTTTTAATGGCCATGTATGGGATGTAAACGGACATTTGTTTCATGTGCAATCAAAAAAGCAACCTATGGTATTATCTCATCCGGGTTACCCTAATCAAGGTAGTCGTGGATATATGAATAGAGACCAATTTTATTCGCAGCAGGAGACTATGACAATAACTTTGCAAGAAATTGGAAGTGATGATGTTGTTTATGATGAGAATGGAAATTTTGTTTGCAAAAAACCTTCAAGTAATAAAAAGCAAAAGGGGCAGATTTATATATGGAGGCAAACGGGGAAATTTGTTTATAAAGAACCTAATAATGTGGTTGATGAATATATTCCAATTCAAGACATGGTACTTGATGCTAAAGTATACTCTAAAATATTTACTCATATTGTTTCTTTAGAGTTTAAAAACGATTTATCCATTATATTGAAAAGTAACATTTCAATAATTGTTTACAAGTATTTAGATGGGAAAAAAAGTGTTATTTCTCGATATAATACACCCAAAGGCCATGTAGCAAGTAATGCAAATGCTGCTTATAATGATAATAATCAATATTATAATGGCCTTAAAACTGTGACGGCTTATGTTTATACTGGAGATTTAGCAAAAAACAATAAAGAATTATATAGTACAATCTGGAATGTGATCAATTTATTGGGAGCTCATGAATTGGTTGGTCATGGAGTGCTTTTTTGGTTTAAAGATGATTATAGCAGTCATCATTTAACATATCTCTATCAGATGGGGCATTCTTCTTTTGAGCATACAACAGAAGATTTTAAAAGGCAAATGAAGAACCGCTACAATGATTACATTAAAAAATTTCATCCGGAAGATGGTTCATATATCAAAACTGATAAAGCCGAAAATTCGAAAATTCTAAGAGACCACGGTCTATATCCGAAAGATGGAGAATTATCGAAATTTACCCGGCGAATGCTCAGCGAAGTACAGGACACAGCAAAAATGAAAAGAAAAGTACATGATTTGGGCTTGATAGATCGTATCGGATGGCTAAATAAAAGAAGATAGTAAATATATGAAATCTTTTTTTTATACTGTATTTGTATTATGCACAGCAATATCATGTACATCAACTGAGTATAACAAAAGCACATTGACTGAAATCAACAGGCAGCAACTATTGATTGGCGAATGGTATCCACAGAGTGAGTATTGTATTGAATATCCTTTAGATTCCGAGCCGCAAGTTATGGCGCCGGGAGAATTTGAATTTCTTTTTAAATTTTGTCTGAACGCATACAGATTCTTTGATGATAATATATGCGAAAATCATTTGGGTTTTTATGAATACGGGGATCCGGAAAATGGATATAGTCTGTCATATCCCTACAGGATTCCATTCGATAAACGACCTTCATTATATGATGGTTCGGAGGGGCCGCGATGGCTGGATAATATCATTCGTTCGTATGGGAAGCGAAGCCCTTATAGGGTGTATGACGATAGTTTGTTTATTTATGAACCCGGTTTGAAAAAGTGGATCGGTCAGCGAATGGTATTTCATACGACTGATTCATTGACATTGTTCTCCCGAAATGATTCCATATCCGAAACCTATATCCGTAAGACAATAAGAGTGAAGAAAAAACGATTTATAGACCAGATTATTGTCAAATATCCCGAAACCTCTTATTCAAGTTATACGCAGTTTTCGATCCAAAGATCCGGAGAATATCTAAGTATTAGTGACCGTGGCGAGTTTTGTACAGGAAAACTGGGCGAAGGGGTGTTTGAACAAATAGAAGACATGTTTAAAAAGGCTGATCAGGCGACTCCGTTAGCATTTTATCGTTATTCCGACAAATCTTTTGGAGATGGATATGGACCGGATATTACTTTCATTATGAATGGACAAATGAAAACATTGGAGTCAGTGTTTTGGTGTGTCCCTATGACGGAACGGGCCTTTTATCATGCTTTTTTTTCTGTGCTTTTCATGCCGGATTATGCACATATAAAACCCAACCTTACTGATCCGCAACACCTGCCTGCTGATACCCAAAATCAACTCTGGGGATTTTGGAAATTTGTGCGTAGTGATTCTACGGAAATTGGACTTTTTTCGACAGAATGTCTTTATCTAATGACTCAAATGTTGAAATCTAAACTTGCAACACAGGAATTTGATCCGACTTACAAATTAATGGACTATGACTACAGGTCCGGAAAATATACTTTACGAGCCGAAACCGACGGTCGATTTTATCGGTATTTGTCGGATGGCGTTTCTGTAACATTAGATATTGGTTTTAACTTGATTGAAAAAAATGAATTGGAAAAAAGATTGTCACCCCAATAAGCTTCTTGTATTTTGTTATGCGTGCTTGTTTTTTTTGACTTCCTGTCATGATAAACAAACGATGAAGATCCCTTTGGATCAAATATTGACAACAGAAAATCAAGAATTGCTGCTTGGCAAATGGTATCCGGCAGATACGGTTCCTCTTAATATGAATGGATACTGTTTTATGGCAGATAACCTTTGTAAAAACTATTTGGGTTTCTATGAATATGCTGATCCGGTAAATGCCCCTATACTTTCCCGTCCGGAAACATGGACTAATGATAGCGGCCGGGCTTTCGGATATGGCTGGATAGACAATATTATACGTTGCTACGGACAGCAAACAGTCTACGAGATCTACAATGACCAACTTCGTATTTTTGATCCATCCCAAAAAGATTGGATTATAAAACGTATAGAATTCAACACCGCGGATACCCTTATTTTACATAGCATCAATGACACCATTCAAGAAATATATACTCGTAAAACCGATTCGCCTATAGACAAGATCTCTCCCATAGACGAAATACTTTGTTATTATCCGCAAACTTTTTCTTCAGATGAAATGTGTTTTTCGATTAAGCACACGGACTCATTTTATAGCACAGGTTATAAGAATGGGAGATTTCGTAAAGACGTTATGCCTGAAGGAATATATGAACAACTTGTATACGGATTTAAACTTGCAGACCAGATCATGCCTTTGGCAGAACTATGCTATACAACGAATCAGGACAGAAACAGCATGGACCACCGGATACCACATATTTCATTTATCAAGGATAAGAAAATATCTACACTGAAAAATCCGATCCGTCAGGTTTCGCCATTAAATCGTGAATTTTACTGGTCTTTATTCTCTATCCTATTTCTTCCCGATTACATTCATTTTGTTCCATCCTATCAAGTTGATCCTGATGGGATGTATATTTCGTCGGGCATATGGCTTGACTATAACCATCTCAAATTTCTGCGAGAGGACTCCGCGCTGATAAAATTATTTCCCACGGAAGAGTTATACTTATGCAATCTGCTGCTTGGCGCCAAGCCGGCCATACAACATGATCCTTTGCAGTACCAATTGAAAGGGATCGTTGATTTTTTTACGAAAGAAGAAAAAAGCGAAAGTATCAAAACGGATGGACGTTATTTCAGGTATTATTCGGAATACAGGGATGACACAATTACGATTGATATCGGATTTAATTTTATAGAAAATAACGGATTAAATAAATAATTATAAAGGAAATAACTATGCGATTAAAATTACAAAGACAAATCATTCAAACATCGACGACTGGCAATTTATGCTGTCGGACGAAAATGGAAAAATGTATTACATCATGAACAATGCATTTTATGAAAGGCGCAACATGGGCAGATTTCTGCGACTAAACGAAATCAGGCGCAATCTTTTTCGGAAATCACTAAAAGTAAATAAAAATTGATTTTTAAAGTAATCCTTTTCGGTAATATGTAAATTTTTCGGATGATAATTTATATCTTTGGGCCAAGAAATTGATTCAGCTCAGGTGTGGGTGGGTATTATTTCA
>DOZP01000342.1:7480-8956 GCA_003517945.1 Porphyromonadaceae bacterium | reverse complement strand
CCGACTTTTTTAAAAGGAATGGACAGTTACTGCAACGGATTGTGGATTACTGCCTATGTGAAACAACTCGGGAATAAAAATGTGGTGGTAAGTTTTTAATAAATACCAATAAACTAAAAGCAGTCGAGAATGGTGAAGATAAAAACGTTATTATTCACACTGATTATCTGTCTGATTTCGGGCAACGTATTGGCTCAAAAAGAATGGCCGATTGAAAAGGTTAGCGTCATTGATTATGGTGACGGCCGATTATTGTTTCGGACAAACGACGACAAGGAGGAACCTCTGAATGGTAAACATCGCATCATTGATGGTTATCATTCAGAGTATATACTTGCCGAATTTAAAGACGGGATGTACGATGGTGAATACCAACATTTCAAACGCACATTACTAAAAGAATCCGCCCAATACAAAGAAGGGCTCAGGCATGGCATAACCAAAATGTATTTTGCTGACGGAGAATCTGTCGAAAGTGAAGCAACATATAAAGAGGGCAAACCGGACGGAGTTATGAAAACATATCATCACACCGGAAAGCTGCTCTATGAAAAAGAATACAAAGATGGGCTGGAGCATGGTTTTGACCGCGCTTATGATGCGGAGACCGGTAAGTTGACACGTGAAGTTAAATATGTAAACGGCAAAGCCGAAGGCGGACAAGCACGACGTATAAAAAGCGATAAAGGCGACTATGATATTAACAGCAACTATACAAACGGACTGTTGGACGGTACATATACGGAAATCTATGTCGACGGAAATCCCAAAACAAAAGGCTCCTACAAAGCAGGAAAAAAAGACGGACGCTGGGAGACATATAAGAATGACGGATTGCCGAACAATGTGATTACTTACCGCAATGACCAGCGGCACGGCGAATCCATCAATTATTTTACTGATGGTAGCGTAGATGAAATTATAAACTATGCAGAAGGTAAAAAAGACGGAATCAGCAAAGCGTTTTATTTCAGAACCGGAAACCTTAAACATGAATATGTTTATTCAAAAGGCAAGCGTAGCGGACCCTACAAGCGCTACGATGACGACAACAACCTGAAAGAAGAAGGTCGTTTCGAAAATGACACGGAGGTGTATGTAAAATCATATTTTAAAAACGGGCAACTCGAATCCATCAAAGAACGTAAACCCGGAGGTTCATGGACCTATCTTGAATTATACCACTCCGACGGAAAAAAGCGAGAAATAAAATAAAATGCCAAAGTAGTCATTTTATATGAATTGAGGGTGTGTCAAAAGTTCACATCCTCTTTTTTATCTTTTGGGGAGCAGCGTTTATTTTTTAAGTAAAAAGGAATGCGGATAATGGCATTTATACAAACTTTGTGTGTTTCCTTTTTCGCGTATCCAGGTATCAAAAGTCCTTTCGCCTTCTTTCAGTACAATGAGGCGGCTGCCCGGTTTTTTATCCCCGTATGAATTTTTTCCTCCGGAAGCCCGGCCGTATCCTAAAGC
>DOZP01000342.1:6529-7440 GCA_003517945.1 Porphyromonadaceae bacterium | reverse complement strand
GCCAGAAACATTCCGCTGTTCACATTCGGGTAACATTCTTTTTCGTTCCGGTCGCCGTATCGTTTGGTTCTGAAAGAATTCCAGGCTTCCGCATATTCGGGAAGCGGAATATGGAAAAAAGCCAGGGCAGGCAAAGGCTGCCCCCGGTTCTGTCTTGTATATTTGTCGCTCTCGCGTTTATACCATTCAATCTGTGAGAAGTCAAACCAACCGTATCCTTTTACGGTATCGATTGTTGAATACGCATTTGAATCCATACAATAAAGAAGAGCTTCTATTTTGTTTTTATTTGTGGATCCATATACGGGAATGATATGATTTCCTTCTCCGTAAATGTCCTTTTCGACATTTCGCATGATGCAATAAGGCTGTTTCCGGATGATCTCTATAATTTCTTTCCGTTTTACGGCATGTTCATCGTCATGATTTCCAAGCGTAGCCGTCCAGGGTATTTTCCGGCTTGCCAGTTCGGCAGAAAGCGTTTCCCACAATTGTTGTACGTTGTCTGTCACCGTATTATCACCGCTGAAAACGACCATATCCGGTTTTTCGGAATCCAGGATTTCCCGGATCATGTCAAACACCTCCCGGTTTTGCTCCGGATTGTTGCCCAGATGCATGTCTGTAAACTGCGCGATTTTGTATTCGCCGTTCGCATTAAAATGTATTTTTTCGGGACTGTTCTGTCCGCATGCTACTAAAGTGTGAAGCAAAAGAATCATGTAAATAAATAAGTCTCTCATTTTTTTTAGTTTTTTCGTTTATAAATTTTTTTTCATCCACCAGGTAGCGCTGTTTATTCTGTCATTTCCTGTGCCGAACTGGCTGGAGATGGCAGCTTCCACATGCCCGCTGTTGTTATCGTATTCACTTTGCGGGTACATCCACCGTGCCGGTATTTCTACGCCTGC
>DOZP01000342.1:3093-6470 GCA_003517945.1 Porphyromonadaceae bacterium | reverse complement strand
ATTCTTTCTTCCGTACTTTTTGCATTATCCCAATCAATCAGCGGTTCTTTCAGGTATTGATCGGCAGCGCTTTCATTCAGGTATTCCGCATAGGCTCTTGCATGTGTCTCAAAGAAAGCGAAAGATGCCCGGATACCCTTTTCGTAACAAGTCTTTGCCTCGATACTGATCCATCCCCGTACGGATGCTTCCGCCAAAATCTGTTGCAACTCGGCGTATCCCATCAATAGTGTCGGTTCAACAATGGGGTCTATGCGGTAGCGGTCGTTTATAGGCGAAATGGTTCCTTCACTTACTTTGATAATCGCATCGCTATAAGGAGCGGCAGGATCGCCTCCTTCGTATGAACTGAAATCATGGATGGCTTTCCCTTCCGTTTTTCCCTTATTTGTCTGTGCGGCAAAAATAAAAAGACGCGGATCCCGGCGTTCGCGCATCCGTTGGATAAATGTATCATCCATATAGTAACCGGACCATTGTGCATTAAATTGCGGGTAGCGGTTTCCTTGTTGGTCCAGATAAACCAACTGGCCGTTGTCAGCCGGGCTTTCCATTAAGGGACTGCTTTCGGTTATGGCTCTGAACTCGGACGGGATGTTCACAGCGCCGGCTGTCGTATGATTCGATAAAGTCATCAGCACCTTCAGCCGGAACGAATTGATCAGCCGGCGCCATTGATTTCCGTTTCCATTATAAATGATGTCACCATCAATGATTGAGCCGTCTCCGGCCAATAGTGCATCAGCCTCTTTCAATTCTTGCAGGATTCCGGCAAACACATCTTCCTGAGAATCATATCCGGGAGCATTTATCTCCTCTGTTTCCCCTTTCAATGCCTGGCTATAGGGGATATCTCCGAAGCGGAGCGTCAATTCATAAAAATAATAGGCGCGGAAAAATTTGGCAAGCGCAGTATATACCGGCGCATTTACACGTTCCGCTTCTTCCTGCATTTTTTGAACATTACGAAGATTACCGTAATAGTTAAAATTCCCACGGGTCCATTTATAATACTGGTCGGCATTTTCTCCGTCGGCCTGAATTACCTTTCTGGTTGCATACATACCGTCGACTCCTCTTCTGAATGCGTTCATACTTATTTGTGTCAGCAATAGCCGAGGATGTGTTTCCGTCGGGTTATTGGGATCAATATTCATGTTTTCGAGATTACTGCAGGACATCATACATATCCATAGAGATGCGGTCAGCGATAATAAGGATACTATTTTTTTCATTTGTATATTCTTTGTTTATTGTTAGCCTGATTAAAATTTTACATTCATACCTAAGCCAATGTAACGGGCGGTCGGATCGTTCGCTCCTTCGTCATTGCTGTTTCCGGTGAAGTCCGGATCAACAAACGGAACTTTTTTCCATATAGCAAGATTGTTCCCGAAAACGGAGACTTTCAATCCTTTTATAACACCGTTTTTGGGTAACGACTCGGTAAAATCGTACGTTAATACGATACGACGCAGCTTGATGTAACTCCGGTCGAACACATTCGCATATTTTTCATTTTCCTTATAGGATACGCGGGCGCGGTACGGATAATTCTGGCACCATTGCTGCCAATCGACTGCTGTCGTATTTTTTTCGTACGTACGGGTATCCGATAATACGTTCCCATCTATGTCACGTACTAATTCACCTCCTGTCAGAACCACCCCTTCGGGGATGTATACGGGATGTCCGGCATTGTATTGTGCATCCCGGTGCTCAAGCGACTCCACGTGCCGGCCTCCCCACCATAATTTCTCGCTCAATACGGAATGAATCACGCCTTTGTACGCTCCGTCCAGATCAATACCCAGGGTGAAGTTTTTATACCGGAACGTATTTTGCATCCCCATACGGAATTTCGGATCCAGATGACCCAGGTATTGCGTGTAGGCATCGGTAAGAGGCATTCCGTTTTTGTCGAGTATGACCTGTCCGTCAGCGCTTTTTTGCCATTGGGTGCCATAGAAAGCATCAGCGCGGTCGCCCACCTTCAGATTTCCGAATTTCTTTTGGCCGCCATATATTTCCGTCAATTTTTTCTCACTCATACTCCAGTTTAATGCGAAGTTCCATTGGAATCTATTGGATTTGAGCGCCTGTACATTGGCCATTACCTCCCATCCGTTCGTCGTATACTGGTTGCCGTTGACTTTACGGCTGTTAAATCCGGATGCTTCGGATATATTCATGTCGATGATCTGGTTTTCGTCAATTGTCCGGTAATACGTCAGGTCGAAAGAAATACGGTTTTTCAGGATTGCCGTCGAAAGTCCGGCTTCCCAGGATGTAGTCTTCTCCGGTTTTATATAATAATTGATCAAAGAAGAGGGGTAGGCTACGGAAGGTTCCGATCCGTAACTGGTTCCTTTCGAATAGGTAGATAAAATCCGGTAGGGAGATAAGTCGGTAGAAACGGAAGCCCAGGATGCATACAACTTAAGGTAGTCCATGAATTTGGGTAAACGAACGTATTCGGAAACCATCGTACTGATCGCAACCGAAGGATAGAAATAGGAATTATTTCCTTTTGCCAGCGTCGATGACCAGTCGTTACGTCCCGTCAACGTTAAGAATACAGCTTCATAAAGGTCCAGATTCACGGATCCGTAGACGCTGCGAATTTCTTTTTCCGACCGTTCCGCATCAGCAATAAAAGGCCCCTGGGAGTTCTTAATACTATATACATAAGGCACGATAAGTCCGTCGGTGAATTGACTTTCCTGACGGTATTTACGATAGAACAGGGAGCCCCCCGCATTGATGGTCAAGAGGATATCGGAGGTTATACCTTCCGTATAGCCGGCAAGGATATCGGCATCAACATTCGTCTGGTGAATGTTCCATACCTTGTAATCGCCTGCACGCGAATCTCCGTAATTCATATATGTCTTCGGCACTTCCATCTCCTGTAGCGTTGTCTTTTCCCTTACCGCCGCACGTCCCTGAAAATTCAGGTTCGGCAATAACTGATAGTTCAGGCGGAGCTGTCCGTTTACCACATCACGCGTTTCTTTCTGGTGTAACTCTTGTGCCGCAAAATACGGATTGTTATACCATGCATAATTGTAGTTTGCCTGACGATAACCTTCCTGTCCGGGTACATACATATGTTTCTGCAAATCTTTGCCGTTTACATCGTCTCCCATCCATACCACAATGGTATACATGTGATTTCTCGGCCCGTATCCGTAACGCGGATAATTGGGGGATAACACTTTATTGTAAGAAAGATTCGCATCCAACTGAAGGTTTTTAGATAAGTCGAAACTGGAATTAAAGTTGAGCCCTCCGCTGTGAAGTTTGCTGGACGGAACTTGTCCCTTTTGATACGCATATTGGCCGGTTATGAAATAACGCGCTTTCTGTCCTTTATA
>DOZP01000342.1:0-3080 GCA_003517945.1 Porphyromonadaceae bacterium | reverse complement strand
TTGTGTGACACCCAGTCAGTGGGAATGCGTTCATACCTTGACTTATCGTCGTATTGCGTTCCTTTCACATCACCCCACCAGGGAATTTCTTCTCCCGTCACTCTGTCGCGTATCGGACTATTCCATTGGGAGATTTTCAATCCTGCGTTCAACCTGGGGCCCCAGGTCATATCTCCGTCGGATATACCGCCGTCGGCTCCGTCCCAGAATTCATATTTCCCATTAGAGCCGCTACCATACTCGCCTTGTGTTTCGGGCAGGACGGCAAACCCGGCCGTCATCATGCTGTTGGTCGAAAAGTTTATTTCTATACCTTCTTTTTGAGCGAATTTGCTGGTAATCAGAATGGCTCCGTTCTTACCGCGCGATCCGTAAAGGGCTGATGCCGAAGTTCCTTTTAACACATTGATATTTTCTATATTATCGCTTGAAATATCGAAAAAATCCGTTTCAACCGGGATACCATCCAGTACGATCAGAGGTGTATTACCTCTCAGATTGAAAGCCGGAGCCTGAAATAAGCCCGTCGGATTAACCACCAACAGTCCGGAAACTTGTCCGGAAAGTGCGGAACCGACATTCATGCCGGGGGTTGCCGTCAGTGCTTCGCCCGTCACCTGTTGAGTCGTATAACCGATCTTTTTCTTTTGCTGCTTAATACCGATTGCCGTAACAACCACTTCATCAATCGCATTCACGTTTTCCGTCAGTTCAACATTTATTACCGTGTTATTGTTTACCTGTTTTTCGACGGAATTATATCCGATATACGAAAAAACAAGTACTCCGTCATGAGGCATCTCAATGCTATACCTCCCGTCTATATCCGTAACGGTTCCCTCTGCTGTATTTTTTACCATTACATTGGCTCCGATTAAAGCGCCCAGTTTGTCTGTTACCGTACCTGTCACTTTGATGGATTGCGCCCAGACAGCCGGTGAGCACAAAAGTACGCAAGAAAAAAATAAATAGAATTTGTTCTTCATAAAAATTAAATATATAATGTTTCGTTTATTGATCAGAGACAACAATCCCCGGACAGAAGTATTTTGAATTGCTGAAACACTTCTGAAAATGAATCTGTTACAAGGAAGGTAAATGACTTAAATTTCGATCAGTTTGACGCTTTTGAAGGCAGAGAGGATATTCCTCACATTTTTGCGATGGGCCTGTAATACCTTTTCAAAAGACTGACTTTCGGAATCAATGGCGGAAATAGCTATTTTAAGGATATGTGTAAATTCGGCCGTTGCCTGGTCTTTTGTAAGCGCATTATTCTTTACGTCTTTTTCCAATTGCTTCTCAACCGAACGAACCGCGTTATAAATAGCCGGTTTACGGATGACAGTCCGTTTGGTCGGATCGCCCGGCGCTATTGTTTCTCTCACAACATAATAATCCAGGAACCGGGTATATAAAAATCCGGCTTCCTGTCCGAATTTATGGTCACTTTCGTCCGCCAATTCCTCGGCGGAAGGTTGTCTTATGATCGAATAAAACTCCCATGTCGTAGTTAACTCCTCCTTCACCTCCTTAGCCTCGTTTTCTTTTTTCAGGTCATCATTGTTCGGAGAGAAAGCCCTGGCGTTCACAATGATACATGAAATGAATAATACAACTGTCAAAATACGTTTCTTGTTCATAATTTTTGTCTTTTAAAATAACGATGCAAAGTTCTTGATCTGCTGTTACAAAATAAGGTCATGCGGGTTACATTTTTCTCGCTTTCATGCGGATGGATAGATGTGCTATTGAAAACATTTATTATATTTGCCGCTGATTTACAGATTGTTATGTTTGTTATTCGGCGAACGGCGAACGTTTTTAATCTCCGGAAATTAAATAAGAATAAATATGAAAAAGTACATTATTGACAGGAATCAAATTGATTCCATAGAACTCAAATGCTTGATTATTAGTCGTGGGCTCTTGGTTGAAGATGCGGTGTATCAGCATCACAAAGGAATTTCCCGTCTCAACCGAAGTCCGCTTTGTTGCAATTGTCTTTTGCTGAGCGACGGCACTATTGCACAACTAACCGACTTAAATCCGCATATAGGCTATCTGTCTAATGTATTAAAAAACGGCGAAAAATCGGGCGCTGAAGAGTTGATGACTCCTTTTTCACTGAGAATGAGCGGCGATAAAACGGTTTTGTATTACAAAAATGAAGAAATCGATACGGTAACATTTCCGCCTGCAACGGATTTTTATAAGCAAAAAACCGCTTCGGGACTTCCTTTTGTCGGAAATTCCGTGTTGCAAGGTATGGATTGGGTTTCGTTTCAGTGCCTTTGGGCTTGCGAATATGCGGCAACAGGACAACCTTGTCAGTTCTGCTTTTCGGGGGCTGATTTTGAATCTGCCGTCAAACAAGGGAAGACGCTTCCGCAAGCTGTTTCTGCAGCCGATGTAGCTGAAATCGTAAAATATGCGATTGATAATGTGGGCGCTTGCAGTGTGCAGATCACCGGCGGTTCAACGTTCAATGGACTGACCGAAGCCGCACATATCACAAATTATCTTGCAGCTATCGGCCAATTGCCCGTAAAACCGTGTGGCGAAATTTTGCTCTACATCACTCCGCCGATGGATTTTTCGTTCATTGACCGTTATTTTTCGTTGGGAGCAAGCCGCATTGCATGCAGTGTTGAAGTATGGGATATGGCTCTTGCCAAAGAAATTACACCCGGAAAAGTAAACATCACGGGGCGCGACGAGCATTTGCGTGCGTTGCAATACATCGCCGAAAAGTACGGACAGGCTAAAGCGTTTTCCAATCTCATCATCGGACTTGAAAGTCTCGATACCTTGGCGGAAGGCGCAACATGGTTTGCCGAGCGTGGCATTATGCCGTCTGCTTCGGTTTGGATGCCAATGGGACGACCCGTACGTGGTACAATGCAGGCGCCCGGTATTGATTATTATCGCCGGGTAAAAGAACTTTTCGGCGGGTTATACCTGAAATATAAGCTTGAGCCAACACCCTGCAAAGGCCTGAATGTGTGTATTGAGCGTGATATCTGGAATTATGCGACAGAGAAATAACGTCGTTTTATGAAATGAGAGAAGAAATCAAA
>DOZP01000311.1 GCA_003517945.1 Porphyromonadaceae bacterium | reverse complement strand
ACTGGGCACGTTCGAATTCAATTACAGCGGCGCGGACGTCTACCTCGGCACGATGGTCAACAATGATTTCGACACCTACCAGTTAGGCGTGGACGCCGCCTGGACATTCGGCGGCCAGACGCTCCATTTTCAGGTGGTCAATTCCGATTCGGAGCAGTTCGCCGCCACGGATTATCAATCGAAGGCCTTCGGCGGCGCGATCCTCTGGGAGGGTGATTTGTTCCAGGGCGTATTGAAGACCCGCTGGGGATACAGTGCGTTCCAGCATACAAAAACAAAATTCTACCAGTGGCTGACCGCCGGGGTGCAACTCAACCTGGGCGGCTTCAAAGCCGAACTGGACTACTACCTCGGCGACCGGACGATGGATTACAGCACGACGGTGGGGCTGGCGGCAGCAGATCCCCGCTATGTGCACGACCATGCGGCATCGCTCAGCGTGGAGCATACGTTCGGTAAATGGCGGCCGTTTGTCAAAGCGGTTTGGAGCGAGCGGTATGACAAAGATTTCGGGTCGGCGGTCTATGCGACGAGCGGGATTCAGACCGTCGCCGAATACTATCCGTTTCGCCGCGAGGCGTTGAAAGACCTGCGTTTTCACGCCGCCTGGATGTACAGCCGCACCGATTTCCGCGGCCCGTACGCCGGAATGGCATCCCGAAACGACCATACGTTCCTCGCCGGGATGCGGTGGTTGTTCAAGGTAAAGTAGTTTTTCTCAAAACAGGATATTTCGTAAAATAATTTAAAAATTATACAGGGTATTTGCATAAGTCATTTTTTTTATTTTAATTTGCATTGTAAATTTCGAACATGAGTATCAAATATCAATATGTTTCTAACCCATAAAAAGCCAAACACGATGAAAAAACCGATCATTTTTGCCGGAGTACTGCTGTTGTTCGTTGCCGGATTTGTGGCGTTCTTTGCCAATCGATCCATGAGTGCCAAAAAATCTCTGATCATGCGTAACATTGAGGCATTGGCAGAAAAAGAATTAGGACAGGAAGGAACTCCCGGAACATGCGGTATGGGAGTACGTTTTGCAAACGGAGACTGGTTTGCATATTGTAATATTTGCAAAGAAGATGCCTTGGCTCTTTATGAAGCCTACAATTATGGAGATTCGAGAATATTATCCGTAAATTGGTGTTGTGAAAGTTGTTCTTCCGCTTGGTATTGCTGATCATAGACCTGTTTCAAGTAAAAGTAAGAGAACGCAATGAAAGGAATATTTATTATTTCTCTTGTTTGTGCATTTCTAATTTCAGGATGTGCTCGCCGGAATCCCTCTAATCAAATCTCCGATGCTGATGATTTGAGTTTTGGTACAAAAAAGCAATATATTCTGAACTTCGAAGAAGAACTGTCAAAAAAACAACCTCTCGAATTTGCTCTTAATAATTTGGTCCGAAAAGTCACGTTTGTTCCATTGGAAACAAGTGAATCAAGTCCTTTTTTTACCGAATACAATCTTTTAGTTCATTCGACAGGTTCTCAATTCATTATATCTTCCGGGATTATGGATAAGATATTGCCTGCTTTATTGTATGACTCTTCGGGGCATTTTATAACTTCGTTAGTTCGTAGAGGCAGAGGTCCTTCTGAAATAGTAGGAGCGGTACCAGTGTCTCATTTGAATGATTCGTTAAAAACATTATCTGTATTTGGTGGACGAAAAATAGTGTCTTACTCTTATGTAAAAAATAAACTTGGAAATACACTCTTAGAGCAATATATTTCCTCTGGGGTCTTGTTAAATGATGGAAATTATATTGTGTTACCCAGTGCATACCATTTTAATGAAGAAGATCCTTATCTCTGTTTTTTAAATGCGAAAGGTGAAACTCTAAAATCGTTAACCTATCCTGCCGGGACAAATAAAGCATATCGATTGAAAGAAGGTGAATCAAATGGGCCAAACGAAAAATATATATTATCGAGCAACTATCTCGGCGATGCCCTTTTCCATGATATATTCAATGATACATTGTACAGAATAGATCACCTGAATCATATAGAACCTTACATTCTATTAAATCGAGGGAATTTACTTCCTAATCATAAAAATGTTTATAATTCAGGAAAAAGGAATGAAACGATTCATATTCATCGAATAGCGGAGACAAAAGATTACTTCTTTATTTCGTACAACTATTTAAGGAAATATTACATAAGTATATGGAGTAAGGACACCGAAAAGTTATTAGCGAATATTTCGGATTCTCCATCAATTCATCCTTTTTCTGCAAAATACAAAACAGAAAATGATGTTGAAGTTTGGGTGGGGATCGTAGGATTTGCCGAGGATAAACTCTACGGTATTATGAATGCAAGCGATGCTTCAACGTTTATTTCCGAAATTACAGAAAATGACAATCCGGTTTTGTTGATTATGGATTTATGAGAAGAAAGAGTTAATAATTATTAATTTTGACAAAATGACTCTTTCTTCAATCGGTGGTTAATTATTACAGACCGTCCCTTTTCTGCGGCAGCCGCGGTATTCGAACTGAAGGGTGGTATGGTCGATGCCGAAGCGCCCGTCGAGCAGCGATTCCAGCGTATGGCGGATGCCGTCGATCCGCTCGATGTCGAGGCGTTCGCGCAGGTTGACGTGGGCCTCGAAGTAGATCCGACTGTCGTTCAGCCGCCACAGGTGG
>DOZP01000204.1:11495-12454 GCA_003517945.1 Porphyromonadaceae bacterium | reverse complement strand
TGGCGCATATTGTCCTGCATGTAAAATTCTTCGGTTTTCAACATGGCAGACTTAATGCCCTGTTCACTCAGGTATTTGATGAGCGCTTTGTTTTTGGGCATCCCTTTGTATGAACGGAAAAGCGCCAATGTGCCCTCTTCCTGCACCTTTTTGTCTTCACTCGCCATTTTCTGTTTGGCTTCCGTCAGTAGCTTAGTACACAAGTTTTTCTGTGCATTCACCACCACCTCCACGTTCGGGCGGTATTCTTCGAAGAGTTGATCTTCTCCTTTGGGTACCGGCCCGGAGATAATCAACGGCGTGCGCGCGTCGTCGATCAACACGGAGTCTACCTCGTCGACAATCGCGTAGTTATGCTTGCGTTGTACAAGGTCTTTAGGGCTGATGGCCATATTATCGCGCAGGTAATCAAAACCAAATTCATTGTTTGTTCCGAAAGTGATATCCGCGTTGTAGGCTATGCGCCGTTCGTCGGAGTTAGGCTTATGCTTGTCTATACAATCTACGGAAAGGCCGTGAAACATATAGATTGGCCCCATCCATTCCGAGTCGCGTTTGGATAGGTAATCATTTACCGTGACGACGTGTACGCCGTTTCCTGTCAGTGCATTCAAAAAAACCGGCAATGTTGCGACCAATGTTTTACCTTCGCCGGTTGCCATTTCCGCAATTTTGCCTTTATGAAGGACGACACCTCCGAACAACTGGACATCGTAGTGTATCATGTCCCATTTGATTTCCGTTCCTCCGGCAACCCAGTGATTGAAGTAGATTGCCTTATCGCCTTTAATTTCAACAAAATCGTGCTTGGTTGCCAGGTCGCGGTCAAAATCGTTGGCCGTTACTTCAACCGTTTCATTTTCGGAAAGGCGTCGCGCCGTATCTTTTACAATGGCGAATGTTTCGGGTAGTACTTCTTCGAGCACTATTTCGAGGCGCTCCATGATATCTTTTTCTAT
>DOZP01000204.1:250-11465 GCA_003517945.1 Porphyromonadaceae bacterium | reverse complement strand
GGCGCTTTTAGCTTTTTCTTCGGATACATAATCCTGTACCTTTTTTCGTATTTCTGCGCTTTTAGCTCTTAGTTCGTCGTTCGAAAGAGCCTTTATGGCAGGATAAGCCGCTTTTACTTTCTCTACGTAAGGGGTGATTTCTTTTAAATCCCGTTGTGACTTGTTGCCGAACAATTTGGTTAGTATGTCGTTAAATCCCATTTTGTTATATGTTGTAAATTGTTTATTTCGAGATGATTAATTGTATATACAAGGAAATGTCCGTTTTTATTTTATTTCGGACAGGGGAAGGTCGCTGCATGCATTCGGTGCGCGGATACGCAGCACGTTCGTTACTGTCGGCGCAATTTCCGTTGCATAAACAGTACGCTCAATACGTTTCGGTTTAAGGTGGTTTCCTATAAAAATCAACGGGGTGATTACCGCATTGTTCCGTTTCGCTTTTACTTTCTGTCCGGTCACGTCGTCTTCCACTCCCCAACCGGGTTGAAGTTCGATAATCAGGTCGCCGCGTCCGATATGATACGTTCCGTAGCGTAGCGTAGCGCTGCCTTCGTTCCAGTTACCCGATCTGAGGGACAGGTCTGTTGTCACCTGTTGCACCCCGCTGAATTCGGCAATGAATTCCGCCGCTTTCTGTTGGATGACGTTCAGGTCTAATTTTTCGTCTTCGATTGTTTTATGATTCAGAAAAATCTGCTGGTTGTAGTAACCCTGAACCCAGTTTTTCTGGCCATAGATTGATCGCAGGTACATGTTCAGCAATGCGGTACAACGTTTCGGGTGAAAGGTGCCTCCGACAGAAGCCTCTCCGTCGGGAATGACCTCCGTGTCCGTATAGTAGCCGGTTCCCGTTACAACGATGAGGGTTTGGTTAAGTCCGATCTTTTTATCTATTGCATCCAGTAGTTCTTCGATGTTCTTGTCTAATTGGAAATAAATATCCTGCACTTCCTGTGTGTATGTTTTGTCCTGCACATCCAGAAAATTACCTCCGTAAAACGTAATACTCAATAAGTCCGGTGTCTGATGGGCGCCTAATTCTCCGGCGTTTACGAATTGGGTAGCAAGTTTACCGACCTCTTTGTTTATAAACGGAGAAGTTTTGAAGCGCGGATAACATCCGACTTCTTTTTCATTGAATTTATAATTGTATTGTTTTTTATCGGATATGTAGGGTAGCGCACTGTAGCTATTGGTTTGCAGCATGGGACTCCATGAAACGGAAGAAAGTCGTGAAGAAAGAGATTCCACGCCGCTGTTCAGTTTGTCTACATAGGGCGGAATATTTTTATAAAAGGTCGTGGTAGCCCATTTGCCGTTATAATTGTCTAACCAGAACGCTCCGTCTGCCGCATGTCCGGCAGAAATGATGGCGCATTCGGGTTCCGGCGCAATGCCATAGACCTGGCTGGCGCCCTTGGATGCCAACTTCAGTTCGTCGCCGATCGTGGAGCATAAAAGATTTTTGGGTGAAAAATTCTGATGCGTATAGTTGCCGAGATAATGGGCGTCGTACAGGCTGGAACGTTCTTGTTCTTTTTCGAAATCATACCTTGTCATACCGGTAATACTGTGATAACAGGGATTAGAACCGGTGAACAACGTGGCGAAAGAGCTTGCCTGATCAATGTTTGAAAATTCGAATTGTACGTGGTTATAAACCACACCGTCATTCAGTAAGCGTTTGAACCCGCGTTCGCCGAATGAATTTTTAAAATATTCCAGGTAGTCGCCACGTAATTGGTCAATCGTTATACAAACGACTAATTTGGGCGCATGCTGTTGCTGTGCCTGCAGGTTTGCGACAACAAATACGGCAATCAGCGAAGTTATAAATTTTCTCATTTCGATCGTTCACTTTCTTCTTAACAGCGTCCTGCCCGATCTTATCCAAAGACTTGCAATCAACGGAATGAACGCCAAATTGAAATGTTGCGGGATGAATATCCAACCCACCACCATTATCAAAATTACCGCAAAGTTAATAAAATGATACCAAAAAGCCATGTTATTAAACTTTTTTACGGAAAACAACGCAACGCCGATCAAATGAAGGGGGTGCAGCCACAGGAGTGAGATGTTCGGAAACGTACTCGGATGCACGGATATAAAACTTAGAAAAAACAGAATGCACCCGGCTATTCCGGCAATAAAAAACAACAGGCAGTCCAGCCGGCGGTAGTATCTTTTTCTGCGCCATTCGTTGCGGGTCAACATCAGTATGATGATAAAAAACAGCGTGAAGCAGAACAGGGGAGAGGCAAAAAAGGGAGGGGGGGCTTTTCTGACTAACGTTTCTTTGGCCAGTATGTTTACTTTTGCAACTAACGGTTGTGCTGCGCCGTTCCGGACGATTTCCGATTGATCGAAGGCTACTTTGAGGTATTCGGGCAGAAAAAATGTTTCTTTCAGGGTCATCGTCCTGTCTGTCGGTAAGCCCAAGATCAGATCACAACCAAAAGTGATCCACGGATCGTTTCGCGTGCAATGGTTGATGGCATCCCGGAATGTAGGCAGTTTCGTTTGTATTGGATATTTTATAGTTCCCTTTATGTTATTTTCTATCATGACGACGGGCCGTGTAGCACAATTGTCGAAGAAAAAATTGTACCGGTATACGCTGTTTTCCGGCTGCGCATTCCATACAAGCGCCTGCCATAACGCTTCTTTTTCTTCCGGCAAAAGGTTTAAGACCTGCTCGTATACTTCGCTTCCCCGCTCCGTATATTCGGCGAGGTGATATTTGAAGTCGTATGCCATGACTTTGTAGTCGGTTTTTCCTGTGGCGAAGCGATAGATAAAATTCGGTTTGGAATCATCGAATATCCCATAATTAAATACTTTATCAAATGGTTTTCCGGGGTCATTTACACGAATCGCCGTGTGGCCATATACCGTAAAAACATGATCATCACTGGGAGAACTTGTCAACAGGCTGATCTGTGCCTGCGGACTTAAAGGTTGCGCTTGCATTATTGCATTCCGAGTTGTTTCCGCCGAAATGAATATGTTCGACGCCAGTAGTATACAACAGCTTAATATGATTATGTATGATCGTTTCATTTATCAGGACTTTAAATGCAAAGGTAATGCATCTTCCGTCAATGACAAAATAAAGTTTTTTTTATTATTGGCGGAAAAACCGAAAGAGTTTGGGATTTTTCGTCTTTCAGTTGCTCTTACTTATAGAACGAATCAATGAGAGTTGGAATGAAAATAGACCATAATATATTAACACGTTATTTTACCGGAGAATCTTCGGAAGAGGAAAAAGAATGTATTCGTCTGTGGCTGGAAAGTGATGAGGTGCATCGGAAACAGTTTATCCGTGAACGGATACGTTTTGACGCTTCTGTCATTGTGGACGAAAATGAAATTTTAAGGGAAGATCCGGGCATCGTAAGGCGGATGGTCCGGAATTTATTGAAGGTAGCTTCTGTTGTCCTTCTATTGATAGGTTGCAGTTATTTTTACAGCATGTACAGGATCAATAAGCTGGGGCAGGCGATGCAGGATGTATATGTTCCGCCGGGAAGCCGTACGGCGCTGACCCTGACTGAAGGTTCGACTGTCTGGTTGAACTCGAATACGACATTCAGGTATCCCGGTTTTTTCAAGGATGACCGGATCGTGGAATTGGATGGGGAAGGTTTTTTCGATATCGCAAAAGATGACGGCAAACCATTCATTATCAATACAGATAAATTTTGCTTAGAAGTGCTGGGAACCAGTTTCAACATGGAATCGTATGCTAATGCTCCCGTTTTTGAAATGGCTCTGTTTACCGGGAAAGTGAAGTTGTATACCCCTCACACAAACGGTGATACTCTTTATCTGAATGCGGGCGAGACAGCTACGTTGGTCGGTGATAAGCTGAAGGTTTCTGCGACTAATTTTAATAAATACCGGTGGCGGGAAGGTCTTATTGTGATTGAAGATAAATCGTTTGAGGAAATCATGTCTTTGTTTGAGAAGTATTTCGATGTACAGGTTATTTTGAAAACAGAGAAAGTGAAAGATCTGGGGTATTGGGGAAAATTCCGTATCGTAGACGGAGTAGATCACGCTTTACGCGTCTTACAGAATGATTTTCATTTTACATATGAGCGCAAGGAGGATACAAGTATTATTTATATCTATTGAGAATGTGTTTAATTTTAAAAACGAACTGCCTATGAAAAAAAACTGTAAGTAGAAAATGAATCGGTAAATGCGTCAACATCTACCGATCCTTAACAAGTACATGTGAAAAATATACTTATTAACTAAAATCAACTACAAAGATATGAAAAAAAAATTTTCATCCGGGATTATATTGCTGAAAAACAATCAATCCAAACATATTTTTAGAATTATGAAGTTAACGTTGTTTCTATTACTGTTGTTTACCGGTTTTGCCTATGCAAATAATGCAAATTCGCAAAGCGCCAGGGTAAATCTGAATGCGCGAAATGCCGTACTCAAGGACGTATTGGAAGAGATTGAAAGCCAGACGAATTATCTCTTTGTATCGAACCGGGATATTGATCTGAAACAAAATGTATCCATACGTGTTAAAAATAAATCTGTAAGTGAAGTACTAAACCGGATTTTTGAAGATACGGATTTGTCTTATGCCATGGAAGGCGTCAATATTATCCTTTCGAAAAGAGTGCCGACCGGTCATGAAGCGGTTGCCGGGGTTGCGGTTGCGGCTCAACAAAAGCGGATTGTTACGGGTACGATTCTTGATGATTACGGAGAGCCGGTTATTGGGGCGAATGTGGTCGAAAAGGGCACTACGAATGGTATAATTACGGATGTAGACGGGAATTTTTCCTTAGAGGTGGGCGACAATACGATCCTGCGGATTTCTTACATCGGATATATTACACGGGAAGTGCCGGTCGGAAGTCAGGATCGTTTGACAATTGAATTGATGGAGGATACACAGACTTTGGATGAAGTGGTCGTGATTGGTTACGGAACGGTAAAGCGGAAAGATTTTACAGGTTCGGTGTCTTCGCTCCGATTGGAAGATTCGCCCGTTGCCTTACAGTCTAATTTAAATGCGTTGGAAGCTATCAAGGGTAATATCCCCGGTCTGGATATCGGCGCTACGCAAGGCGCCGGAGGATCTCCGTCCATGCAGATCCGCGGACAGAAGTCCATCTCCGGATCGAACGACCCGCTGTTGGTGGTAGACGGCGTGATTTTTATGGGTGATATCAATGACATCAATCCGAATGACATCGCTTCGTTTGATGTTTTAAAAGATGCGACATCGGCTGCCGCCTATGGTTCGCGTTCGGCAAACGGCGTGATCATTATCACGACCAAAAAGGGACGTATCGGCAAACCGGTCATTTCGTTGAACGCCAGCGGTGGTATGCAAACCTGGCCGACGAAGCCCGAACTGATGACGCCCGAACGCTGGTTGGAATCGGTGCTGGCGCGTAACAATAATACCGACATGAGCTGGATGACGAAGCAGGAGTCGGACAATTGGGAAGCCGGCAAATTTACCGACTGGATGGATGTGGCGACACGTACGGGTTGGACACAGGATTATCAGTTGTCGGTTTCCGGAGCGGGAGAGAAAATGAATTATTATTTATCGACTTCTTGTTCCGATAACCAGGGTATTGTCGTAGGAAATGACTTCAATCGTATTTCTATTTTGGGAAAAGTCAATACGGATATCACGGATTGGTTGCAGATAGGCGTAGACGCTTCTTATGCAAAAATAGATAGATCCGGTGTGGCGGCGAATTTGGACAGAGCGACTATGATGGCCCCCGTAGGTGTTAACTACCGGGATGAAGCGAATAAATTGTTGGAAAAGTATCCGTCTACACAGTCGCAAACCCATCCCTTGTGGGATACGGAGGTTGCCGGAGTGAGGGACAACGTAGATAAAAGCCAGAATCTCCGCCTGAATGCCTATGCAGTGGTGAAGTTGCCGTGGGTGGAAGGGTTAAGCTATCGGTTTAATTATACGGTTAATCAGACCAACGATCAGTACGGTGATTTTTATTATGAAACAAACTATGTGCGGGAAGGCGCTTACAATGATGAGTCGCGTTATGCTCCGGCGGCTTATCAAAGTTTGTTGGGAAGCGCAAACGGAAATATCCGGGAAAGAACGCGCTCCAGTTGGTTGATTGATAATATCCTGAATTATACGCGCACATTCGGAGTCCATTCGATTGATTTAACGGCGGTGGCTACGCGCGACCGTATGACTTGGGAGTCAACGAGAATCTCCGGTTCCAACTTTGCCGCAAACGGCAATACGGCGCTGGGTATGGACGGGCTTCATTATGCCACGACTCAACGGATTGATAAGCAGAATAATTACAATGACGGAATGCTTAATTATGTACGTTCCAATATCGGTTACCTTGGTCGTGTCAATTATTCGTTCGACGACCGTTATTTCTTTACCGGATCGTATCGTCGCGACGGCGCTTCCGTATTTGGTACGGAGAATAAATGGGGCGATTTCTGGGCGCTCGGCGGTGCGTGGAACCTGACGCAGGAATCGTTCATGGAGTCGGTGGTCGACGGTAATATCTTGGACAATCTGAAACTGAAACTGTCCTATGGGAAAAACGGGAACCAGGGAATCAATCCGTACGGTACATTGTCTACGGTGATCAACGGCCCTTCAAGCGGTATCCGTTATGAATTTGATGGCAGTACCATTTTTTACGGATTGAATACGAATGCCCTGGGGAATGCCGGTTTAGGATGGGAAGCTACCTCTTCCTGGAATACGGGATTCGAATCCGCCTGGTTGAACAACCGGTTATTTGTAGATGTAGACGCTTATTTTTCTCGAACGACCGATCAGATTTTTTCCCGGAATATCCCTGTTATGACGGGCTTTAAAACGATGTCGGCGTCTATGGGACAGGTGAATAACCGTGGTGTAGAAGTCAATGTCCGTTCCGTAAATATGGAGAGGGAAGATCTGAAGTGGACGACCGGGCTTACGTTCTGGTTAAACCGGAATAAATTGGTTCATCTGTATGGCGATGACCTGGACGGCGACGGAAAAGAGGACGATGATATTGCCAACAGCCGCTTTATAGGCCAATCGTTGGGAGCTATTTACGGATATGAGCAGGATGGTATCGTACAGGAAAGCGATACGGAATACATGTCGAAAAACGCAGTAGCGGCCGGATCGCCCAAATATAAGGACTTGGACGGCGATGGGATGATCACGCCCGAAGACCGGGATATTCTGGGATATAAAGAACCTAATTTCAAGTTGAATATGAGCAATACGCTTACGTATAAGAACTGGGATTTGTATGTGATGTTGTCCGGCGTGTTCGGCGGTGGCGGCTATTATATGAGGGATAATCAGTTAGCTTATATGACTGTTACTAATTTATTCAGTTCGAACGGTATCTATATTCCGTGGTGGACGTCTGAAAATAAAAGCAACGAATATCCGTCGGCGACCTTCTCCGGAGACAATCGTTTCCTGGGTCTTCAGAATCGCGCTTTTGTGCGTCTGCAAGACGTTACCTTGTCGTATACATTCCGTGGCGCATGGATGGAAAATGCCCATATTAATAAATTGAAAGTGTTCCTGACGGGCAAAAACCTGGCTACGTTTACGGACTGGGAAGGCGGTGATCCGGAAGCCGGTGTGAGGGTTCGTGACAATGTGCTGTCGGCCCTGACCTCTTATTCGCTGGGATTAAATATTAGTTTCTAACCTGTAAGTAATGATCAATATGAAAAATAATATATTCAAATTAAGCATTGGCTTATTTCTGCTTGCGGCCGTATTGCCGGGATGCAACGATTCCGAGTTTTTGTTGGAAAAACCCCAAACATTTTATACGAACGAGAATGCTTTTTCAACATCCGGACAGGTGGATCAGGTGTTGGTGGCCTGCTATTCCCAAATTCGTGTCATGTATTGTTTTCTTGAAGAGAATATGCCATCGTTTGCTTTTCGGGGCGGTAGCGGTACGGACATGTATGATGTAGCTACTATCCGGAGAGCCCAGCGATTCAATGATTATGGCATTATTACGAGTGAACACGAGGTGTTCAATACCAATTATTCACATTGGTATCAGTTGATATCTAAGGCGAATCTGGCGTTGTATGCCGCCGAATTGCCACAAATCACCTGGGCTTCCGGGGCGGATAAAGCGTATGCCATGGCGCAGGCCCGTTTCTTCCGGGCATGGGCTTACCGGAACTTGGGAGAATTGTATGGCGGTGTGCCGATCGTTACGGAAATCACGACGACTCCGCGTTATGATTTCGCTCGCAGTACCCGGGTGGAAACGTATCAGTACGCCATCGACGAATTGGAAGCGATTTTGAACGATCTGCCCGAAACGACTGCTACGCCGGGACGTGTTGTACGCGGCGCCGCACAACACACCTTGTGCCAGTTGTATCTTGACAAAGGTCTTGCCTTGGAAGAAGGAAACAGCGGCGAAGCGCAGGCGGCGTATAATAAGTCGATCGAATACGGCAATACATTGATAAACGGTTCCGTTTACGGCCTGATGACCGAGCGGTTCGGCTCCCGGAGTAACGAAAATCCCGATTTTTATTATACAAGCGTGGTAGCCGAACAGATGCCCGACCGGTTGTATTCGGCGGCAGGTTTTGTGATGGAGGGAAATGTAATCTGGGATATGTTCCAGGAAGGAAACCAGAATTATCAGGATGGCAATAAGGAGGCGATTTGGGTAGTTCAGATTGATTATGATGCGATGCGAGCGGAAGACGGACAATCCAAGTTGCAGTATTCGCGTGTGTTCGGTCCCGTATTCCGCGATCCGATGGCCACTCATTGCGGCGGTATGCTGGAAGATGTCGGCGGACGCGGAATTGTGCAGATAATGCCGACTATGTATACGCGCGATATGATTTATGCGGATGAATATGCCGCCGACCTGCGTAACTCAGATGCGGTATTTCGCAGAACCTTTTTGGGAAATACTCCCACTTCGGAATATTACGGAAAACCGGTGCCCTGGAGCGTACTGTATCGTGACGGACAGGATGTGGACGCTGTGAATACCGCTAAAACACAGATTTTCCCGGTTTCATGCAAGATCGCTACCGATAAATATACGGGCCTTGCAAATGGTGAAAACCGCAGTAACCTGTTCCGAGACGAATACCTGATCCGCCTGGCGGAAACAGTGCTGCTACGCGCCGAGGCGAAAATGCGTGCCGGTGACAATGCCGGCGCTGCGGCGGACATTAATTTACTGCGCGCCCGCGCTCAATGCGGTTATATGGTGACTGCAGCCGATGTCAATGTGGAACTGATTTTGGATGAACGCGCGCGGGAGTTGGTTTATGAAGAAACGCGCTGGAATACGTTGTTGCGTATGGGAGGCACTATCGCCGTTGACCGTATCAAGAAGTATTCGTATTGGGACGATCCGCGCGCTACCCTGACGCGGAACTTTAATCTGTGGCCGATCCCGCAAACGGTGATTGATACCAATAAGGATGTGATCATGGCACAAAATCCGGGATGGTAGTCCGAAATCCGTAAATTGATATTTACTAAATCCCTCTTTTGGTATTCTGAAACGGAAAGATGGAAAGAGGGATTTGTTTAATTTATACTTATGAAAAATATCCTGTTCTTTTTTGCCGGCGTATTGTTGTTGGGTTGTTTACGAACTGAAAATCAGCCTGTAACCACAGTATTTCAACCGGACTTTACCACTTCGTCCGATTGGGACGCCGATTTTAAGTCTCCGCCGGATTATGCCAAACCGCGTGTTTACTGGTGGTGGCTGGAAGGAAATATATCCAGGAAAGGGGTGCTCTTTGACCTGACGGAAATGAAGATGGCCGGTATTCAGGGAGCTATTCTGTTTGATGCGGGTTCTTCTTCGTATGCCAATATGGAAAAGACGGAGCCGGGGCCTGTTTTTATGAGCGACGAATGGCGGGAATTGTTTACCTATGCCTGCGTGGTAGCGGATAGTCTCAATATGGAAATCAGTCTGAATATCGGCAGCGGGTGGAACGACGGCGGCCCCTGGGTGACCCCTGAGGAGACTTCTAAAAAAATGGTCTGGAGCGAGTTGGCGGTGCAAGGCCCCCGGACGCTTTCCGAAAAGTTGCCCATGCCGGATGGTTTGTTGGAAGACGAACGTACCGGAGAATTGTATTACAAGCCGATTGCCGTATTAGCTGTTAGAGAGGCGCCCGGCAGCGAATCGGTGAAACCGTTGGAGAACCTGGCACTCAAGGCTGTCCATTCGATCCGTATCCCTAAAACGGAGACCGGACTGGGATATGACTGGGATCTCTTTATGCAAGAGGAACTTTCGCCCGAAGGCGACTGTCATGCTTTTTTTGAGGATGTGATTGATATTTCCGACCGGGTGGATGCCGCCGGAAACATCAACTGGCAGGTGCCGGAAGGAGACTATGTCATTATGCGTTTCGGTTATACGGGAACAGGGATAAAAGTGTCTACCCACAGCCCGGGAGGCGGCGGATTGGCCATCGACTATATGAGTAAGGAAGCCATGGATCTGCAATACGACAATACGGTGAGTAAGCTCCTGCAGGAGTTGAAACAGGCCGGGGCGAAAAGTCTGAAATATCTTCATGATGACAGTTGGGAGCTGGGGGCGGCAAACTGGACACACGGGTTTGATGAACTGTTTAAAAAGGCAAACGGATACAGCATCCTGCCCTATATGCCTGTTTTGACAGGCCGGATCGTAGAGAGCAGGGATGTATCCAACCGGTTTTTATATGATTTCAGGCGAACCGTTGCAGACCTTATATGGGAGAATCATTACAGGCATTTCCGTGACCGGGCGCATGCCGACGGATGTGGTATTCATCCGGAAGGAGGGGGGCCTCATCCGGCGCCGATTGATGCGCTGAAAAACGTAGGCCTGAATGATATTCCGATGGGCGAGTTTTGGATACGCGCCAATACACACCGGGTTACTCCCGAGAGCCGTTTGTATGTAAAACAGCCTGCCTCGGCGGCGCATATTTACGGAAAACGCTTTGTACAGGCCGAAGGGCCGACCAGTATAGGGCCTCACTGGGAAGAAGACTTCGCTTATATGAAGCCCACGTTGGACAGGGTGTATTGCGAAGGGTTGAACCGGTTGGTGATTCATACGTATACGCACTCTCCGGAAGATGCGGGTATTCCCGGAAACGAGTATTTTGCCGGTACGCATTTCAATCCGAATGT
>DOZP01000204.1:0-179 GCA_003517945.1 Porphyromonadaceae bacterium | reverse complement strand
GGTGACAATGTCCCGAATCAGGTTCCGTTGAAACATGTGTATGAAGGATTGGGAGAAGGTTATGATTACGATGTATGTAATACGCAAGTTATCTTGGAACGGATGACCGCCCGCGACGGCAAGATTTACCTGCCGGATGGGATGAGTTATGAAGCGTTGGTTCTTCCCGACCGGACCGG
>DOZP01000183.1:1630-3434 GCA_003517945.1 Porphyromonadaceae bacterium | reverse complement strand
CGCTTGTCTCCTTCCGCAAACCTTTCCGTAAATTCCTTTCTGGCGCGATACCCGCTCCAATTGGCATTATCCTCAATTCCGTAATGGTGAAGAATATCGGCATAATCTTTCTGATAATCGCCGTTAGAGCCACAATTGACAAGAAACGTCGCTCCTCCGAAATTCCGTGTCCTTTCACCATCATAATTGATAGACAAAATGACCTCCGGATTATTCAGGTTATTGTTAGCCAAAAACAACTGTTCATAATCGTCTTTTAGGGAATAACCCGAATTGATAACCTTCTCTGCATAAGTTACAGCTTCACTGTATTTACCGGTTCCGGTATAAACTTCAGCATTCAGATACAACCGGGCGAGTAATGCCCATGCAGCCCCCTTATCAACCCGTCCGTATTCGTTCGTACGGGGATCTTTCAACTGGTTATTATCCGCAATATCCTTTAATTCACTTTCAATATAGTTAAATAACTCTTTCCGGCTGATCTGTTCCGGAAGGATATCCAAATCCGTCTCTTCCGTAACAAAGGGCGGATTACCAAAAAGATCTATTAACACCCAATACTGAAAAGCGCGTAAGAACCGGGCTTCCGCACGGAAATAGGAAATCTCTTCCATCTGCGCCGCATCAAATCCCTTCCCGTCGATTATACTTTGGGCAGAATTCCGCAGGAATTCATTCACGTACATGATATTCATAATACTCCGGTTATACATCCCTTTCGAAAACGGATTCTCGGAAGAGAAATTTATGTTGTTCAGTCCGGGAATACCTTCATCCTGCCAGATACAATGTGTTTCATCCGTAGGTAATTCCTGATGATTAAAAAACATTCTTAAAAAGTCGGCATACAGACCTTCATCCAAGCCTGAAATATCCGGTTTACCGGAAGGCCCTTCGTTTCCGGACAAAGCATTAGCCGCATATACTTTGACGATTGCACCTTTATAACCATCGTAAGTACTATATACATTCTCCCCGGTTGTTTCATTTTCCGGAAACCTGTCCAAATGATCAAAACAGGAGGAAAATAACATAAACGAACATGTTATAAAAGCAATTGACTTGATAATATTATTTTTTTTCATGATCAACTCTTTTTTTAATATTAGAAATTAAGATTCAGACCTAAACTGTATATTCGCGGATTCGGATAAAAATTGTTATCTATACCTCCGGAAATTTCCGGATCTATACCTTCATATTTAGTAATCGTAAACACATTTTGCACAGATAAACTCAATGCAAGATCCATCATATCGGCTATACGTCCGAAATTATATCCGACATTGATATAGTCCATCTTCAAAAACGAAGCATTCGAGAGGTAGTAATCCAATAACAGGTTCCGGTTATAAAACTGTGTATTCTTAATATCATTTACCGTATTCATCAGGAAGTTATTCGGATTCAACACCTGTGAATAGTTTCCGAGGTCCGAATATACATTATTATACACGTAATTTCCGATATTTGCCCGTAAAGAAGTAGAAGCAGTCCATTTTCCCCACCTCAAACTTGTATTGAAACCCATGATAACATCCGGCTCAGGTACGTGCACAAAATATTTATCCTTTTCATTGATCGTTTCATCTCCGTTCAGGTCGGCAAAAGCGCCTTCAATCGGAGTACCATCCTCATAATAGAGCTGTTTGTAAACATAAAAGGAATTCGGAGCATGGCCTACAGAATGCATCTGTACCAAAACTCCCGAAGCTCCGGATATGCCGCCTGTAGCAACCCCTACATAATCCGAACCGGAAGCATCATTTAATGTAAGTTTCGTGATCTTTGAATAATTATG
>DOZP01000183.1:281-1562 GCA_003517945.1 Porphyromonadaceae bacterium | reverse complement strand
ATCATATTGGTAAAATTACTTCCCATCGGCAGGTCTATATTGTTAAGTAAGTGTTTGGTATTTTTATGATAATAATCGATACTCCCGGAAAAGCGGTTATTAAAAAATCCGAAGTCCAGGCCGATATTCGTAGTTGCAGTTTCTTCCCATTTCCTGTCTTTGTCATATCCGCTGGGCCTCCATCCCTGATAAAAGGTATCGCCAAGCTGATACTGTGCGGTCAGGTCGCTCAGTGCATAACGGGCCAGATATTCGTAATTACCGATCTCCTGTTGGCCCGTCAGTCCGTATCCCAAACGAAGTTTTAAGTTTGACAAATGTTCGATATCCTTCAGGAAACCCTCTTCACTCATTCTCCATGCCAACGCAACGGAAGGAAAAGTCCCCCACCGGTTATCTTCGCTGAAACGGGAAGATCCATCATAGCGAATCGTCGCCGTCAGCAAATATTTTTCCATCAGATTGTAGTTCAAGCGCCCAAAAAATGAAATCAGCGTATTCTGATTTACATACTGCGGATAAGTCGGTTCATTCACAATATAATCGCCGTCATAGTTCGTAACGTTGAAATTATGATCTGTTTTTTTCCAATCCTGATACGTATAACCGCCCATCACTTCCAGCCGGCTGTTCGAAAAATCTTTTGCATAATTCAGATAAAACTCAAGCAGCAAATTCCTCTTATCCTGTTCGTATCTGGAACGCTCGCCTCCCTGTGTATATTTATTCGGCGCCCACTTTTCGGTAACCACATCACCCTTTCCTTTCGAAATATCATAACCCAGATTCAGATTCGCCCTTAACTCCGGCAGAAAGTGAAGCTTATAATCCAGTTGTATATTACCGATACTACGCATGACCTCTCCCTTATCTTCTTTACTGTTAAGCAATGCAACGGGATTGTAAGTGGCCAATGTGTTCGGAAGTCCGGAATTTCCGCTCATCCAGGTATAGTATCCACTGAAATTGTCATATCCGGGCGCCATTACCGGTTGGGTCGGATCCATCCTGATGGCGGCTCCGATAGCATCGCCATTACCGAAGTAAGAATCGGTATATGTGCCTTTCACATTTACATTCACAGATAAATGATCATCAAAAAAAGTCGGAGACAAACTGATGGCTCCGGTTCCCCGTTTCATATTATCCGTTTTAAGAATACCGTCATTACTCATGAATCCGCCGGAAATACGAAATGGTAAATTTTTACCGATGCTACCGCTTACATTCAGATTATTATCCGTAGTAAACGCTTTACGATATATTTCGTTCTGCCAATCG
>DOZP01000183.1:0-159 GCA_003517945.1 Porphyromonadaceae bacterium | reverse complement strand
TGTAATGATAATTACCCCGTTAGAAGCTCTCGAACCATAAATCGCAGTGGCCGACGCATCTTTCAAGATATTCATGGATTCGATATCATCCGGGTTGATCGTCGATAATACATCCGATGATCCGGAGATACCGCCGACATCAAGAGGCACCCCGTCCAG
>DOZP01000279.1:6259-6589 GCA_003517945.1 Porphyromonadaceae bacterium | reverse complement strand
GAAGAATATACGGATGTTTATTCTTTTGCCATGTATAATCTGGGGATGCGTCCGGTTTTCTGATCCGTGTGTCTCTGCATGATCCGTCATTTCTTTTATTGATCAATCCAGCCGAATGTTTTTTTTACCGCTCGGAATGATAACATGTCCGGATGTATGGGGATGTATTATAATGTAGTCGTTGCTTTATATTGGCTTTTCCAGTCCATAGCCTTTTGTGTTATCTTCACGTTTGAGTAACAATGCCGTAAACAGGGCCAGGATTCCGAAGCAGGTAAAAATGATCATTGGGAGTGTGTAGTCGTAGCGGGTAGTATCGCCTTCCGTTAT
>DOZP01000279.1:0-6239 GCA_003517945.1 Porphyromonadaceae bacterium | reverse complement strand
TTTTGTACCCAGAATATCAAGGCGTATGCCGTACCCAGTTTATTTTCCGGTATAATTTTAGGTACGGAAGGCCACATGGCGGAAGGAACCAGTGAAAATGCAATCCCCAGTATTACCATAAGGAGTGAGGCAAACCACCATATATTCAATACCGGCAGAGAGAACAGGGCATGTATAACAATCAGCATAGCCGCACCTATGATCATGATTGTCGCTCCTTTTCCTTTTTTATCATAGATCCTTCCGAAGAGAGGTGTTAACAGAATCGTGCCGAAAGGTAGTATTGCCGGTATGTTTCCGGCCAGTTCAGGTGCGACATTGTATTTATTAATCATCAAAGATGTGGCATATTTAAGGAACGGGAATACGGCCGAGTAAAATAAAACACAAAGCATGGCAATCAGCCAAAAACCTTTGTTGGCGAGAATGGATCTTATGTCTTTTAACCGGAAAGGTTCATCCTTTTCTTTTTCCGACTCCGGGATTGAAACTTCCAGCCTGCGATCCATGACACAAAATACAAGGTAAGCAATCAGTCCGATGCACAAAGCGCCCAGTCCTAATAAAATCGGAGCGGAGAGGCTATTAAAATGTTTGGCTAAAGGTATCGTTGTAGACATGGCAAGGGCTGTTCCCAACCGGGCTACCGCTACCTGAATACCCATTGCTAATGCCATCTCATGTCCTTTGAACCAGCGTGCAATTACTTTTGTGACAGTGATACCTGCCGACTCAATGCCCAAGGCAAAGATTGCAAATCCGATGCTGGCAAGAAAAACCTGCGTTCTCAGCCCGAAAATTTCTCCTTCAAAAGGTTGTGAGACGGCGTAATATTTTAATCCGCATCCGATAATCATCAGCAGACAGGATCCTGTTCCCGTAATACGCGCTCCGAATTTGTCTAAGATCATGCCGCTGAAGATCAACATAAAAAGGAAAACGTTGAGCCAGCCGTATGCCATGTTGAAGATTCCGTATTCTGTCGGTGTCCAGCCGAATTCGTCTTTTAATAAATCCATTAGCGGTGACATCACGTCAGTAATGAAGTAGCTGCAAAACATCGTAAAGGCAACGACAATCAATACGGTCCATCGTGCAATCGGTGAATCGCTTAGTTTTTTTTGTAATGTCTTTGTCATAATAATTATTTATTTGATTGCATTTGGGAACAGTGTCAGCACTTCTCCTACAATGAAAGTGCTTCCGCCTGCAAATATACAATCTTTTTCCGAAGCATGGTTTATTGCATTGGACATAGCTTCTTTTACATTATGAAAAAATTTACCTTTAAGTTCGTATTTTTCTCCTATTTTTGCCAGTTCTTCGGCAGGCATAGCCCGTTCTCCGGATGCCTGTGTGAAATAATAGACGGCGTTTTTAGGCATTAATGCCAAAATGCCGTCAACATTTTTGTCCCTGGATATACCGATTACCATGTGCAACTTTTCATGTAACCTTGCTTCATTGATCAGCATTATGTAGTTTGCTTTCCACGAACCTGGGTTATGGCCTATATCGCATATTATTTTGGGTGTTGTATGTATTTCCTGCCAGCGTCCCATTAATCCGGTTATGTCTGTTACATGCGAAAATGCTTTCCGGATTGCTGCAAGCCGTATTTGTACGCCTGAATTCGATAATATTTTCAATGCGGATAAGACAATCTGGGCATTCAGTTTTTGTGCCGGCCCCTTTAATTCACCTACCAGAACACCATGGTTTGCAGATTCGAAAATCCATGAACCGTCGAATTGCATCTCGGCATATCTGATTGTATCTCTTTCCGCTACGAAAGTAATGGGAGAGGATATTTCAAACGCTTTGGACATGAAGAACTGTTTTAATTCTTCATTGTTCAGTTCGCCTACGATAACCGGCGCGTTACGTTTGATGATTCCCGCTTTTTCCGCAGCTATCTCTAATAGTGAATTTCCGAGGAATTGTGTATGGTCAAGGCTTATACTCGTGATAATACTTAACATGGGTTGTACGATATTCGTACTGTCAAGCCGGCCTCCCATTCCTGTTTCTATGATGGCATACGTAACCTTTTTATGTCTGAAATAATCATAAGCCAGCGTGGATGTCAATTCAAAAAAGGAAGGTTTTTCCCGTTCTATAAACCTGATATTTTTGCCGACAAAGTCAACGACGTATTGTTGTGTTATAGGACGTCCGTTAACACGTATGCGCTCCCTGAAGTCAACAAGATGCGGCGACGTATACAAACCTACTTTATGGCCCGCAGCCTGTAGTATTGCAGCCAACAGATGGGCGACCGATCCTTTTCCGTTTGTCCCGGCGATGTGAATGATCTTGTATTTTTTATGCGGGTTTCCTGCCAGGTCATCAAGGGCAATACTTCGTTCTAAACCAGGCTTATATGCTCCTGAACCGATCTTGTGGAAAGCGGGAGCACGATCATATAAATAATCTAAAGTCTCATTGTAGTTCATAATTCAAAAGAAAACTTGTAAAAAAATAGTTTTTTCAGCAGTATTTGTTTGTAATTCGGCTGTAAAATTACACTTTTTATTCAAATTGCCTTCATAAAAAAAACTAAAAAAATAAAAATGCATAGATTATAGATTAAATCTGATGTTTTTAACGAGTTTTTGCTCTGTTTTTGAATAATATGCTTTTATTTTTTCCGTTCTACATGATTAATTGAAAAAAAAATCGTTTCTTTACAAAGTTAAATGTTTAATTTTAAAATAATACGAATATGGGATCGAAGAAAAACTTTGTGCTTGATACAAATGTGATGTTGCACGATTTTGACTGTTTGTCGAATTTTGAAGACAATGATGTGTATATACCGATTACTGCGCTTGTTGAATTGGATAAATTTAAGAAAGGAAGCGAACAAATTAACTATAATGCACGTGAATTTGTACGTAAACTGGATATATTAACCTCAGATGATTTTTATTTGAAAGGAGCTTCTTTGGGAGAGGGGAAGGGAATACTCCATGTCGTTACCGGTACGAAATATCATGAGAAAGTAGCCGCCTCCTTTCCGGAACGTATACCGGATCACCTTATTCTTTCGTGTGTCATGACCGTTTCGGATATGCATCCGAAAATAAAAACCATTCTTGTTACGAAAGATATTAATATGCGCATGAAAGCGCGTTCCCTGGGTATTCTGGTTGAAGATTATAATAAAGATAAGGTTCAGAATATTAATATTTTTGAGAGTTCTGAGGAAACATATACCGATATTGACAGTTCCTTTATTGACAGTATCTATGCGAAACCGGAGGGAGTGGCTATCAAAGTATTCAGGGAAAAATATCCCCGGATAGAATTGGTGCCCAATGATTGTTTTGTACTGGAAAGCGAGCGAAACAGCGTATTGGTTCGGTACAACCCTTTTACGGAATCGGTCAGGAAGATCGAAAAGGGAACTCCGAATTATGGTATTCAGGCGCGTAATACGGAACAGAAGTTTGCCCTGGATATTTTGAATGATCCGGATATAAAGTTAATAGGTATAACGGGAAAGGCCGGAACCGGTAAAACACTGCTTGCTCTTGCTTCCGCATTGAAACAATCCAAACTCTACAAACAGATATTACTTGCCCGTCCGATTGTTGCACTGGCTAATAAGGATATTGGTTACCTTCCCGGAAACGAAAAAGAGAAAGTGACTCCTTATATGCAGCCGTTATTTGATAACCTGAATGTGATAAAAGGGCAATTTCCGGCCAATAGCATGGAAGCCCGGAATATTGATGAGATGCAGAAAAACAATCAACTGGTTATCGAAGCATTGGCATTTATCCGTGGACGAAGCCTGACAGATACGTTTTGTATCGTTGATGAGGCGCAGAATCTGACGCCTCACGAAATCAAAACGATCATTACCCGTACGGGCGAAGGTACGAAGATGGTATTTACGGGAGATATCCAACAGATAGATTCACCTTATCTTGATATGCAGAGTAACGGACTTGCTTATATGGTGGATAAAATGAAAGGACAAAAACTTTTCGCGCATGTTAATCTTGTGAAAGGCGAACGTAGTGAACTGGCTGAGTTGGCTGCCGATCTGCTTTAATGCGAACGATTTTTATATGTTGGGATAGGTGTTTTAATCGGAAAATATTATGGAGAAATTACGTGTTGCCGTTGTCGGGTTCGGTTTTATGGGGAAAACCCACGCCCGGAATATTCTGAACAGCAGTCTGATGGAACTAACTGCTATTGTAGATAACCGGCTTGATTCTATCAGTCAGGTTTCCGGGAATATTGATACCGGAGAGATCCCTCCCGAAATACTGGCCGGGATACATACATATAATAATGTGGAGGCCTGTTTTGCGGAAGAGTCACTGGATGCCGTATTTGTTTGTGTGCATACGTTGTCACATTATGAAATTGCTATGAAAGCGCTGAAACAGGGGCTTCATGTGTTCCTGGAAAAGCCGTTCGTGCTTAAAATAGAAGAAGGGGAGACGCTGATCGTTGAAGCCGGACTCCGGGATCTGAAACTATCCGTAGGGCATGTGGTACGTTATATGCCGGCCTATGTAAAACTGCATGAATTGTACCGAAATTATACATATGGTAAACTGAAGTATATTTCCATGACCCGCTTTTCGGGTATTCCGGGTTGGGGGGAATGGGTCAGGCTCCGGAAGGATTTTGGCGTTTCGGGCGGCGGTTTGTTTGACTTGGTTATCCATGATATAGATTTTCTTCAATTTATGCTGGGTGTGCCTGACAGGGTTGAGTCAAAGTCTGTTTCCGGTTTGCTGAGCAAGCATGATTATGTATCCGCTTATTGGTATTATGATCACAACGATGCTTTTGTGAAAGTGGAAGGCGGCTTTACCTTTCATGGTAAATTTCCTTTTGAGGCCGCTTTTAAGGCTTCTTTTGAAGACGCTTCCGTTGTCTGGTCTTCGTCTCATGGCCACGAAATGAAAGTTGCTGATAACGAAACTCTTCGGGTGATTGCTTTAGCTGATGCCAATGAGGGATACTTTGTAGAGGCTGAGAAGTTTGCCGCTTCAATCCTAAATAATGATAACCCCGTATGTATGGCGGAATCCGCTCTTGATACAATAAAACTATGCTATAAGCATATTCAGTGACTATGTTTTGAAAATTAATTTTCCGGAAAAATTTCAGAAAAAATCCTATTTTTTCAATAGTTTGTCAATTAGGTCGTTGCGTCTTATTTGTCGCAAAAAGTGCGTTATTTTAGGGCGGTATTCGGCAAGATACCAAAAGAAAAACCGGCGTTGGGAAAGTTTTTCTGATTTGCTTCGTGCGCATGCAATTTTTTGAAGCGTATAAGGATGAATACCGGTATAATATATTTCGGTAGCCAATGTCATAGGGGTTGGCGTAAAATCCTGAACCTGTTCGAGATGAAAATTTAATATCTTCGTCTTTATGGCAAGTTCGGCCATGTCAATTTCCGTACAACCGGGATGACTTGATATAAAATAAGGGATTAATTGCTCTTTCAGATGATATTCGGAATTGATTTTATCAAATATTTTTTTGAACCTTTCAAATACTTCAAACGGAGGTTTCCGCATAATCTGCAAGACGCTTTTTTCCGTATGTTCCGGGGCTACCTTTAGTCGTCCCGATACGTGCTTTGTCAGAAGTGTTTCAATATATTGCCGGGATGCCCGGTTAAAAACCTCATTTTCGCTCCGGTGCAGTAATAAATCGTAACGTATGCCACTTCCTATGAAAATTTTTTTTATTCCTGAAATTTTTGTTGATTCATGATATAGCTCCAAAAGAGGAGTGTGGTCTGTTATCAGATTTTTACAGATGACAGGAAATATGCAGGATGGTTTTTTACATTTTTGGCAGGTATGTTCTTCTTTTCCTTTCATTTGATACATATTGGCCGAAGGTCCTCCCAGGTCGCTTATGTATCCTTTGAAGTCAGGAGATTGTGATATTTTTTCGATTTCTTTCAAAACAGATTCTTTGCTACGTGATAAAATTTGTTTTCCCTGATGCGCCGAAATGGTACAAAAAGCGCATCCGCCGAAACAACCCCGGTGAATATTTACCGAAAACTTTATCATTTCAAATGCGGGAATCACCTTGTTTTTATATTTGGGGTGCGGTAAGCGGGTATAAGGTAAATCATACCAGGAGTCAAGTTCTTCCGTTGTAACTAACGGATATGGGGGGTTGACTACAATTGTTTTATTATGAGTATGTTGTAGTATTCTGGCGGATTCATATTTATTGGATTCCTC
>DOZP01000320.1:349-2750 GCA_003517945.1 Porphyromonadaceae bacterium | reverse complement strand
TTCCGAATCTTTGGGTTTCTGGTACTTCAGGGGATCTACATTTCCGGACTTATACACATTGCTGCTTATACCAGCAGGCACGATTTCATAGAATGCAGTGACAGTATGACCCGCCCCCATCTCACCGGCATCGACCGTATCGTCATTAAAATCTTCAACATCCAGCAAACGTGTTTCATACCCTATCAGACGATATGCCTGTACTTTTGCCGGATTAAACTCAATTTGCAGTTTTACGTCTTTGGCAACCGCATACATGGTCGAACCGAATTCGCCGACTAATACGCGATTTGCTTCCTGAAGGTTATCAATATATGCATGATTACCGTTGCCTGCCTGTGCGAGTGTCTGCATCTTATCGTCTTTATAGTTTCCCATTCCGTAACCTAATACCGAAAGAAAAATACCGGTTTTACGCTGTTCGGCGATCAGTTCTTCCAATCCTTTATTACTCGAGACTCCCACATTGAAATCGCCGTCCGTACAAAGTATGACGCGGTTGTTTCCTCCTTTGATAAAGTTTTCCTGTGCAATTTTATAAGCCAGTTGAATACCGGCTCCTCCGGCAGTCGAACCGCCTGCGGTCAAAGCATCAAGGGCTTCTATGATTTTTTGCCTGTCTTTGGCAGAGGTAGAAGGCAATATCTCACCGGCAGCGCCGGCATAAGCTACAATGGCCACACGATCCTCATCCCGCAGGTTATTCAATAATAACTTAAGCGATGACTTAACCAACCCCAGGCGCCCCGGGCCGTACATCGAACCGGAAGCATCAATCAAAAATACAAAATTTGACAACGGCAGTTCGTCCGTAGGAATCTCTTTTGCTTTCAACCCGATCATAACCAGACGATTCTGACTATTCCACGGGCATACGCCTACCTCTGTCGAAATACGTACGGGGTCTGTTCCGTCAGGTTGCACATATTCATACGAAAAATAATTGATCATTTCTTCAATACGCACGGCATCAACCGGAGGTAATTCACCCTTATTGATAAAACGGCGGATATTGGAGTAAGAAGCAGCATCAACATCCACCGAAAATGTAGAAAGCGGATATTCATACGGTGATAAAAATCTATTTTCCTCAAACTCCTTATAACTTTCTTCATTCAATGCATCA
This sequence comes from Porphyromonadaceae bacterium, assembly GCA_003517945.1. Lineage (GTDB taxonomy): Bacteria > Bacteroidota > Bacteroidia > Bacteroidales > Tannerellaceae > Tannerella. Next base: position 1,624 of record DOZP01000320.1, on the reverse strand, counting down.
TAATCCGGCATCATACCGCCATACTCCGGCGACATTGCATCAGCAGACATCATTGATCCGCTATCCGTATTACACGATGTGACAAAACAAACGGCCGCCAGACAACAATAACAAAGCAAAAGACGTATCCTTTTCATAAGCATCTTCATTTTTTCCGGTAATTCGATATATATTTATTCACTCGCTATATTTAACAGATGCAAATATGGATAAAAATGCTGCATTGACCAAATAAAATTTACAATTAAAAAAAATATAGAATATTTATGGGCCGTTTTTTTATTTTCGGCATCACATTGTATATAATCATCAAAATTTATTATTACTTTTGCGCGCTTAAAAAAATACTATATTTTTTATTATAAACTATCCGGATCAATCTAAAATTAACTCTTTAAACATAATCACAATGGTTTCAACAACAATAACCAAAAAAATCCTTCTTTTATTCACTACATATATAATAGCATCCGCTTCGTTTTTCGCCGGCGCCCAGACGGAATGGGGCAAGACCGGAACCCGCTTTTTATGGCAGGGCCTCCGTAATAAACAACCGGCAGTGGAAATGCCGGCAGGAAATGCCCCTTTTCAAACACCTCAACGTGTTACAAAAAAAAATAATGCTACGCGTCTGATCCCCGTCAACTCAAACGAATGGATCGTATCCGACGGATGGGAACTGGGCACATCTACACAGGTACTGGAATCGGATAGATCCATCTTCAATACTGATTTTGATACAAAAGACTGGTATAACGCAACCGTTCCGGGTACGATTCTTACCACACTCGTGAATCAGGGAGTCTATCCGGAACCTGCTTTCGGACTGAACAATATGTCTATCCCGGACACATTATGCCGTATGGACTGGTGGTATAGGAGCGTTTTTGACCATCCTGCATCCGGAAATAAATTAACGCTGATTTTCAACGGCATCAATTACCGCGCCGAGGTTTTTCTGAACGCTAAAAAACTCGGAAACATAGAAGGAGCGTTTATCCGGGGCGTATTTGATATTACGGATATTGTAAGAGAAAAAAACAATGTACTTGCCGTACTGATACACCCGCCCTATAATCCGGGAATCTCGCACGAACAATCCATGATAGCAGGACAAGGATTGAACGGGGGACAATTAAGCCTTGACGGACCCACGTTCATCGCCTCTATGGGATGGGACTGGATACCGGGAATCAAAGACCGGAACAGCGGAATCTGGCAGGATGTAAGGCTGAAAGCGACAAGCGACGTAAAAATCGGAGATCCGCATATCAT
>DOZP01000320.1:0-239 GCA_003517945.1 Porphyromonadaceae bacterium | reverse complement strand
GCAGGAGAAGAAAAAGTGCTGGTTTTTACTCCCGAAACACATAAAGAACTTAACCTGAACCATCCGAAACTATGGTGGCCCAACGGATACGGTGCGCAAAACCTGTATAACCTCCGGCTGAAAGCCTCCGTAAACGACCACCTTTCGGACAGCAAAACAGTCCGGTTCGGTATCCGCGAGCTTTCATACGAATTGATGGTGAATACGGAAGATAAAGGAAACCATCGTGTACTGTACAC
>DOZP01000230.1:9212-10591 GCA_003517945.1 Porphyromonadaceae bacterium | reverse complement strand
AGTATTGCCGATCTTGGAACGCCGCTTTTGTATGACCAGTCGTTTACGGCTTCGTATACGATTCCTTTCCAATATATTCCGATAATGGACTGGGTGACAGGCCAGGCTTCATATAAAGCTACATATAACTGGGAGAAAGGTTCGTATGTCGACGAAGAAACAGTGATCGGAAATGCGATTAAGAATCAACGGGTGCTGGATATCCAGGGTACTTTTAACTTTACGTCGCTTTATAATAAAAATGAATACCTGAAAAAAATAAACCAGAAGAGTAATGTCAATAGAAATACGGCTGCTGCTCCCAGGAAAAGTACCAGAAAGACAAGCAAGGCCCTGGTATTACCTGTCACATTGAATCCTGATTCCGGCGTGATCGTGCAACATAATATGCTTACAAAAAAAGTGCTTATCAAGGCGCGGCTCGCAAGCGACAGCACAAAGAGGTATAAGGTTTCTTATAAAGCGATGGATTTTGCGCGTATACGTATAACGAACAGGGATTCTGTGGATCTGATATTATCAATAACTCCCGCACCGCCTCAACAGGAGACGTTTGCATATAAATTGGCGGAATACAGCGTCCGTACGCTGATGATGTTCCGTCGTATCAATATCCAGTATTCATTGACGGATGGGATGTATCTTCCCGGTTTTATGCCCGGGATAGGCGACTGGTTCGGACAGGGTTCGACAGCGGCAGGACGTGCGCCCGGATGGGGATTTGCATTTGGCGATGTAAGCCGGGCATACATAGATAAGGCGGCTGAAAAAAACTGGCTTGTTTATAACGCGGATAATATAACGCCGGCCATGATGAATACTTCAAGGACGTTGACGGGAACAGCTTTGTTGGAACCTTTGCCGGGGCTTAAAATCAATCTCAATGCCAATTATCTGGATTCACGTGATACGGAGATTCAGTATATGTATGCGGGAATGCCGGAAGTCAGGAGCGGGAATTTTTCTATGACGACCATTGGGATGAAAGGATTTCTGGCCGGTTCCGGAGATGCGCGTAAAGGGTATAAATCCGATGTGTTCCAGCAGATGCTTGATAACCGGGAAGTTATTGCGTCGCGTATGCAGAACCGTTATGCAGGCACACGATATCCGAATGCCGGATTTCTGGCGGGAACAAATTTTGCGAATCAGGATTATAATCCGAGTATAGGGAGTTCGGGATTTAATTCAAGTGATGTTCTTATTCCCGCCTTTATCGCGGCATATACCAATAAAGATCCCGGCAAAATAGATCTTACCGCATTTCCGTCTTTGAAGAGTTTACTGCCGAACTGGAATATTACGTATGACGGACTGGTTCAGATTCCGATGATAAAGCGTCATTTTAAGAGTATGACGTTATCCCACCGGTATAACGG
>DOZP01000230.1:482-9169 GCA_003517945.1 Porphyromonadaceae bacterium | reverse complement strand
AGGAATAATGCGCCGGTTCCTTCGATGGGCTATGAGATCGCTTCGGTCACATTGACGGAGGGTTTCAATCCTCTGCTTGGGCTTGATGCTACTTTCCTGAATAATATAACGGCAGGTACAAAATACGGAAAAGCGCGTACGATTAACCTGAATGTTACATCTTATCAGATGGTAGAGGCGTTTACGGATGATATTACCGTCAGTCTCGGCTATAAATACGCAGAATTTAATAAGGTACTCAAACTTAAAAAGAAAGGCGAATTCAGCAATGATCTTACAGTACGTCTGGATTACACCTACCGGAAAGCATTATCGCTTCTCCGTAAACTGGACGACGGATATACACAGGCGACACAGGGAACGGTCTCCAAAATGATACAGTTTTCAGCCGATTATGCATTCAGCAGAAAAGTTACTTTGCGGGCGTATTACGATCTTCAGATCAGTGAGCCGTTGGTTTCAAGCACTTCTTTCCCAACGTCTAATTCCAATTATGGCGTAAGTATCCAGATTTCGCTTAACGAATAATAATGCATAAAGACCGCCGGGGTATTATTTACAAAAGAGCGGGAAAATTCAGGAAAAAGCGAAAAGCGAAGCGGAAAGCTTTGTGAATTATGTAATGAATTGTAAATGAATATAATAATGAAAAATGTCTTAATATGTTGTTCATAGCTTTCCACTGCTTTTCGAACATTGACCCTCACGGGCCGTACACCTTTTTATTTTCAGATCATATTTATGATACAAAGATAATCTGCTTTTTATGATCGGTTACTATATCGAATTATACAAAACCGGAAGAAATACCATACAAAGTTCTACAAGTGAAGAGCTACAGGAATATTCATTTCTATACAAATGTTGTGAAATGTATTGATTTATAGTGTATATTCGGGTTGAAAAAAGAAATAGATTATTATGTGTATAATACGCTTTCTTTTCTTGTCTGCTTGTGGAAAAACCCCTTCGGGAAGTATTTCCTCCCATTCGTTTAGTCACTGTCGTTTCTAATTTTTCAATTGCCGATTCGCTTTATTATTATTTTTTTCCGATATTTGCAGTATGATTGTAATTTCATATTCTTACTTTTATGAGTAATAGTTTTCAGGTAGTGCTAAAGACTGAAAGTGAGACTAAAAGAGTGGCGGCAAAAATCGCAAAGAATTGTCATGTCGGAGATGTTCTTATTTTAGATGGTGATTTGGGGGCAGGTAAAACTCATTTCACCAAATGGTTTGTTGAAAGTTTGGATTCAAAAGACATCGTGACCAGTCCTACTTTTAGTATTGCTAATTTTTACAGAACAGATATGTATGCTTTATTGCATATTGATTTATACAGAATTTCAACTATCAATGAATTCATTGATTTAGGATTAGATGATTATTTTAATCAGTCTGTTACATTGATAGAATGGGGAGGCAAATTTATGTCTTATTTTGATGAGTACATTTCAATCTCTTTATGTATTAACGGTGATGATAGTCGCTTGATGACTATTTCCTGCAAAGGGGAAAAATATAAATCTCTAATGGATATTTTGAATATTGAAATAAAAGGAGTAATATGTTAACATTAGGTATATCAACGTCTTCCGGCCAGTTTGCCTTAATATTAGGGGAAGATAATCATCTTATCTTCGATTCAACTAATTATAAAAATAGCAGCGAATTATCTGAGATGTTATCGTATGGTTTGGATTTATGTAACAAAAATATAGCTGATATTAAGCATATCATTGTGGATATAGGTCCCGGAGGCACGAGTCGTGTACGTACCGGAATTTCCTTTGCAAATAGTTTATCATACAGTCTGGATATTCCGGTATGCCCTGTTTCATCTATGGAATTGGCAGGCATAGATGCTTATGATAAATATAAGTTGCCGGTTGTCAGTACCGTAAAATCAATTAAAGGAAATGCATATACAGGCTTTTATGATAATAACAAAATTGTAACTATCAAATATGGGAAAATAGAAGATACTGTACCGGAAATGGTGAAAGATGTAAATAGTTTCTCTGTTGTCGGGTTTCATCGTGATCAAATAATAAATATGTCGTCTATGAAAAACCGAACAATTGTTGATAGTCATTTATTTTTTGGTAATGCAAAGATTTTTGCTGAAAAAAGCGAATTGTTTTTCGATCGGGGGCTAAAGTTCCCAATCTTTGCACAACCAATAACAGAAGAAACCTTGTAAGAATATTGGTAAGAACTAAGATTATGCTTATAAGTGGAGGCTTGGGCTGATCGTCAGGATTTGGCGGAAATAATAAAATCCGTAAAACCATTTGCTCCGGAGGATAACTCATTAAATCATGTATAGGAAAAAACAAGAAAAAAAATGGATAAGGTAAATCAAATAGTTCAGGTAATTTATGAGGGAGGAGTAGTTCTTATTGCTACCGATACCGTATATGGTTTAGCGGCATTACCAACGAGCGAAGAGGCCGTTTCGAAAATTTACCGATTGAAAGAACGTCCTGAGAATATGTTTCTCCCCATTATGGTTGCGGAAATGAACGATTTGGAAAAATTAGGTTTGGATATAAATGATAACGCTAAAAAAATATTTCAATCGGAGTTGGTGCCGGGGGCTATCACTTTTGTTCTGGGATTTAAGGATGAATCATTGAAACCCCAATGGTTACAGGGAAGAGAGGAAATCGCAACAAGAATACCAAACAATGGATTGTTGCTTTCGGTATTAAGGGAAACAGGTCCGTTGTTGGTCACGAGCGCTAACCGGCATGGAATTTCACATACGCCGAATAACGTGAAAGATATTCTGAAAGAATTGAACGGTTCGCCGGACTTAATTATAGAGGAAGGGGAAGGAAAGGAAATGCCTTCTACCATCATAAATTGCCGGTATAATCCTCCGGTAATAGAAAGGCTTGGGCTTATTTCTTTAGATGTAATAAATAAAATACTTGATGATGAATGATATAGTGTTAGGGATAGAGAGCTCTTGTGATGATACGGCTGTTGCTTTGGTCAACTCCGAAGGAATGATTCTATCGTCCGTAGTCGCATCCCAATTAGATGTGCATGCCGAATTTGGAGGTATTTATCCTGAATTTGCCGCCCGTGCACATATTTCAGCCATCCTGCCAACCATACACGAAGCGTTTAAAATGGCTGAAATTACGCCAAAAGAGATAAAAGCAATTGGTGTGACGCGGGGCCCCGGCCTTATCGGGTCATTACTTGTTGGCATAAATACGGCAACAGGATTAGGGTTGGGTTGGAACAAGCCGGTCATAGGAGTGAATCATTTACGTGGTCATCTTAAAAGTGCTGATCTTGGGCAAAAACGAGTGAAATTTCCCGCAACAATATTATTGGTTTCCGGCGGGCATACTTTTTTAGCTTACATGAAAACCCCTGTTGATATTGAACTTTTGGGAAGCACATCTGATGATTCTGTCGGAGAAACATATGATAAAGTGGGACGAATGTTAGGTTTAGGTTATCCCGGAGGGCCTGTCGTTGATAAATTGGCAAAAGAAGGCAGTCCGGTAATTCCTTTTCCGCGTCCTGTTATTAATAAAGGTTTAGATTTTTCATTTTCGGGTTTAAAGTCTGCGGTAGCACGTTATATGGATGCAAATGAAAATGTTATTCATAAAGATGTTGCGGCATCATTTGTTCAAGCTGTAATGGATGTGTTGATTAAAAAATCCAAATTAGCATTAAAGAAATATCCGTCCAAATCTTTTGTTATTGTGGGAGGGGTTGCCGCAAGTCCGCAATTGCGTGAAGAAGCCGGTAAATTGTGTGATAGTATGGGCGTTGAATTGTGTTTGCCTCCTTTGAAATGGTCTACAGATAATGCGGCTATGATTGCGCTTGCCACGTTTGATTATATTGATTTGTCTGTTAATAAAAAGCCTGTTGCTGATCTTCAGCTCACAATGAGTGATTTTTGAAATAAAAAGTATATTATATATCAGATTAAACGATAAGTATTATCTGTCTTTATATGGATATAAAAAATAGAAATCTATATAAATAGTGATGAATAAGAGACGGCAGACTATTCTATACATCCTGACGGATTTAATGACGGCATCCATCGTCTGGTTGTTGTTTAACCTGATCCGTTATGAGGAAGTGGCGCAAGATGATTTTTTTTCCTTGCCTGATTTTCTGCTTTATTCCGACGTGTTGAGGGGACAAATTTTAGTACCGTTCTGTTGGTTTGTGCTGTATTTTATTTCCGGATATTATAATAAACCGTTCTGGAAATCACGTGTAGGAGAATTTTTCTCTACGTTTGTTACGGTAATGGTGGGTTCTGTTGTCATTTTTTTTATAGTCCTGCTGAATGAACTCCCACCTTCTTTCCATGTGTATTACAAACTGTTTTTCTTATTATTTATATTGCAGTTTTTGCTGACCTACACCGGAAGGGCAATTATTACGAACTATGCTCTCAGGAAATTATGGAGACATGAATGGTATGAAAATGTGGTCGTTATAGGAACAGGCGCCAATGCACATAAAATGATTGAGGGTTTATGTGAGTCAGGCTACCGTATTACCGGGTTTGTTAAGGAGGATGGTGATAGTCTCGCACCTGTTGTAAAACCGGATGAAATTCTGGGAACCGTAGATGACCTGATAGATATTATCGGGCAGAATCATATTGACGCGCTTGTTGTCGCTATCGATGATAAAAGTAAAATTGTTCCGCTGCTTTATTCGCTTTACCGCTATGAAAAACCGATAAAGATAATGGCGGAAAAAAAAGATTTCTTTTTGAATGTAAAGGTGAAAACAGTTTATAGCATTCCGCTTGTGGATGTGACGGAAAATAACTTTTCCGAATTTGAGAAAAATATAAAATGGTTTCTGGATAAGGTTGTTTCCATCTGTGTCCTGATACTTTTTTCACCATTGTATGCATATATATCCATAAGAGTGAAGATGGACTCGAAGGGTGCGGTATTTTTTAAGCAGGAAAGGGTCGGATATCGCGGCAAGCCTTTTACTATTTATAAATTCCGGACGATGTATGCCGACGCCGTACAGCAAGGGCCTCTGTTGACCGTACGCGAAGATAAGAGGGTCACCCCGTTCGGACGGTTTCTTCGTAAATACCGTCTGGATGAAATTCCGCAATTCTGGAATGTACTCAAAGGCGATATGTCGCTTGTAGGGCCTCGTCCGGAACAACGTTATTACATTGATCAGATTGTCCGGAAAGCGCCTTATTACTATTTGCTTCACAATGTGCGTCCAGGCATCACTTCCTGGGGAATGGTGAAATACGGATATGCGGAAACGGTTGATAAAATGATTGAACGGCTTGATTATGATATTCTTTACTATGAGAATATGTCGCTGATGTTGGATATAACCATATTGATATATACGGTTAAAATCGTGTTTACCGGGAAAGGAGTTTAAAGGATGAAGAAAAAAGAAGGAGCATTTTATCGATTTCTGATTTGGCGTCAGAAACATATCAACGAGCGGACATTTATTCTGATCATAAGTTTTATCGTGGGCCTGGCTTCCGCTTTGGCGGCTATCTTGTTGAAGAATACCATTCACTTTATACAGGGCGTACTTACTTCTAATTTACAGGACGGTGCAAACTATTGGTTGCTTATTTATCCGGTAATAGGCATCCTGCTGTCGGGTTTGTTTGTTAAATACATTGTTCGTGACGACATAAGCCATGGGGTCACGAAGATCCTTTTTGCCATCTCCCAGCATAAAAGCCGTATCAAACCTCACAATATGTGGTCGTCGTTGGCGGCCAGCTCCGTCACGATCGGGTTTGGCGGATCTGTCGGGGCGGAAGCTCCGATTGTGCTGACCGGCGCCGCTATCGGCTCAAATCTCGGACGGGCTTTTCGCCTGGAACAAAAGACGTTGATGCTGCTTGTCGGATGTGGAGCCGCAGGCGCTATCGCCGGCATTTTCAAAGCCCCGATCGCCGGACTTGTTTTTGTGATCGAAGTATTGATGCTCGATCTTACGATGACGTCTGTTCTGCCGTTACTTATCTCGTCGGTGACGGCGGCTACGATGTCTTATATTTTTACGGGCACGGAAGCCATGTTTAAGTTTTCCCAGACAGAGGCTTTTCTTATCGAACGTATACCTTATGTGCTTCTGCTTGGTATATTCTGTGGCCTTGTTTCCCTGTATTTTACGAGAGCGATGATCAAAATCGAAGGATTGTACCGGAAATGGAACCATTACTGGCAGAAATTTCTGGTAGGCTCGGTTATATTGAGCGTGTTAATCTTTTTGTTTCCTCCGCTTTACGGAGAGGGATATGATACGATCGGTTCGCTTCTTGACGGGCGTTTTTTGCATCTGATGGATCAAAGTCCCTTTGGTATGATCAGTGGAAACAATTACTGGTCGATCATTATTTTTCTGGGTTTTATCCTCTTTATGAAAGTTTTTGCTTCGAGCGCGACGAACAGCGGAGGCGGATGTGGCGGGATTTTTGCCCCCAGCCTTTATCTGGGGTGTATTGCGGGTTTTATCTTTGCTCACGCGTCCAACTATTTTGATATATCCGCTCCGCTATCGGAAAAGAACTTTGCACTGATGGGTATGGCCGGCGTGATGTCGGGAGTGATGCATGCACCCCTGACAGGCGTTTTTCTGATTGCCGAACTGACGGGTGGTTATGATTTGTTTTTGCCGTTAATGATTGTGTCTATCAGCTCTTATGCTACTATCATCGCATTCGAACCGCATAGTATTTATTCCATGAGGCTTGCGCAAAAGGGAGAATTGATGACGCATCACAAGGATCAGGCGGTGCTTACCCTGTTGAAAATGGAAAATATAATTGAGACGGATTTTCTAAAGGTTTCTCCCGATATGTCATTGGGGGATATTGTAAAAAGAGCGATTGCGCAGAGCTCGCGCAGCATGTTTCCGGTGGTGAAGGAAGATGGTAAATTAATCGGGCTCGTGTTAGTTGATAATATACGGAATATCATGTTCCGCCCGGAGCTGTATGATCGTTTCAACGTATCGCGTTTCATGGTTTCTCCGCCTGCTAAAATAGTGAATGACATGCCGATGGAGAAAATCATGAAACTATTTGATGATACGAAAGCATGGAACCTCCCGGTAGTTGATAGTGAAGGGCATTACCTTGGCTTTGTTTCCAAATCAAAGATTTTCAATGCCTACCGTGAAGTGCTTGTGGATACTTTTTCAGGGGATTGAATTGTGAATGCCTTCTTTTATTCTATTATAATGACAAACGAGTAAATCGCCGTTATCATTATGCAGGTGCATGCCGTTTCCCTCGCAGTAGCGGAACATTTTGCAGTCGGCGCATTCGCCGCGGCGCGTCCATTCGCGGTCGCGATATGGTTTAAAACCGTTGTTCCACACATCCATGAAGCGGTCTTTGTAGATATTTCCCTGATAATAATTAGCGCGGATGCTCGGACATCCGGAAATAGAACCGTCGGCTAATACGGATGCAACCGATACGCCTGCATGACATTCATAAAAGTGATCACGGACGTCCGCCTCGTAATTTCCCAGAAAACCTTCGCAGCCATAAGAAACATGAAAACCTTCGCGACGACAGTCACGGATAAAGTCCATCAATTGCACAAATTGCATGTTGTTCAGTTGAAGTTCGGGAATATCGGCGGCCCGGCCGACGGGAAAGACTGTGAAAATCCGCCATTGCTTAACGCCCAGATCCAAAAGGTACTTCTTGAAACGGGGTAAACTATCGAAGTTCTTCCGATTGGCGCAGGTGACAACATCCCAGTTTACTCCTGTTGTTTTTATCAGTTCTTTGACAGATTGTTCGGCATGACTGAAACTGTCGGGATGTCTCCTCAGCCAATTGTGTTCTTCTTCAAACCCATCCAGGCTGATGGTTGCCGTCCGTAGTCCTGAAGCTAACAAACTATCTAATCGTTCGGCAAAAAGCAATCCGTTCGATACAATCCCCCAAGGGTATTCCCGTTTGTACAATTCGAGTCCACATGTTTCTATATCCGGACGAACAAGCGCTTCCCCTCCCGTAAAAATGATAAGCAGTTTATGTGTATCGACAAAGGGCGTTATTTCGTCAATGACTTGCAGGAAATCTTCTACCGGCATATCCGGATATGCAGCGGATACCCGGCAATCGCTGCCGCAATGCCGGCATGCTATATTACATCGCAATGTACATTCCCAAAACAATGTGCGTAACTCATGCAGGCTCACCCTGTTCCGGTGTATTTTCCGGAATACCTCAAGCGCCAGACGCTTTTTTAGCCCGATGGAACTATTCATTTTCTTTGTTTTTCAGCTCAATCTTTATTTCTTTTTCGGCTCTGCCTGCATTCCATCCGCTACCGTTTTGCAAATCCGAACTGAAAAATGTTACTTTTGCCGAATCGGTTTCAAAACTTGGATTTTCGGATATGTCTTCAAATTTCATTTTTATATTAATGGAGTCATTAGATGGAAAACCTGCGTAAGGATAGTTGAAACTACCGTCTGCTGTTGTATAAAGGGTATCATTGACATAATTGGTAATAACCGGCTTATCCGGGATAAAAGTAGGAGTGGTTTTCTGGTGATGATCTACACTGGGCACCACTACCCTGATTCCTTCCAAAGCATTCCCCGCAGTATCCGCTACTTTTCCGGATACGACGAACGCTGCAGATGGAGTTCCGTATTCAA
>DOZP01000230.1:0-366 GCA_003517945.1 Porphyromonadaceae bacterium | reverse complement strand
GTCTCAGATCATGCAAATATAAGATAGTTTGTACCGAATATGATGTAATTTGATAATAAAACGTTGCATTGGACGAAAAAATATTTACTTTTGCCGTAAATCTATTTTTTATATCCAATAAACAGATGACAAAAAGCGATTTGAAGATAGTATTTATGGGTACGCCGGATTTTGCGACGGAGAGTTTGCGCGCTCTTGTTGAAGGCGGATATCAGGTGGTTGGGGTGATTACGATGCCGGACAAGCCGGTGGGGCGTCATGGTAGCGTGCTTCAGGCATCGGCCGTAAAACAATACGCCGTTTCGGCGGGTTTGCCTGTGCTCCAGCCTGAAAAACTGAAGGATGAATCGTTTATCCGTGAATTAC
>DOZP01000006.1:14856-16424 GCA_003517945.1 Porphyromonadaceae bacterium | reverse complement strand
AAACAGCGGAGCCGTCAATTTGTACGCTACCGAAGGATCAAGTGAGATAGCTTCTGCTATTTCGCCTTTCAAATCACTGCCTTCATATATACCCTCGCCACCGACGGGTCCGGAAGGATCAACAGAATCGTCGTCATCACACGATGTCAATAACGCAACCGGTGCCAAAAAGGCAATCATTAAGAAACTAAACAAAATCTTTTTCATTTCAATAAAAATTTAGTAATTAAATTATTCCTGTTTTAAAATTCATAGCTCATGCCTACACTCAGGCCTTGTCCTTTTTTAAATTCGTTCAATGTTATTTTTTCTCCGGATAAACTTTCACGTGTCAACCGGAAAGAAGAATCTATCAGATTGGAAGCTTTTGCTTTCAATATAAAACGTTTGTTGAATTTATAGGATACTGCAAAATCAAGTGTGGGAACGCCTTCTTCCACAATATCGTCAAATCCTCCCGCACCAATGGTGTGAATACGGCGACTGAAATAATTAAATACGAGCGATGCCACCAGGTTTTTATCTTTTTTCGTATAGTTGTATGACACATCCATATTGGCAAGGAAAGGCGATGCGCCTTCGAGGCCGCTGTTTCTTGCTTCGGTATTCCGGATATCAAGCTCGAGATTCGTGTAAATATAGGATGCATTCAATCCAACCGAAAGTTTGTTCATTCGCTCGGATTCCATATCGAAACGGTTGAAAATATTTTTCCGTACTTCCATTTCCACTCCGCCTACCACAGCATGATTACTGATATTATTGTATGTGAGCATACCGGCGGAATTAGCCTCGTCTACACGACCGATGGGGTTTTGAATATATTTATAGAATCCGGTGAGCGAAAACAACTCGCCCGGACTGATGTAGTAATCCCATTTCAAATCCACGTTATAGTTATCAGACGGTTTGATATCCGGATTTCCCTGGCTGGTAAATGAAATATTCACATATTGATAGGGCGAAATTTCTTTGGATTGCGGCAACGTATATGTTTGACTGGCTCCCAAACGGAGGCTGTTTTTCTCGTTAAGATCGTATTTCAGATTGAGGCTCGGCAAGTAAAATGCTTGTTTTATTCCTTTCTCTCCCGGAGCGACGGTCTGCACATGATAGCTTACCGTCATATCCACCATATCCATTCTGAAACCAACGTTTCCCGTGAGGTTTTTCAATAGCTGATAAGATGCTTCCGCATAAGCGGAATGGATACGTTTTGTTACATCATACGTATTCAAAGCGCCTGTACTCATACGGAATTTTCCATCCGTCAGGTTTGTCCGGTTATACCAATCATCCAACTGCACATCATCAATAGCAAATGTTTCGTTTGGAGCCGTAAAACTATACTCAATGGCTTCAAATGAATTATCTGAAAAGCGTCCGTTGTAACCGGCTTTCAATGTGGAATGATCGCTGTTGAAACGGTCTTTCAACTTATATGTCAAACCGGCTTTTACGTTGAAATCATTGTCGGTCAACGTAGAAAAGAAGCGTTTCTGACGATTGCTTTTTGTCAGGCTGTAAGAACCCGGCTCCTGCTGTGAGAAATTATTTTCGCGTCTGTC
>DOZP01000006.1:14103-14801 GCA_003517945.1 Porphyromonadaceae bacterium | reverse complement strand
AGATTGTCATTGGTTTGCTGCCTGAGCATAACACCCATATAATCGGGACTGTCCTGATAACGGTCGCCATCGTATCCGCTGTATTCGCCCACATATTGATCGTTGGCATGAATCAGCATGAAGTTATATTGCAGGTTATGTTTACGGTTCATTTCGTATAGCGCATTACCGAGTACAAGTTGGTTGATGTTTTGTGAATATTTAGTACCCTTTTGGTCTTGATATACTGTTCCGGCCGTATTGGCATTGCGGACTGTTTCTTCAGTGTAAGAGTAATCCGTATTATACGAGGCTACTGCAAAGAATGAGAGCGGATTGCTGTTTTCTCCGATTTTAAATGACTTGCCGCCGGAAATGCCATAGCCGTGATTGAAAGGAAGCGATACGATTGCAGGGTCGAGACTATTAACAAAATCAAATTGATTATCTGTGGGCTGCCGGGTATTGGCAAATCCGAAATAATCCGTCCCTTCCTGGCGAAGAAAATCAGTTGTTCCGATTGCCGCCGTATTGATGCCTCCCGAAAGGTCAAATCCCAGTGCATAATCGCCTATCAATTCTTTTGATTCAATATTGATAATGGCTCCGCCGACATCCACATAATCAGATCCGCTGAATACTTTGCCTACCCCAATATTTTGGATAATATCCGTTCCGAAAAATTCCAATGCGATATTTTTGTATTCCGGATCTTCCGA
>DOZP01000006.1:13207-14069 GCA_003517945.1 Porphyromonadaceae bacterium | reverse complement strand
CCTTCCTGATGTGAAATACCGGAAACCTGCGACACGGCAGCTTGTGCATTACCAATGCCTTTACGCGAAAGTTCACGCGCTCCTACCGCTTGTACGGAGACCAATGCCTGCCGTTGTTCCAGCATTAAAATGTTTTCACTTTCGCGATTGGCGCGGGCTACGACTTCTACTTCATTGAGAACTACCTCATCGGAAGTCATAAGAAATTCAACTTCGGTTTCTTTTCCGCTTTCAACCGCCACATTTTTTGTAAGCGTCTTATACGAAATATAAGATACGATTAATGTATGCGTACCTGCAGGAATATCGGTAAGCATAAAATTTCCGTCTAAATCTGCGGCTGTCCCTTTAGAAGTCCCTTCAATCATTATGGAAGCTCCTATACAGGTTTCCTGGGTTTCGGCATCAATTACCTTGCCTTTTATTGTACCGTTTTGGGCGAAAGCGACCGGAGCGGCAAAGAAAAATACTGCTATTGAAAGAGACAGGTTTAATAAAATTGTACGGGTCATCTGTAATTCAACTAATTTCATCGAAAAAACACTTTATTTTCCGACAGCAAAGATCCCGCAATTTTGTTACAAATCAGGTTACGGATTTGTTATATTATTGTTAAGCTTTTAGGGGTAATTGTTTTGCAAAAAGGGATAACCCTTTCACTCAGAAAGGATAACTGCTTTGCCCTAAAACAGTAGTCCTCTTGAGTAAAAGGGTTATCCTTTAATCTCAAAATGAAAATACAGAAATTAAATCAATCAGGCAATCCCGAAAGCAATCACTACATGATTTCTTTCTTCCGAAGCAAGGCCGCCGCTTCGATCAGCATGCATCCGCTTAGCTGTTCGGTTAAACCGGTTGATGT
>DOZP01000006.1:10416-13134 GCA_003517945.1 Porphyromonadaceae bacterium | reverse complement strand
GCATCCAGGCGATCCTGTTGAATCAGTTCGGTAAAGTAACGAACAAAAATTCCTTTGAATAACCCGCCGTCGCCGGTTCCTTCGCTTTTCAGGACTGAATTATTGACAAGAGTCCCTATCGTATAATCGGCAGCCGAAACGGCATCATTCAGATACGATTTTTCGCCCAGTATCTTATGCAGTTCTATGGCAGAACCGATAAAAGTTCCCTGATTATACGTAAAGATCCAGTCTTTTTGTATTTCTCCCGTTTCACTGTTTATGTGATCGTAGACCATCCCGTTATTACCGTTAAACAAGGTTGTTTTCTCCCAATTATATATTCTAAGCGCCCATTCCCTGTTTTCTTCGTCGCCGAATTCCTGGTATAATCTGGCAGCCAATATACATGCCGGGCCGTTCGAACAGGCATTTTTACTATACTCCATTCCCTTTTTCCATGTAATACCGCCACCGGCATTCTCATTCCAGCCCTCTTTGATGTATTCCCATATCTGTAACGCGGCTTCTTTATATTTTTCATCGTTGGTAGCCTTGTAGGTACGAAGCATGGCCAGCGCAATCCATTCCATATCATCATAATAATCATTCCGGAAAGTGTTTCCGTTTTTTATTTTAACGCCTTCGATCCATTGATCAAAATAATTTTTGTACGTATCATCACCGGTTCTCAGATAAGCGTCAACCAGCACATCCAACGCATGCGCCTGGGGCCAGTAATGAAAATCAGCTTTGCCATTACTGTCATAATTAAAATAGTTGCCACTTACATTCCAGAAAAATTGAATCAGGGAATTGCTGCTTTTATCGGCAGCATCATTCCAGTCTATGGCAGTCTCTCCGCCGTTTCCGGGATCGGGTTCATTATTATCATCTCCGCACGAGAAAAATAATGCAAGCAAAGACAATAGAAAAAATTTCTGTTTCATAAATTATATATTCTTTTATCATGTATCTGTTTTCCAACTATTTCCATTATGCTAAAAAAAGGATTAAGAACTAACGCTGCCTAAAGCAACTAACTAATTCTTAATCCTCAAACTACCTATAGAAACTAAAACCTACGTTATTTACTTATTGTATGAGTGTATGGGCCATCCGCATTCAGATAGACCGTGTAGTCAGCCGGTACGCCATCAAAATCAGCCATCAGCTTCCATTTATTATCCCACTGGGTTATTGCATCAATCAGTTTCAGATAATAATAAGATTCCGGGCTTGTTGCATTCGGACGTGAGTCCGTTGAATTCAGCGTTCCCCATTCAACTTCTTTTTCTTCGCCGGCGCCGCCGTTTTCTTTGATAAACATTCTGAATTTATACCGTTCGTCTCTTCCCCAACTTTCCTGTTTGAATGTAACGGTCTGGCCTTTTGCGCTGAAAACTCCGTATCCTTCATAAGGTATTTCGAATAATGAAGCGCCGTCCGGACAGAAATAGAACGTGATTTTCGTTACTAACGTATACGTGCAGGCGCCAATATTAAAATCAAGCGTGATTCTGTATATTCCGTCTGTAGACACAGTCGAAGTTCCGTTCTCCTTAATCAATCCGTCGGACATATAAAATTCCCTCGGAGAGCCTGATGTCGCATCCGTAAAATAGAAGGGTTTTCCGGCTGTTAATTTTGTATATACCTCAAACTCTCCATTCGCAACCGCTTTCATTTTGTGCGCTCTGGAAAGATCCGTACCGCCTTCCGAAGCTTCGCCCGTAACAAATACATCGACCGGTATGTCTTCAAATCCGGCCAGACGGGTCACGCTTAACGTATTTTCCTGTCCGGACTTGATGGCTTTTAATCCCTTTGAAGAAAAGACCGCCCATTTAATCACTCCCGTTTCAGAAGGAGCAATACCTGCCATCCCCGCGATTGTATTTAATTGTTTGTGACTTACGGATACACTGTTTTTCAACCCGTTGTTATCAGCATACAACACGTAGACAGGAGATGAAAAATCTCCGTCCGATTTATCAAATGCAATCTGATAAACAGCCGTACCTCCCTCTTTCACTGCTACATAATCCCATTCAAAATAAAGTTCTGCCGAAGCCGACGGTTCCAGCACAACAGATCTGCCGCTTACAGGCTCAACAAGATTTTTAACGTCGGATAATCGCGTATCCGTATCTCCCATAGTATCATTACAAGCTACAAACGATAGAACGAAAGAAGCTAAAACTATTAATTTTACAATTATTGATTTCATACGATTACCTCCTGTCATTTAATTACTAAATTATGAGTATATGCGCCTTCCGGATTCAGAGAGAACATAAGATCATACGTTTTACCATTCCAGCCGTCCGATGCGGGATTTTTCCAGATCTGGTTATTGGTCCACTGCTCTACATTCGTCCTTTCAACCATATAATAATAAGCTTCGTTTCCGGTAGGTTTGCTGTCATTATTAATAGCTCTCCATTCCGTCTCGCCGGTAGAACTCTGCATCCGGAACTTATACCGGTCGTCCGTACTATCACTCCCTTCAAGTCCCGTAATCGTATGATTCAACAACTCCCATACGCCTAATCCTTTATAAGGCAACTCAATCTCCCGTTGAGACCAGTTCAGGAATAAACTAACCTTGGTCACTTCTTTTGAGGTATAAGAGCCCGCATTGAAATCTACATAGTACATATAAACACCGGTCTTGGATACGGTTGAAGTCCCTCCTTCCACCAATTTTTCTCCGCTAAACGAATATTCCTTGGGGGT
>DOZP01000006.1:2439-10394 GCA_003517945.1 Porphyromonadaceae bacterium | reverse complement strand
TCAAACTCTCCATCCGCTACTTTTCTCATAACAAGCGCGTTGGAAACATCCCCTCCCACTTCGGTCGCGTCTCCCGTAACATACAACTGACCGGGTATATCCGCAAATCCGGCCAGACGTGTCAGGGTCAGCGTACGTTCCTGTTCCGCTTTTACCGGGTTTATTCCTTTTGAAGAAAAGACCGTCCATTTCAAAGTGCCTTGTTGTGAAGATTCGACACCCGCCATCGCTGCGATCTGGTTCAGTTGTTTATGGGTAATCGTAGCACGATTGTTGCCCCCATTGTTATCAGCCGTGGTAATAAAGAGAGGGTCTGAAAAATCTCCGTCCGCTTTATCAAATACAATTTCATACAATACACTGCCGCCATCTTCGGCTCTTGCAGGTTCCCATTCAAAATATAATGTGGCGGAAGCAGACGCCTGCAAAACGATCGATTTTCCGTTATCCGGTTCATAAAGTGTTTTAACAGCAGTTACGCCAAGGTCTCTTACTTCGCCGTCACTGCTACATGCAGCAAAGGCAAAGACTAAAGAGATCATCATTGTCAGTTTTATTATTGCTATTTTCATATTTACATAAATTAATTTTTAACACTAAAAAAACACGCGTATTGTCATCGCGCATTGTCAGTTGTATCAATACCCCGGATTTTGAGTAAGGTTTGAATTGATATCCCGTTGCGATTGCGGAACGGCAAACAGATAATCTCTTCCGCTATCAAATCTACGCGCGTCTAACCGGATATATGTATTATCGGCCGCAAATTTGGCGCCGTGAGGCGTTCCGTTCATAACGGTTTCGATTGTTTTCCAGCGACGGATATCGAACAGCCTTACCCCTTCAACCGCCAACTCGCAACGACGTTCGCGGCGAATGATGTTTTGCAGGTCCGAAGAAGGATAATCCAGCGCCGACGCATCCGTAAAACCGGCACGTTGACGTATAGGCCTGATTGTTTTATTCCAGACTTCCTCATTCATCTGACCCAATTCATATTTCGCCTCCGCATACATCAATAAAATATCCGCATAGCGCATCAGGATCAGATTCAAGCCGGCTGCCATTCCTGCCGGAGCGGTCGGGTCAAAATATTTTCTCAGGTAATAACCCGTCGCGGTAGCGTTTTGTCCCGGCCCTGCATACTCGTCCAGATTAGAGACGCCCGCCTCTGCGGATGATCCCGGCTTGATATAAACGGTAGAAACCGTACCGTCGCCTTTTTCCCATTGATATCCATGATATACAATCGTTTTTTCGAAACGCGGATCCCTGTTTACGTAAGGATCATCTTCATTGTATAAGGATCCTTCTTCTTTGATACCTTTGCCGTTTTTCATCACGTAATCATCCACCAGTTCCTGCGTAGGCGCAAAACCATGGATACGTCCTCCTACGGAAAGCGGTATCGCATCGTAATATTCACTCCAGGTTCTGAGCGTCAGCACATAACCGAGATCAAAAATCACTTCATTATTATATTCGTTCTGCGGCAGGAATAATCCTTCATAATCGGGGAATAATTCATAACGTCCGTACTCGCCGTTCATGATTTTTTCACAAACGGAAGCTACGTTCGCCCAATCGTTTTCATACAGGTATGTACGGGCGAGTAATGTCATGACGGCTCCTTTTGTTACCCTGCCGTTATCTTTTTCCGCATACTCCTGTTTGGTGGGAAGAAGGCTCACAATTTCATTCAGTTCCTTACGAACAAAATCAACTACTTCCGATTTCGGGGAACGGGCGATCGTATTCGCTTCCTGCATCGTAACGTCCTTATCAAACAAAGGTACATCCCCGAAATGAGAAGTCAGGCGGAAAAACAAATAAGCGCGGATAAAACGGGCTTCCGCTTTCATCCTTGTTTTGAGCGCTTCGTCCATATCGGAAATCCGGTCTACGTTCTCCAGAAAAATATGACAGGTCTTGATTCCTTCATAACATTTTTTCCATTCATCGGAAAAGCGTGTGAGAGACGGAAGAGCCTGGCCCGAAGTGATCATTTTTTCATTGGTATTGCCACGTCCTTCATACAGGTTATCCGATAATCTTTCATTCACAAAAAACTGTTCGGCGCCAAACATCTGGCTATACCCCATACTCAGGACAGCAGACGCTTTTTCAGTTGATGTCCAGTAATTCAGATCTGTAAACTTATTTGTGGGAGCTAAATCCAGGTCGTTGCAGGAAGAAAATAAAATCAACAGCAGGCCAACGGCTCCGGCATAATATTTTAATATTCTATTTTTCATATCTATATTATTTAATTTTTAACGCTAAGGCTATAGGAAACTCACATGTTTGTATTTTACCTTATACATAAGGTACATGCTTCGCTTCATATCTACATATTTTTAAAATTCCAGATCCAATCCGAAACCATAGTATCTCAATGTAGGATAATTACGGGCGCTGTTGGCTGCGACACCATCGATCCCTCCCATGTTGCTGCCGAATTCCGAAGATTCAGGATCTATATAGGAATTTTTCGAGAATGTAAAGGGGTTCTGCGCATTCACACTGACGCGTAATTTCTGAACACCTATTTTCGATGTGATGTGTTTGGGCAACGTATAGCCTAATTTAATATCTTTCACCCGGATGTACTTTCCGTCCAACAAATAGAGATCCGTACCCGGGTAAGCCCAGTTATTCGTTGTGGAAGCAGAACCCGGCGCTACCAGGCGCGGCCATTTCGCGTCCGGATTTGTCGGCGTCCAGAAATCAAGCTGATGCTCATAAATACAGTAGGAATAGTTTGAATGGAACGGTTCGATCAGCTCGCCACGTATATACATATCACGTTTTCCAACACCCTGAAGCATCACGCTAAAATCAAATCCTTTATAATCAACACTATACGTAAAACCAAAAGTATAGCGGGGGAATGCATTTCCAAGCACCACGCGGTCTTTGTCGTCAATCACACCGTCGTTATTCGTATCAATATACCTCACATCACCGGGTTGAACCGTCGCTCCGACAGGAAGGGCGCTATTGGCAATCTCTTCATAACTCTGGAATAATCCGTCGGTCTTGTATCCAAAATAAGAACCAAGGGCTTCTCCTTCACGGATAATTTTATACAACTGATCATTCTGGTCTATACGTTCTTTACCGCCGAAATCCGTCACTTTGTTTTTAGAATCGGAAACATTCAGGTTAAAATTGTGCCGGAAATCTCCGGTCGTCAACCGGTAGTTAATAGTAGCTTCCCAACCCTGGTTTTTCATTTCTCCGGCATTTTCCTTTGCAGCGCCCGTTCCGAAAACAGATGAAACCTCAGGCGATAATAAGATATCCCATGTCCGTTTATTAAAATAATCCAACGATACATACAGGTTGTTATTTAGAAATGTCGCATCCAGACCGATGTTAAAATTCGCTGATTTTTCCCATGTCAGAAAAGAATTGCCATACGTAAATCCTGTCCCGGGAACCACCTGATTGCCAAATACGTATGAGTTAGTATACATCTGATATACCGTCTGATAGGAATAATTATCTACATTCTGATTTCCCAATACGCCATAAGATCCTCTTAATTTCAAATCACCGAACTGATCCCTGTAATTTTCCATAAAACCTTCTTCGGAAAGCCTCCATGCCGCAGAAAATGACGGGAAGAAACCCCAGCGATGATCTTCTGCAAATTTGGAAGAACCATCATAGCGAAATGAAGCATCTACATAATATTTATCATTGTAATTATACCCTAAACGGCCGAAGAACGAAGTAATACTTGTCTGATCGGTATCCCCGTTCGAATTTTTATTATCTTTATCCTGTAGTGATTCTTCGGTAGTCGGAAGCCCCAGGTCATCATCCGTATAAGTCCAGGCAATGCGGCTGGCCTGTTTTGTATAAGATTCATTCGATGCGCCCAATAAACCCGATACATTATGTCCCCCATTAAACGTACGGTCATAATCCAACAGGAATTGCGTGCTTAACGTATATCTTTTTTCATTGAAATCTTCCGTAAGTTTTTTGTCATTCATATACAGGACAGGCGTTTCCAGATTTGCAGCAGCATACAGCGGCACTTTCATGTCCCTGCGGAAACGATGATGTTGGGTAAGATCCAGACCTACCAATCCTTTTGCCGTCAACCCCTCTATGATTTTCACATCCAGGTTCAGGCTTCCGATAAAGTTATCTTCATCTTTCCTTTCATACCCGCCGTTCTTTAGTTTCGCCATTGTATTATCATCACCAATCACATCGTTGATCAGGTATTTGCCGTCTTCCATAAACTTATAATAATAATACGGGGGAATACGTGAGGAATTGATAATCACATTACCCGTCCCTCCGGCAACCGTCCGTTCATTCTTACGGGTATAAGCCATCAGGGATGTTAATTTAAACCGTCCGTATTCGGTCGTCAGATTACTACGGAAATTATAACGTTCCACTCCGAAATTTCCGGCAAAATTACTTCCCTGATTCAGATAGCCTGCAGATACCATGTAAGTCGTATTATCGCTACCACCGGAAACATTTACATTATATGTTTGTTGCAGGGCCTTTTCCATAATCTCATTCAGATACCAGTATTCTTCGCTGCGATGTTCATACAAATCACGGATCTGCGCAGGCGTGAACGCCGGATCACCTCCGATATTCATATTCGCCTGGTTCCGGTACATCGCATTCTGCCATCCTTCCACCGGTTGATAAAGGATATCCGGATCCTGATAACCCAACATACCGCTAAACCGAACCACCGGCTTAGCTACTTTCGAGCCTTTCTTTGTTGTGACCAGAATGACCCCGTTAGCCGAACGGGAACCGTAAATAGCCGCACTACCGGCATCTTTCAATACCGAAACATTTTCGATATCGCCCGGATTCATGTTATTTAACGTAAGTGTGCTTGAAATCAATCCGTCAATAACAATCAGCGGCTCGTTATTACCCATCGTACTGATACCACGGATATTAATATTCATACTGTTATCGTTCGGGTTCATATTCTTTTGCTGAATGATCAGATTAGCGGAAGCTCCCTGCAAGGCCTGCATAGCGTTGCTTACCGGCCTGTTTTCAAATACATCCGTTCCTACCTGGTCGACTGCTCCCGTAATACTCTTACGCTGACGCGTACCGTAACCGACAACAACGACTTCCGATAATTTCTGAACATCTTCTTTCAACACGATATGCATAGGAACCGCATCTCCCGCCGCAACTTCTTCGGTTATAAATCCGATGTAGTGAATCGTCAATAATGCCCCTTCCGGCACTTCTAACGAAAATTTACCGTCCATATCCGTAGCCGTCCCGTTTGTAGTACCTTTCTGAACTACATTCACAGCGGGCAACACTTCGCCGGTCTCATCCGATACGGTACCCGTCACTTTAATTTTTTTACTGTTAGCTTGTGCCTGCGCCTTTAAGTCTCCGGCTGTCCATAACATACAGCATGACATAAAAAGAACAAAAGCAATGTTCCGATAACTCTTTTTTGCTTTCTTTTTAAAATTATTCATAATTATTAATTTTGTAAGACAATAAGGTTTAATACAAATAAGTCTCCTATTCTCATGGTTCCTGAGAAGTTCATGTAATTGTTTCGTTTTTCATAGAAATTAATTTAAAGGATTGATTAATAAGATATATTATAAATGATTCAGCATGTTTATTTTGCCCTCATTTACCAGTTTAAGGATCAATTCTCCGAATAACGTATTCGTCCAGGCAAACCACGAACGGGTGAATTTCGCAGGATTGTCCTTGTGGAAACTCTCATGCATAAAACCGGTGCCGCCATCCGTATCACGCAACATTTTTACACAAGAACGGATTTCCGCTTCATCACTGCTGGTCATCGCTTTCATGATAAGGCTCATCGGCCAGATCATGTCAAAACCGATATGGGGGCCGCCGATCCCTTCACCGGATGCGCCCTTAAAAAAATAAGGATTATCCAGGCTCCACACAAAGTTTCGCGTATTCTGATATATTTTATCATTCTTATCGATACTACCCAAATAGGGTAAAGACAGCAGGTTCGGAACATTCGCATCGTCCATAAACAACCGATTACCGAAGCCGTCGACCTCATACGCATATATTTTTCCGTAATGAAGATGGTCGGAGACCGCATAGGTATTGATTGCATGCTGTACTTCCGCCGCCAGAGCCGTACATTCGGATGCAAACGAGCTGTTCCGCGTCACCTGAGTAGAGATTTCCGCCAACTGTTTCAGGGAAGTTACGGCAAACAGATTCGATGGAATCAGAAAATTCAGTGTCGTGGCATCATCCGAAGGCCTGAAAGAAGATACGATTAAACCTACAGGCTTCACAGGGGCGCCATACCCGTCATTGCACAACGTATCCAACTGACGTTCCGTTCTACGTTGGAATTTATACGGGCCCAGACTGTCTTTCCGCTGTTGTTCCCGGAATGTTTTAACGATCAAACCGGCAGCTTTTTCCCAATCTTTCGAAAATACGGACGTATCGCCCGATATCTTCCAGTAATGATAGGCCAGCCTGACCGTATAACACAACGAATCTATCTCCCATTTGCGTTCGTGCAGTTCCGGCTTCATATCCGTCAGGTCGGTCATCCATTCACCACCTGCGGGCCCATCATTGAATGCATTCGCATAAGGATCGAACAGGATACATTTCGTATGGCGGTTCACGACTCCCGCTATCAGTTTCATTAACGGTTCGTCCTTTTTCATCAGTTGCAGATAGGGCCACACCTGAGCGGCCGAATCGCGCAGCCACATGGCATGAATGTCGCCCGTATAGACAAATGTGTCGGGCCGGCCGTCCTGCACCCTGTAATGAACAGTGGTATCCAATGTATTGGGAAAACAATTTCCGAACATCCAGGATAACTTAGGATCTTTTAACTGTTTGGTCACATTCCTGATCGTATTCTCTACTGCTTCGGATGTAAAATTCCGTTGGGAAACATCCGGGCGATTGGACGTATAACCGCCTGTAGCCGAAAAAGACATGTTTTTTTCCGACAAGGCAACCACATTACTTCCGCCTGCGGCCACTGCGGCCAATCCCATTCCGCCACGCTTAAGAAAAGCTCTTCGTGTTATCATATATTTTTAAAATTTAAAATAAAAACTAATTTCATGCGAAACAAAAGTATGATAACACCCCAATACTACATATACGCTTTTCTGACATCGTAATACACTTTTACGACATGCCCGGAAATTACATGAAAAATTTTAAAATTCCACGGAAACAAACTAAATGAATTTACCTATTTTTGTAACCTTATCAATAGGCACAAACAGATTTTCATGAAAAAAAATCAATACAACAAGGACATAAACAAGATGAAAAAAACGAACAAAGCCAACCTTCTTATCATACTCCTTTTTCTGACATCCGTCACAAATGCGTACAATTTACGCCAATTATCCAACAAGGAAGGATTGTCAAACAGCGCCATATTGTCAATTTGTCAGGATAATGAAAGATTTACCTGGATTGGTACCGCAGACGGATTGAATATGTATAACGGAGCTGAAATACATATATTCAAACCGGAAATAAATCCGCTCGGTTCACTCTCCGGTAATCTTATCGAAGAAGTATGGGAAGGAGAACATGGTATTATATGGATAAATACAAACCACGGACTGAACAGGTACAATAAAAAAACAAAAGAGATTGAAAGTTATGACGAATTTGAAGGGAAATATTTCTGGACAAAAACATCCCGGAACGAAATCTTCGTTATCAACGAAAATAACAGGATAAATTACTATGACCGGCATCAAAAAAAATTTATTCCAATCGCACTTCCCGGAATTATCAAAGACGATATCCGGCGGGTATTTATTGACAAGAGCGATTTATTGTGGATTATTACCAATAAGAGCGTAATACATACGATAAAAATATCATTTGAATCGAATACACCGGCTTTCAGCCATGTCAATGATTTTATTCATGATTGCGGG
>DOZP01000006.1:0-2359 GCA_003517945.1 Porphyromonadaceae bacterium | reverse complement strand
GTAGAGGAACGTGGCGCCGTATCTTCAATAGTCAGGGACAATGACGATTATTTAGTCGCTTTTCAAACCAATGGCATGATACGAATTAAAAATACTCCTGAGAATGCAATCAAATATGAAGTCGAAAACATTGATATTTATTGCGGTGTCTTTTGCCTTTATAAAGATCATGAACAGGATATTATATGGATCGGTACCGACGGACAGGGAGTATATATGTACACAAGAGACCGGTTTTCCTTCCGTTCTTTCACTTTCGAGAACCTTCAATTTTCCATACAAAAACCCGTAAGAGCTTTATTTTTAGATCACAAGAATAATTTATGGGTCGGAACGAAAGATGACGGGATCTTATTAATAAGCGATTTCTCCGTTGACGACAATATCTTATCAAAAAAAATAGATCATATTACGACGCAAAACACTCCGCTCACTAATAATTCCGTATACGCATTCGGCGGCAGCCGGCGAAACATACTATGGATAGGCGGTGATGGCCCCGGCCTGAACTATTATTCATACAAAGAAAAAAGAATCAAACAAGTGCGATCCGACGCAACGGAGCAGGTCTTCTATATCCATGATATCCACGAAATAAACGACTCCACCCTTTGGTTGGCATCCGTAGGTTCAGGCATCTACAAGTTAGTAATAACAGGTACGGACGACGAGCCGGTTATCAAATCCGTCAAACGGTATACATTCGAAAAAGAAGAGATGTCATCTAATTTTTTCTTTACGGCATGTCAGGAGAATGACAGTATTATGTGGTTCGGCAACAGGGGGTACGGACTGAGAAGATTAAATATGCACGACGATACATTTTGCAAGATAAAGTTTCCGCCCAATAACATTCATACAATCAATGATATTCTCAGCATAAACAAAGATAATAAAGGAAATATCTGGGTCGGAACGAGTTTCGGTATATTAAAAATAGTAAGCTATAATCCTGAAACAAACGAAGTATCGTACATTAACTATAACGAAAGAGAAGGCCTTCCCAATAATACCATACACGGTATACTCGAAGATAACAGAGGGCATTTGTGGATAAGTACGAATGACGGACTCATACAGTTTGATACCCTAAACGAAATTTTTCGTAAATACAATTACCAAAGCGGGTTGAATGTCTTCGAATTCAGCGACGGCGCTTATATGAAAGACGAAAAAACAGGTACCTTATTTTTTGGAGGCATCAACGGATTTGTAACCATATCGCCTGACGAATACACCAAAAAACAATTTGTACCCCCCATCTTTTTTACAGGCCTCAAAATATACGAACAGGAACAAAACCTGAATAATTTCATACGCGCCGGGAAAGATAAAGAGTTTCTACAGTTAAGATATGACCAGAATTTTTTCTCCGTATCGTTTGTCGCTCCGGATTACATTTACGGACAAAACAGCAGATATTTTTATAACCTGGAAAACTTCAGCTCAAAATGGATTGAAAACGGCAATTCCAATGATGCGAATTTCACAAATATCTCTCCCGGAAAATACATCCTGCATGTCAAATGTGATAACAGTGATGTTGTTACCGGCATTTATTCGTTGCCGATCATCATACTCCCACCCTGGTACATGACAACGTGGGCTTATCTGATTTACACCCTCCTGTTCATTCTTATCCTGTTTTTAGTTATACAATTGGTAAGAAGAAGATACAGACGCAAACGTGAAATGATCATTGATAAAATGAAACAACATCAAAAAGAAGAGATTTACGAATCCAAGCTGCGCTTTTTCACAAACATAACCCATGAATTTTCTACTCCCCTGACGTTGATCTACGGTCCGTGCAATCGTATCATTTCCTATGAAAAATCCGACGGTTTCATCAAAAAATACGCCGGTACGATCATGAAAAACACCGAGCGGCTTTATACGTTGATCCAGGAGCTTATTGAGTTTCGCCGCATTGAAACAGGACACAAAATATCCCTTATCGAACCGCTCAATATGAACGAATTATCCAACAGTATCGCCGATTCGTTTTCCGAATTGGCCGAATCCGGAAAAATTCATTTCCAATGTGATATTGAAGAAGATTTATATTGGAATTCCGACAAAAGCTGCATGACCAAAATCATAACTAACCTGTTGTCTAATGCATTCAAATATACGCCCGATGAAGGTAAAGTATCCATGCATGTCGGCAAGGAGAACGAATCCCTGCGTATTTCGGTTTATAATACGGGAAAGGGTATTCAGGAGCAAGATATTCCGCATATTTTTGACCGATATCACGTATTGGATCATTTCGAAAAACAAACGCAAAAAGGTTTTTTTTCAAGAAACGGGCTGGGATTGGCCATTTGCCACAGCATGGTAAAAATGCTTGACGGAG
>DOZP01000039.1:17513-22986 GCA_003517945.1 Porphyromonadaceae bacterium | reverse complement strand
TCTTTTGCGTTACGCTTCGTTGTATTTGTTTAAATATACTATTTAACACGAAAGAAATAGGAAACTCGCTTTTTGTTCATCGCCTTGGGCGATATTTTATTATGCTCATTTCATATTGAAAGAATTCAATTTTACTCGTCTGTCTTTGCGGCAGGTGATGAGGCGCGCTGCCTGTTCAAATAATCAATCACTTCTCTTGTTATATTATAAGCATCATCGGCGTATAATATATTGTCATTCTTTTTTCCGTAAATGATATTATACCCTTTCTCTTTATTATACTCCCGCAGTTGTGAAACGATCGTATTACGCAATTCTTCATTAATACGCAACTGTTCTTCACCAAGTTCCTGTGACATCTGCGCCTGAAGTTCCTGCAATTCCTGATCTTTTTTCATGAGACGTTGCTGTTCGGACTCCATCCGTTCAGGTGACAAAAACGCACCCGTCTCCGCTTTTCTCTGAAAATCAGCCGCTTCAGCCTGAAGTTTGCGAAGTTTTTCCGTAAGACTGGCGCGCGAATTTTCAAACTTTCTTGTAATTTGTTCGTTCAGATCAATCGAATAGGTATAACTCGATATAAGCGAATCAACATCAACAAAAGCAACAAGCATCGAATGTTTGGAAACAGAGCCGTCTTCTATCACTGAAGCGTTATCATCAACTACTGATTTTTTACCATCCGAAAATTGCAAAATAAATAAAATAATCACGGCAACAACAAGTACCGCTTCAATTACATAATGTACTTTTTCCTTCATATTCATTTAAAATTTATTTTTTCAAAAATCTTTCTGTAAACGTTCGAAAAGATTCAGTTGAATCCCGGCTTCAAAATCCTGTGCCTGAGCACATTTTATCCCTTTTCTACCCAACGCCGGATTCCCCCCTACATGCGTATTGGGAAACCTGCCGTTCTTCTTAATGATTATTTTTACACAAAACAATACCAAACAAACAAGAAGAATTATAACACTAAATACAACAACTTTAAGCATTTGTTTCTATATTTGTGGACGCAAAGATAAGTTTAAATATTATGTACGACAAATTTAAGGTGAATTATTCTATTTTTTTCTTACAGCACCTACGATTTTGTGTAAAATTTAACAACCAATATTTATCACAATAAAAACTAAAATACAATGACAATTAAAGACTTAAAACCAAAAACCGTATGGGAATTTTTCCATGAAATCACCCGGATACCCCGTCCATCCAAAAAAGAAAGCAAAATCATCGAATATATCGAAGAAGTTGCTGCTAAACATAAAATTGCCATCAAAAAGGACAAAGCCGGAAATCTTCTCTTATCAAAACCGGCAACCAAAGGGCATGAAAAGTCACCGGTCGTAATTCTACAGGCGCATTTGGATATGGTATGCGAAAAAAACAGCCGGGTAAAGTTTGATTTCGATAAAGACCCGATCAAAACAGTTGTAGACGGAGACTGGCTACATGCCGAAGGGACAACGCTCGGAGCCGATAATGGTATCGGTCTGGCCGCCGCATTGGCCGTCATCACATCCGGGGATATAGAACACGGTCCGCTTGAATGCCTGTTTACCGTAGATGAAGAAACAGGATTAACCGGCGCTAAAGCCCTGAAAAAAGGGTTTATGACGGGAAACATTTTACTTAATCTGGATAGTGAAGACGAGGGACAGATTTTTATCGGATGCGCGGGAGGTAAAGGTACCGTAGCCACTTTCGAATATAAAGCGGCGCCCGTTCCCGCTTCCGGTCAATATTTTCGTATAACGGTAACGGGGCTTAACGGCGGACATTCGGGATGTGATATCCATAAAGGACTTGGAAACGCCAACAAGATACTGGCCCGTTTCTTATACCGGCTGCAGGAAGAATATCCTTTTACACTTGCCGCCATAGAAGGAGGCAACCTGCATAACGCAATACCCCGTGAAGCTTATGCGGTCATAGGTATACCCCAAAAAAATCGTGAAAGTATACGTGTTATGTTAAATCACTTTGCGGCTGATATTGAAAACGAGTTGAAAAGCGTAGACCCAAATGTCAAGCTCATCATGGAATCGACGGACAAACCGAAAACATGTTTACCTGCCACCCTGAAAAAGAAACTCATCTATTCATTGCTTGCCTGTCCGCACGGCGTTATCAACATGAGCCGTGACATAGAAGGACTTGTGGAAACATCCACCAATCTGGCATCCGTAAAAATGACCGGTTCAACCAAGATAGTGGTCGGCACAAGCCAACGCAGTTCTACGGAGTCGGAAAAAAACGCAATTGCAGATCAGGTAGCCTCCGTATTCCGGCTGGCGGGAGCCAAAGTCGAACACGGCGAAGGCTATCCCGGATGGAAACCGAACCCGGATTCAAAGATTTTGAAAATTGCGCAGAAAAGCTATCAGAAACTCTTTAAAAAGGAAGCGGAAATCATGGCGATACATGCCGGTCTTGAATGCGGACTTTTCCTGGAAAAATATCCGAACCTGGATATGATATCTTTCGGCCCGACATTGCGCGGCGTTCATTCGCCGGACGAACGTATCGAAATAAAAACGGTTGATCTGTGGTGGAAGCACCTGCTTGATATATTGAAGAGCGTATAGAATGATTGGCATCGTAGCATGCACAATAATCAGGATCCAATCCCGTTTATATGGATGGTAAAAATAAATCCGCATGAA
The DNA here is from genome assembly GCA_003517945.1 of Porphyromonadaceae bacterium. Classification (GTDB taxonomy): domain Bacteria; phylum Bacteroidota; class Bacteroidia; order Bacteroidales; family Tannerellaceae; genus Tannerella. Next base: position 20,314 of record DOZP01000039.1, on the reverse strand, counting down.
GAAATACAACTTCATTCTATGGTCAACAGTTCTGATTACGGTGATGATAGCAGGATGCAACGATATGGATAATTATTCCGTTAGTCCGAATCATCACCTTGCCTTCTCTACCGATACGGTATCATTTGATACCGTATTTACCACAATTGGCTCTACGACCGGTTATTTTATGATATACAACAAAAATGATGAAAATCTGAAAATCAATAAAATATTACTGGCCGATGGTGTGAACAGCCATTTCAGAATAAATGTTGACGGACGTAAGGGAGATTCTTTCAACGATATCCCCATCTGGAAAAAAGACAGCCTGTATGTTGCGGTTGAAGTGACGGTCAACCCGAACGACGAAAACACCCCGTTTGTGATCTATGATTCGATTGCATTCATAACCAACGGGATAACACAATTCGTAATACTTGAGGCTTACGGACAAAACGTACATATCCTGCGAGGAGGGATGGTATTTGAAAAAGATACGACACTTACCTCCGAGAAGCCATATCTTGTTTATGACAGTATCACGATATCCGAAGGCGCCACCTTGAACATTGACAAAGGAGCATCCTTTTACATGCACCATAAAGCGAAATGGCTGATCAACGGAACCATAAAAACAAACGGAACACAGGACGAGCCGGTTTTGTTCCGTGGTGACAGGCTTAATAATTACTCCACGTATATATCGTATGATAATATACCCACACAGTGGGACGGATTATTTTTCGGAGCTTCCAGTTTCGAAAATAAGTTGGATTATACCCTGATACGAAATGGTATATCCGGTTTGACGTTCGAAGAATCGACCCCCGATAAAAGAAAAATAACGATCAGCAATTCACAGATAAAAAACATGGACGGCAATATCTTATACGCCGTCAACTGCGACATAGAAGCGTCCGATACGGAATTCAGCAATGCCGGCAACCACCTGATCATGCTCGCAGGAGGTAAATACCGGTTCACACACTGTACAATGGCAAATTACATGCATGGTAATCTGATCAGCAACAGTGCGGCGCGATTTACCGAATGCCTGACATTAGCGGATCATATCACTTACATCGAAGACAAAAAAGAAAAGACACGCGAATATCCTTTGCAACAGGCATATTTTGATAATTGCATAATAGACGGCAGCTTATCAGCCGATACGACAAACGAATACAGCGGAGAGATAAATTTTTTAACAGATAACAACTACCAGAGCGGAGATGACCTGCGTTTCAACTACCGCTTCAACCATTGTGCGATCAAAACAAAAACAACAACAAATACACGCTTTCACGAAGTGCTGTTTGTGAAAGAACAAAAAATCGACAATCCGGATATCCAATGTATGAGATATTTAAAAAGCGATGGGAAATACGATGACGTCTACTACGATTATGTATATGATTTCCGGCTGGCTGAAAATTCCGCCGGTATCGGAAACGCTGACCGGACCGTATCGGAAAAATACCCCGTCGACCGCTACGGCGTGAATCGCCTGACAAGTGAATACGGGCCGTCAATAGGCGCTTACGAATATGTACCACAGGAAGAAGAAAGCAATTAATATAAAGAATAGACTGCCGATTCCGGCAATCAGTGGTTTCATCTGTTGTATCCTGCTATGGTTGGGATACTGCGATGCCCGGTCGCAACAACGCGAAAACGATCATCAACCAACCGAAACATCCGGAAATAATGTTCCGGAATATCGCCGCCATCCTGAAAATCAGAATCATGAAACGACCGGAAAACAGCAGGATTTCCGCGTTATGTTCTACAACGTGGAAAATCTTTTCGATACATACGATGACCCTTCTAAGAATGATAATGAATTTCTTCCCAACGGAACCATGCGCTGGGCGCCCGGCCGCTATTACCGCCACCTGCGCAAGACAGCACAGGTAATAAGCGCAATCGGCGAATGGGGAACACCTGCCATATGCGGTTTGTGCGAAGTGGAAAACGACACCGTATTAGTGCACCTGCTGAACCGTACCCCGCTCCGAGAGCAGCATTACAGTTACTGTATAACGACAGGAAACGATCCCCGCGGCATAAACGTTGCGCTGATATACCAGCGCGACAAATTTAAATATCTTGGGCATTCATCCGAACGAATCCCCTTTTCCAACAAACGAAAACGCTCGCGTGACATCCTGCACGTCTGGGGAGAACTGATCAACGGCGAAAGATTAGATATATTTGTCTGCCATTTCCCGTCCCGTTCGGGAGGAGAGAAAGAATCGGAACCGGATCGCCTGGATGCAGCAAAATTCCTCCGTAAATTATGCGACTCCATCTATAAAACAAACAACAAGGCCAACATCATTGTGATGGGAGACTTCAATGATAACCCGTACGATAAAAGTATACAAACCCTGCTGAAAGGATCCCAAAAAAAATATGACCTCGTCAACTTATTCGGCGATCCGGAAAAACTAAACTTCCACGGCACACATAAGTTTCAGGGTGAATGGTCGCAACTTGACCAAATGATAATCAGCAGGAACTGGAATAACCACCTCAAAAAAAACAGCGCGCAGATTTTCGCCCCGGACTTCCTGCTTTCCAAAAAAAACAACCGCGGCGAACAAAATCCGCTGCGCAAATACACCGGAAAAACATACAAAGGAGGTTACAGCGACCACCTGCCGATTGTCGCGGACTTTTCACTACCTTTCTGACACAAAAAGCAAATGATGCCTCAAAAATCAAAATGAGTACATCCATTTTGCATTTCTTCCGGCTTATATTACCTTTACCTGCCAATCACTCGAAAAAATATGAACAAAATACTTGCTTTTCTA
>DOZP01000039.1:16669-17492 GCA_003517945.1 Porphyromonadaceae bacterium | reverse complement strand
TGAGCTTTCCCATCCAGCTATCAGGAGGCTTCTGCGACCTGCGCGCCAATCATTTTCATGCAGGAATAGATTTCCGTACAAAAGGAACCGAAGGACATACGCTTCATGCGGTCAACAAAGGATACATTTCACGTATTTCAGTCAGCCCACGGGGATACGGCCTTGCCGTCTACATCACCCACCCGGAGGACAGTCTCATCACGGTTTACGGTCACATGCAACGGTTTACCGATCGTATCGCCGGCATGGTAAAGAATAAACAATATGAAAACGAAAGCTATGCCGTTGATTTTAATATAGCGCCGGATGTCCTGCCGGTAAAACGGGGAGACCTCATCGGATACAGCGGTAACTCCGGCAGTTCCGGCGGCCCCCACCTGCATTTCGAAGTACGCGACCTGCGAAATAATAACCTGTTGGATCCGCTTGTGTACTACAAGTCAAGGGTGCCGGATACAAAAAAACCACAGGTAAAGGGACTGATGATTTATCCGGTAGAAGGAAAAGGAATCGTAAACGGCAGCAACCGCAAGCAAAAAATAGAAGTTAAAAACGATCCCCATGAAAATCCGGTTATAAGTACATCCATAGAAGCCTGGGGTAAAATAGGCTTGGGAATAAGGACGGTAGACCGGATGAACGGTACCAGCTTTTCATACGGCGTAAAAGACATCCTGCAGACGGTTGACAGCGTGGAAACATTCCGCAGCTACGCCGACAGCTTCTCCCACGAAGAGTCAAGAAGTATCAACAGTTACACAGACTATGCGGAATGGTCGCAGAACCGTGTATTTTATATAAAAACATTTGTTGAGCCGGGTTG
>DOZP01000039.1:16449-16639 GCA_003517945.1 Porphyromonadaceae bacterium | reverse complement strand
TCATGATTACACTTTCGGACGTACATGGCAATACATGCAAGGTGCCCGTTCGGATAAAAGGGAAAAAACAGGATCTTTTACCTGCCGATACAGCCGGAACACATCTGATGAGATGGTATGACCACAACACCTTCAACTCAAAAGGCATCCGCCTCGACATTCCGCGTAACGGCCTGTATGACAACGTCCG
>DOZP01000039.1:0-16333 GCA_003517945.1 Porphyromonadaceae bacterium | reverse complement strand
ACAACGGACAACGTTCATGGATCGGCGGAACATATCATGACGGATGGATAGACGCGGAAATAAATGAATTGGGCGATTATGCCGTCGCACACGATACAAAGCCGCCTGCAATCACCCCTGTCGAACCGAAAAAATGGCGTGAAAGAGAACAAATTAAAATCCGCATATCCGACGACCTGAGCGGGATTTCCACATACAGGGGAGAAATAGACGGCCGGTACGCTTTAATCGGATTTGACGCCAAAAATGCAATGCTTACATACGATTTTGACAATGAAAAGCTATACCCCGGCTATCACCGTTTAAAACTTTCCGTAACAGACAGATGCGGAAACCAATCCGTATACGAATATGCTTTCACATGGTAAATTTAACTTTTTGCGGCATACACGGTAACTAATTTTTCATTACATTTGGGGAATTTTTCAACAGTCATAATAACATCTGAGATATGGAAAATAAAGAGTTAATAGAAGAAGTTAGAAAAAAAGCGCAAGTATGGTTAGGGGATGATTACGATGAAGCGACACGCAATCAGGTGCAGGCTCTATTGGATAACCCCGATCCGGCAGACCTTATCGAATCGTTCTACAAAGATCTGGAATTCGGAACAGGCGGATTGCGCGGCATTATGGGAGTAGGTACCAACCGTATCAATAAATATACGGTAGGCGCGGCAACACAGGGATTGTCAAACTACCTGAAAAAAGAATTCGCTAATTTATCCGAAATAAAAGTAGTCATCGGGCACGACTGCCGTAATAACAGCCGCGAATATGCGGAAATATCCGCCGATATATTCTCCGCAAACGGAATCAAGGTCTATTTGTTTGAGAATCTGCGGCCTACACCGGAAATATCATATGCTATACGCAAGTTGGGATGTCAGAGCGGTATTATCCTGACCGCGTCTCACAATCCGAAAGAATACAATGGTTACAAAGCTTACTGGAATGACGGAGCGCAGATGATCGCCCCACATGATAAAAATACGATTGCCGAGGTAAATAAAATACGTACGGCAGCGGAAATTCGATTCAATGGAAATAAAAACCTGATTGAAATCATCGGAAAAGAGATGGACGAGGCCTACATCAACGACCTGAAGACGATCTCATTATCACCGGAAGCTATTGCCCGTCACCACGATATGAAAATCGTTTACACACCGATACACGGTACGGGCGTCCATATCATCCCGGCCGCTATGCGGTGTTTCGGATTTACAAACATTATCAATGTACCGGAACAAGACATTACCAGCGGAGATTTCCCAACCGTTATATCGCCGAACCCGGAAGAACCGGCTGCCATATCAATGGCTGTAGAAAAAGCGAAAGCTACGGACGCGGAACTGGTTCTCGCTTCCGATCCGGATGCCGACCGTGTAGGAGCGGCTGTAAAAAACAACGACGGCGAATGGGTGCTTTTAAATGGAAATCAAACAGCGCTGCTGTTCGTTTATTACCTGATCACCCGTTGGAAAGAACTGGATAAACTCAACGGACAAGAATACATCGTCAAGACAATCGTCACAACGGAAACGATCCGTGCGATTGCAGAAAAAAATGAAGTAGGATTCTACGATGTTTATACCGGTTTCAAGTGGATCGCCGATATCATGCGCAAAAACGAAGGAAAGAAAACATACATCGGCGGAGGCGAAGAAAGTTACGGTTTCCTTTGCGAAGATTTTGTACGTGACAAGGATGCGGTTTCCGCCTGCTGTATGCTGGCTGAAATGACGGCATGGGCCAAAGATCAGGGACTTTCGTTATTCCAGCTACTACATCGCGTTTATGCGGAATACGGATATTCGAAAGAAACAGGTATTTCCGTCGTGAAGGAAGGAAAAAGCGGAGCGGAAGAAATAGAAGCGATGATGAAAAATTTCCGTGAAAATCCGTTGAAAGAGATTGCCGGTTCGAAAGTAACCATGACATACGACTACGCATCCCTGAAAGGGCACAGTTTCATTGACAACGAAGATTTTTCATTGAATATGCCTACCACATCGAATGTACTCCAATATTACACGGAAGATAATACCAAAATATCCATACGCCCTTCGGGCACAGAACCGAAGATAAAGTTCTACATAGAGGTACACGAGCCGACCAGATCCGTTGAAAATATTCCGGCTTCGGAAAAAGCGGCTTCGGAAAAAATAGAAAAGATCAAAAAATCATTGGGTATAGCCGATTAATCGGACAAATACGACAGATCATCATCGTGCATCTGTTTAAAAGCTTTCCCTAACATAACTGTTATATCGCCGGCAATCAGGCTCTCTTCCGAAAGGTTTGCAGCAGCAAGATTTCCGGCGATTCCATGTATATATACCCCGATAACCGATGCTTCTTCGGGACTATACCCCTGCGCCAGCAGACCCAAAATAATACCTGTCAACACATCTCCGCTACCTGCTGTCGCCATGCCCGGATTACCGGATGTATTGAAAAACACTTTTCCCGCAGGCGTACAAACCGCGGTATTGCCCCCCTTCAGAACAATACAAATCTTCTGCTCGGCAGCTATAGAACGCGCTTTCTGCATTCTTTCATATGTATTATCACTCGGACCCGCCAAACGGTCAAATTCTTTCGGATGAGGAGTGATTACACTACCTTGCGGTATTTTATGAAACAACTCGCTGTTTGCCGCAATCATATTCAACGCATCGGCATCCAGCACCATGGGCTTATGTTCTCCGGCCTCAAACAACTTATTCAGCACGCTCCCCGTTTCATTATTGATACCTATACCCGGCCCTATCCCGATCGCATCATAGTCGGAAAATAAAGGAAGTTCCGCAATATAATCAGGATTTCTATCCGCGCTCGTCATCGCTTCCGGAAGCGATATCTGCATAATGTGCTCACCCTTTTCCGGAAGATGCACGGTAAGTAATCCCACACCACTGCGCATACAACTTCTGGCAGCTAATACCGCCGCTCCCATTCTCCCTGTACTGCCCGCCATCAGTAAAGCATGACCGAAATCACCTTTATGGGAAAAACGGTGCCTTTTATGCATCAACGAAGCGACATCGGCATCCGTAATAAGTCCGTAGGGAGTTTTTGTTTTTAACAACGCATCGGGATGAAGACCGATCGGAAGCGCTTTCCATTCCCCTACAAAGTCTGTATTTTCGGGTAACAAAAACGACAATCTGGGAAATTCAAAAGTAAGCGTAAGATCAGCCTGTATGATATACTGCAGATTATTATCCTTATTATCCTCACCGAATAAACCGGAAGGCATATCAATAGATATAACCGTTGATTCCGAATGGTTTATATAATCCACAATTTTAGCAAATCCACCCTCCAACGGACGGTTAAGCCCCGAACCGAAAAGTCCGTCAATGATAATATCCTGCGGCTCAAACACGGGAGGCGAAAATGAAGATACGACTTCCACATACTGTTTACTATCCGTTTCTTTCAGCCGCCGCCTGTTTTCTTCACAATCCGGTGAAAGTATATTTGACGGATTAATCAGGTAGGTGAACACATTATACCCCTGCTCTGTCAACAAACGTGAAACGGCTAACGCATCCGCTCCGTTATTTCCCTGACCTGCAAATACATAAATACGATTCTGACGGGAAGTATACCGACGGCTGAATTCATTTACAAAAACAGATGCCGCACGTTCCACCAGATCAATAGAAGCTATGGGTTCATTTTCAATCGTATACTGATCCAGCTCCTTAATCTTTGATGTTTCAAATAATTTCTTCATAATACGTCAATTTGTGACAAAGATAACGTAAGCCGGGTGAAATACAAAATGAGTTCACTCATTTTTATCTTTGAGACGACGTTATCTTTAACTAAATTGATTAAAAATAACGAAACCTCGCCCCTCTTTCTTTGCGTTAAAAAAAACAAAACGAAAAAAAAATATTCGTTTATTCTTGTCTTATCTGTAACAAAAGCGGAAATTTACCGTCTAATAAAAAAACTGAAAACAAAACCTGATGACAAATTTACAAATTTTGTTTTCCATAAACATAAAAAGCAGATGATTATCAAGCTCAGAGGCATCAACAAGACTTACAATAACGGTGCGCCATTACATGTTTTGAAAGGGATTGACCTGGATATAGAACGAGGGGAAATGGTTGCCATCATGGGAGCGTCCGGCTCCGGAAAAAGTACATTACTGAACATTTTAGGCATTTTAGACACATACGATTCCGGAACATATTATCTGGATAACCAACTGATAAAAGATTTAAGTGAAAGCCGCGCCGCTGAGTTACGTAACCGTATGATCGGATTTATTTTCCAATCCTTCAACCTGATCTCATTTAAAAACGCAATGGAAAACGTTGCGCTGCCTCTTTATTATCAGGGAATATCGCGTAAAAAGCGGAATGCCATGGCGATAGAATACTTAGACAAAGTCGGGCTAAAGGATTGGGCGAACCACATGCCGGGCGAAATGTCCGGAGGACAAAAGCAACGCGTCGCCATAGCGCGCGCACTCATTGCAAAACCGCAGGTCATACTGGCCGACGAACCGACCGGCGCGCTCGACAGTAAGACAACGGTTGAAGTCATGGAACTGCTGCGTGAAGTAAATCGGGAGGGAATGTCTATGATTATCGTAACACATGAACAATCCGTTGCAGAGACGACTAATCGCATTATACATGTAAAAGACGGAGTGATAGAAAAAGACTATGTTTGATTTTGACAACTTCCGCGAGATATGGAGTACGATGAAAAAAAACAAACTTCGTACTTTCCTTACCGGCTTTTCGGTCGCATGGGGAATCTTTATGCTTGTAGTCCTGTTAGGCGCCGGCAACGGGTTGAAAAACGGCGTAATGTACAATTTTCGCGACATGGCCGACAATCGCATTGAGATGTGGCCCCGCTGGACATCCAAACCGTGGAAAGGAATGCAGCCAAACAGGCGACTTTCCTTCAAAGACGAAGATTACTACATGCTTAAAATAGAACATCCGGAAGTTGACCTGGCTTCCGCGACCGTGAATCACAGTGACACCCTGACGTATGACAAAGAATACTTTACAGGCGAAGCAAACGGAGTCTTTCCGGATCATGCAAAAATCAACTTTGTCCAGTTTAACCCGGGTAACGGACGCTTTATCAATGAGATGGACATACGTGACAAACGAAAGGTGATTGTATTAAGCCCACGGATGGCGGAAGTGCTTTTCCGCGATAAAAATCCGCTTGGCGAATATATACGTTGCGGGCATATTATGTTTCAGGTGGTCGGCATATACCACGATAAAAATATGAGTAATAATGCGCCCGCATACATCCCGTTTTCGACCGCACAACTATTGTATAATAAAGGGAGCGGATTTTACAACCTGACGTTTACGGTCAAGGGCGTAACCTCGGAAGAAGAAAACGAAGCGTTTGAACAGCGCCTGCGTGAAAGTCTAGCCAGAAGGCATATGTTTGACCCTACGGATACATCCGCCATCGGTATGTGGAATACCAGTAACCAAATGCGGATGTTCGGCAACATGACGAACGGAATTTTATTATTCATATGGGTGGTGGGCATAGGAACGTTGATGGCCGGAATCGTCGGGGTCAGTAACATCATGTTGGTGACCGTACGCGAACGCACGCGCGAGATCGGTATACGCAAAGCGATCGGAGCCAAACCCTCGTCTATCCTGAAGCTGATCATATTCGAATCCATTCTTATCACAGCGGCATTCGGATATATCGGAATGGTTTCGGGTATCGGCCTCACAGAGGGTATTGATTATATAATGACCCTGTCGGGCGCCAACGACGCGCCGGCCGGAGGTAATCCGGGTGAAGACATGACCCTGTTCCGCAATCCGACAGTGAGTCTCGGCATTGCCATATCCTCAACCGTGTTGCTGATTATCGCCGGTGTATTTGCCGGCTATTTTCCGGCGCGCAAAGCCGTAAAAATTTCAGCGATTGAAGCCATGAGAACAGAGTAAGTTAAAAGAAAAGAATACAATAAATAAATATGTTTGACGCAGACAGATGGATAGAAATATGGGTTACAATCACCCGGAATAAAACAAGGAGCCTGCTCACTTGTTTCGGAGTGTTTTGGGGGATCCTCATGCTTGTTATTCTGCTCGGATCAGGTACGGGACTCAAAAACGCCATGTTTAAAAATGTAGACGGATTTGCTACCAATTCCCTGTTTTTCTTCGCTGACCGTACGAGTGAACCCTACCGGGGATTTAATAAAGGACGCTACTGGAATATGCGTAACCGCGACGTCGAGGCCATACAAAAAGAAATAAAAGGGATTGACGCCATATCGCCTGTTATATGGGGCAACCGTTCGGACAAGAATATCGTATACGGACAGGTTTCCGGAACCTATAACGTAAAAGGAGTCTATCCGGCCTATTTCAGAATCGAAAGGCAGGATCTGCATTTCGGCCGCCTGTTAAACGAAATTGACATGCAGGAAAGGCGTAAGGTATGCCTGATCGGATCCAGAATTTGCGAAGAGCTTTTCAAAAATCAGGATCCGTGCGGCAAATACGTCCGGGTGAACGGACTTTATTATCAGGTAGTCGGGGTTGTGAAACAAATAGCCTCCGGAGTCAATATCGGCGGACGCGCCGAATCATCGGTATTTCTCCCTTTCAGCACGATGCAACAAACGCTAAATCAGGGAGATATACTCCATTTTCTTTGTGTCAGCGCGCTCCCGGGATATTCCATACCACAAATGATTGATGAAATAGAAGGTCTGTTGAAAAGCCAGAACGAAATATCACCAACCGATCCGCAGGCAATAGGAGTGCTTAACATCGCAGCGCAATTCAGTATGTTCGAAAGCCTCTTTTCAGGAATAGATATCCTGGTATGGCTGGTAGGCCTCGGCACATTACTGGCCGGAATAATCGGCATCAGTAATATTATGATGGTTACCGTAAAAGAAAGAACCCGTGAAATCGGAGTACGCCGCGCCATCGGAGCAAAGCCGTGGAATATCATCTCACAGATTATGAGCGAAAGCCTGGTACTCACCGCGTTAGCCGGATTACTCGGATTAAGCGGCGGAGTCTTTCTGCTGGATGTGGTAGACAGACTTTTAGCGGCCCAACCTCCCGACAAGATTACCATACTTAATCCCGGAGTAAACATCAGCACGGCAGTTTCCGCAACCGTTATACTGCTGATATGCGGACTGCTCGCCGGGCTGATACCGGCATGGAGAGCGATGCAAATCAAGGCAATCGACGCGATACGCGACGAATAAAAGAATAAAAGAACAATCACATGAAAATAATAATAAAATAAAAATAAAGTACGTATGAAAAATCGATTATTTAAAAAGATCATGCGAATCATCCTGCTTTCATTTGTAGGATTGGCCGTTTTAGGAACATTTTTCTTCTTATGGAAAAAAGCGCAACCGGTAGAAACCGTGTATGAAATTATCAGTCCGGAAACGGGAACAATAGAAACAAAAACCGTCGCAACGGGAAATGTAGAGCCGCGTTATGAGATCCTTATCAAACCGCAGATTTCAGGTATTATCTCGGAGTTGCTGAAAGAAGCCGGACAAAGCATAACGACAGGAGAAATTATTGCGAAAGTGAAAGTTATACCTGAAATGGTTCAACTCAACAGCGCCGAGTCGCGTGTCAACGTGGCAAAAATAAATTTCGGCCAGTTGGAAAACACGTTTAAACGTGACGAGCAACTGTATAATCAAGGCATTATAACTGCAGAAGAATATGATGTTTCGAAATCCAATTACCTCAAAGCCAAAGAAGAATCGGATAATGCCCAAAGCGCGCTCGAAATCGTACGCGACGGTATTGCTAAAAATTCAAAGGTGGCAAGCACCACACAGATACGCAGCACGATTACGGGCATGATATTGGATATTCCGGTCAAAGTAGGAAATTCGGTCATACAAAGTAACAATTTCAACGAAGGTACGACCATTGCCTCTGTAGCAGATATGAACGACATGATTTTCAGAGGCTATGTAGACGAAACGGAGATCGGCCGTATCAGCGAAGGAATGCATATAAAATTAACAATCGGTGCGCTGGAAAGCCAATCGTTCGACGCCACACTTGAATATGTTGCGCCCAAAGGAGAAGAAAAAAACGGAGCCATCCAGTTCGAAATAAAAGCAGCCGTGAAAATACCCGACAGCGTTTTTATCCGCGCAGGCTACAGTGCAAATGCGGAAATCGTGCTCAAACGTGTAGAAGATGTCATCACTATACCGGAAAGTACAATCGAATTTAGTAGCGATTCGGCTTTCGTACAATTGTTAAAACAGGAACATCCCAAACAAGTATTTGAAAAGCATTTTGTGAAAACAGGCCTCAGTGACGGTATCAAAATAGAAGTGACCGAAGGCCTCGGGAATGAAGATAAAATACGCGGAGCTGTTGTTAATAAGGATAAATAACAAAAAAATGAAATCATACACCATCATAATCGCAGTACTCCTACTGTTTTCAGCAAATATACGGGCACAGGAGGCCGGAAACGAAACAAAGATCTGGTCATTACAGGAATGTATTGACTACGCCAACGAGCATAATCTGGATATAAAGATGAGTCGGGTTACTATCGATCAACAGGAGATCAGATTGAACACGGCGCGGAACAGACGTCTGCCTGATCTCTCCGCAAGCGCTTCACAATCATTTTCGTTCGGTCGCTCAGCCTCCGGTTACGACAATACCTACCAGAACCAGAACTCAAGCGCCACGCAATGGTCTGCCTCCACCTCCATACCGATCTTTTCAGGTTTCCAGGTGAATAACGAAATAGCCGCCGTAAAACTCGACCTGCATACTGTGGCGGCCGAACTGGAAAAAGCAAAAGAAGATCTGGAAATCACAATCACTTCTTCCTATCTTCAGATATTATATTCCAAGGAAATACTTGACATAGCAAACAAACAGGCGGATCTAAGCCGGGAGCAATTGAAGCGGATAAAAGAAATGTACGAAAACGGGCGGGCGTCCGAAGCGCAAATCTATGAAGTGGAAGCGCAGATTGCCAACGACGAGCTGGTGGTTGTACAGGCGGCATCCGATCTGCAAATAGCGACTCTCGCCCTCACCCAATTACTGGAACTACCCGCCCCGGAAGGTTTTGAGGTGGAAGAACCGGAAGACAACATCGATTTTATACTTGCCCGCAAGCCGGACATTATTTTCGAAACAGCCCTAACAACACGCGCTTCCGTACGAGCTGAAGAGTTTCGACTGAAAAGCAGGGAGAAAAATATTGACCTGGCTAAAGGAGCCTACTATCCTACCCTTTCTTTCGGAGCCGGATACGGTAATAATTATTACAAAATCAACGGCATGGACAATACGTCTTTTGCCGACCAGATAAAAAACAACCGGAACGAATATTTCGGGCTCAACCTCAGAATTCCTATTTTTAACCGTTTTGAGACGCGCAACAACGTGCGTTCGGCCAAACTCAACATGCAATTGCAGGAACTGCAACTCGAAAACACGAAAAAGGCTCTGTATAAAGAAATACAACAGGCATATTATAATGCGGTTACATCAGGTGAAAAATACAGATCATCCGAAGCGGCCTACAGATCCGCAGAGAAATCATTCGGTTATATGCAGGAAAAATTAAATAACGGACGCGCCACGATGTATGAATACAACGATTCAAAAACAAGTACGACCAAAGCGCTTTCGAACCGTACACAAGCCAAATACGATTTCATCTTACGAAAGAAAATCTTAAAATTCTACGAACGGCAATGAAGTGAATAATTTCAACATGTTTTCACGCATTGCTTCCGACGAATACAGCCATTCATAGCGTTTCCTTGCATTCGCACCCATACGCTTCCGGTCTTCCGGACGATGCAGCAAATACAACATTTTTTCCGCCAATAGCGAACTGTCAATTTCCACCCTGTCCGGATGTTCTACTACGGGTACATGCAAACCGGTGACGCCGTCTTCTATCATCTCACGCAAACCAGTGGACGTGCTGGCAATCAGCGGTACGCCATGCATCATCATTTCGATAGCGACGTAGCTGCACTGTTCGTGCAACGAAGGCATGACCCCGATATCGGCAATGGCGTATAAATCATAGAGTTTTTTTCTGTCAATCAATCCCGTCCAGGTTACATGCATCCATATATCTTCACATTCTTTCATATAACTATCAAACGAACCATTGCCAACAACGATCAAATGACAATTGATCTGCCTGTCGATCATAGTCTTAAAAGCTTGCATAACATACGTTAAGCCTTTAATTTCGTCCAGTCTCCCTACAAAAAGGATAATTGGAATATCAGGAATATGGTATTTTTGCCGTAATTCCTGTTTTGAAAGGACAGGATCATGATGGGTCATGCCATTATATATAACCGTTGTTTTGTTGGGTAGTATTTGATAATCGTCCGTTAAGATTTGCCGGGTGTTTTCCGAAAGACAAATGACCTGATCCACTCTATCAAAAAGTTCTTTCTCCTTACGGTACGACTTAACAACTGATTTCTTTAGTCTATCATCTTCCAAGTTTATGACCTGCGTTGCCAATATATCCCGGAATTGTGTGATATTCCCCGATAATCCGAAACACCAATTCAAATAATGAATCGTAAAAACTATTTTACAATCGAACGTGTTCTTTAATGCTTCGGCTAAAGATCCGTTTTGGGTATAATTCAAATGGAACACTAATCGGCGGGTATCTTGTATATACAACCGTAGCAGATTCACTATATTGCGATAATATTGTTTTGCGCGTTTGTCATGATCCAGATACAAGGTCTCCTCCGTCGCATCCGGAATATGCCAATGCCTGACACCGTCAATTTCTTCCATTCGGATAACAGGTTCATCCCGCAGATAAATGACCGTGATGCGAACTCCGCTGTTTGCAAGCGCAATGGCTAATTCTTTAAGATAGGTACCTATCCCATACACAGACGCCCGGCTGTTTTCGTTGAAAATATATAGATGAATCGGTTGCATGAAGTGTATATTTAAATGCTTTTATAACTATATCCCAACAAATCCAACCAGGTATCGTCGCATTTTCCGGACAAGGTCATCATTGCCAAACCAAATCCGGCATAGCCTTTTAACGACAATTTCCCTTTTTCAAATGAGAGTTCAAGTTCCTTGTCCTTTATATAGAATTTCTTTTCCACGAAAGCGTTTATGCTGCTATCCGGATCCAAATTCAAATTTGTTTGACTAATCAACCTTTTGCATTGCAACAACCAAAGTAATTGATGGATCGTATGTACTTGCTGTCTGTTGGAACGCGGCTCTTCGTGCGCTTCCATCGCTTGCAGCGATTTGTCTACCGCTTGAACGGCAATATCAGCCGATTGACTGCGCAGAGGCGCCAAGCGCAGCAAAGCCAACGTCCACGAAGGTAATTGTTCATCCGGAATCAGGCGAAAAGAAAAATCATTCCATATTTTATCCATACACCGATCTATTGCGGAATTGCAAATACCTAACGGATATAATCTGCTCAGAAAGGACAAGATATCCGGCAAGTCATCAGGCAACAGGTTTTGATCCTTTTCCAACAAGTTGACCGTGTGTATGATCGAATCCTTGATGAGTGGGTACAATTTATCTGCTCCGGACGAAAAGCCATTCAACCGATATAAAAGGTAAGATCCCAAACCGCACATTCCATCCGCAAGACTGTTGTTTTCCTGCTCTTGGCACATTATATCGTGCCGGATCCGTCGGTCAAAATCGGCTAATATTTCATTCGCATTAATTGCCAGAAATCCGTTTTGCGACAAATATTCGATTCCCGCACCAATTCCTGCCAAACCACAGTCATAATCCGTAGCGCTATCTTTATGAATTTCCGCCTGTATGGCCTGAATGATTTCTACGGCATAATCCTCAAACAATTCGTTACCGGCATATCGCGCATAGTGAAAAAAGAAAATAGCAGCCCCCATTTTGCCATACCATAATCCGGAACTTCCGAGCAAAGAGCCGTTTATAACTAACATATCGGCGATTGTCCGCAACTGTCGATCCGTTATTTCTGTCTTATCCCCGATCATAACGCTCAGTTCTTATCTGTTTCCACATGGCAAAGGTTAGGACGGCCAAGAGCAAATTCATAGTTCGAAGGAGAAGGGCAAATCAATCGAAAGCGGCATTGATTACATAGCTCCACGCCATACCGGGTACATCGCCATGAAGTTCCGCTTTCCAATTCCCTGCATAACATATCCGCGACCGGCTCCCGGATATTTCCTATGGGTTCCCGGTTTACATTCGCATAGATTTGGCCGTCGGACAAAACGGTAATTTTCCCAAAATCGTGGGTATTCAATTCCTGCAAGGCAAAAACATCCTGCCGGTCTAATTCTACTGCCAGAAGATCTTCCTGCCGGACAAATATGTATTCTTCAAAAAACGCCAAATTCTTTCCGTTAAAATAAGGCTTAATCACCACCCGGATATCATGTTCTGCTAATTGTTCGCTCAATTGTTCTGCGCTTTCGTATTCAGCTACGGATGTGATACCGATTTCCCATAATTGACGGATATTTCCCTGCTTTAGCTTAACAGCCATGGCTACCAAAGACTCCGCCTGATAGGAGTCGCAAACTAAAATCTTTAGTTGGAATGAATCATTGGTAAAGACATATAGCGCATCCAGATTGTCCGGAATATTCCGGTAATTGACAATGAATGTTTGCATGGACGCATTTCTACCTAAAATTTCCAGTAGTTCATACAACTCGGGATATTCGAACGGATTTCCTCCCGTAAGGTTGATGGAGGCACGCGTGTATACAATAGATTGCAAAAAGTCTTTTAATAGATGAAAATCAAGGCTATTTCCTGTTTTTGTGCAACACGACCATTGCGTAAACATAAGCGCGCAATCCCGGCAATCATGACGGCATGATCCGTTTAGATAAATGGTGACGTCCTGCAAATTCGACAGGATATTTTCACCAATAGGCAGTTCGTTTTTCTTCATGCGTTCCACGCTTTTCTGAAGATTCAGCAATGGAGGCATGATGACAGGCTTTGGTAAATCCCCTTCCAGCAGATCCCCGTACCCTTCCGCTTGCATAGATTGAACAAACTCATACAAACGGCTGTCGTCCAATTCATCGGCATGAATCAAAACGCTATACATGTTATCCGTTTGTTGCAAATGGTTCACAATCCTGTCAATCGCATGATTCCGGTAAAAGTCCATCCCTTTTTTCATCCATGTATTGTAAAAAAGATACCGGTCTCTGTCCTCACTTATAAAAACGTATGGTTCCAAATAGAACCAAATATTCTTTACCTGTTCCATGTTACATTTGTTAATCAATACTAACCACTTCTTCCATAATCCTCTTATAAAGTTCGGGATGCAGGGATAACCGGTTCAGTTCTCCCTGCAAGTAGTTTTCAAACTTCTGTTTATTTGAAAAGCCTTGACAAACCGGTTTGTTTTCCAAATTTTTGATAATATACATACATTGTATGCAATGTCCTGCCTGGTAACAACTGCCGCACTGCTTTTGTAGCGAATCATAATAACTATTGCATACGACAGCTATGTCTTCGCAATCAATTTCCACTCCGCTGTCAGTCACTTTCCCCATGGCAAATTGGTGTCCGATTCTTTCGCAGGGAAGTATTTTGCCCGTAACAGTCATGAATATCTTTTTTGAAAACGGATAGCAGGTTGCGGTGGGAATATACCGCATGTTATCCGTTTTCCGCAACAAATCATAATAGGTTCGATACACATTTCCACTATATTTAAAGATGAAATGCTGTAAATTCTTATTTTCACCCGAACTCAAATCCAAGACCCGGCGCATCATCGTATCCAACTCTTCATCCGACTTCCGCTCTTTTTGTCTGATTAAATGAGAAAATTCTTCCTCCATATCCTGCTTGACACCCATATCATTCACGTCGGAAAACATAGGGATTTTATCAAATTCACGTTGAAAGAAATGAAAAACCTCCGATTCATTATTCAGATTATGCAAGACCGCATTAAAACTGATATTTTTCTTGAAAAAATCCGGATACCGATCGCGGACATAGATCAGATTTTCATACACTATTTGAAAAGAAGACTTCCCATTGTGAAAAGTACGATGTCCGTCATTCGCTTCCGAACCGTCCAAACTGACTAAGACCCTGAAATCATGACGAACCAAAAAATCCGCCTCTTTCTTCAGAAAAACACCATTCGTCGTCATACTGTATGTAAACCCAACACGGTCGTCGGCTTTTGCCCCAGTGTACTCCACGACATCCCGGATGAACTCCATATTCAACAATGGCTCTCCTCCATAAAAACTGATCACGACGGTTTTATGTTGGGATTGATTAGCAGAGCTATGCAAGCGTTCAACTACAAAATCAATTAACATCTTTGACTTATGTATGTCGATGTACTGATTTTCACGCTGATCATAATCTCCATAAAATTTCCCATAAGAACAATACGTACATTGCAAATTACAAGCGTCCGTCACTTCAAATACAATTTGCCGGATATTGGATAGCTGATTATAAACCCCGCCTGCCGTCATCCTGCCTGTAAACCGTTCCCCATGGTTAATCGGAGTATCCTCTTTCTCAACAGAAAAAGCCTTTGCTTCCTTTATCATACGAACGCCCTGATCTGTTTTTTGAAGCCGTAGCTTGTAGTCCTTTTGTACCGTAAAAAAGCGTTCCTTGTAATTGAAAAAATAATTTATCTTCTTGTGATCCATGACATTTACTTTTCTTTTTTCATGTGTAAAATCATTAATAACGGATTATCGTCCGGATCTCGATTGGCTTGCATGCGTTCAAATTTTTCTCTTAATTCAGGATATTTCAACTTCGATTTATCAACGGTATACATTAGTTTCTTTTGATCTTCATTCATTTCATCCAACGGAACGACCGGAATAATTGACATATTGGGCTTAAAATAAAAAAGACTCTGATCTTGTCCGCCATCAATATCGTTTAATAT
This sequence comes from Porphyromonadaceae bacterium, assembly GCA_003517945.1. Lineage (GTDB taxonomy): Bacteria > Bacteroidota > Bacteroidia > Bacteroidales > Tannerellaceae > Tannerella. The sequence continues at coordinate 1,340 of DOZP01000039.1, read as the reverse complement.
CGAAGTGGAATGATAAGTCAAATCGCCTGTCGTTGTATTATACTTACACGTAAACCATTCGATATCAAATCTTTCATTTTTAAACATCATACATTCGAAAAAGAGATTATCCTTATGAATATACATATTACTTATGAGTATTTTCCCAGTTATACCCGAACTCATTGATGGAGAAAAAATGACGCTTACCGGTAATTTTCGCTTACCCAAATCAATGACGGCATAGGGAGCAATACCTTCCCGGTTAATAGCATAGAGCGTATCGTTATAGAAGGATTTATAAAAATGGGCGTTTTCGGATGTAGCCCAGGTACGTAAACCATTCATTGAATGGCCATATCGTGTATATTCTCCTTCCATTCGATTAGGTAATGAGTGAAGAATTTTTTTTTGTTTATAGTCATACATAATTAATTCATATGGATGAAGAGCTTGTTTGGCCGGCATAAAGTGAGCTAAAAAAATAAAAGCTCCATCTACAGATCTATTTAAATCATAGCTATCAGGATAAGTGGCAAAAAACGAATCCTGTTTAGACGCCAGTGATAGATTACCCAAATATTTCCCTTCATAATCATACATAAGTAACGTTGCTTTACCCGGAGATTTTACGTACACCTTGTTATCAATAGAATCTATGGCTGTATATGCATGAACATACTCTCCCGGCCCCTGTCCTATCCGTCCGATTTGGCGAAGAAATTTTCCGGTTGTCATGTCAAACTGATAAATAGCAAAAAGATCATAAACAAATAATAAATTATCGTCAACAAATGTCCGGGCTCCTATATAATATGGCAAAAAACAATCCTGAGTTGCTTCCAGTTGCAGGTATTCAATGCTATCCGCAAATTCGGATAGATATAAGGGTTGCAGAGAAGACACGTCCGGCTTCTCAATCTTTATGTGATAAATAGAACTTCGATCATTTTCATTTGTATCCTTCACATAATGATTACATGATGTACATGCTAATAACAATAAAAAAACAGTCTCTTTCATACGAAAAATTTATTGGAAATAAAAACACTATTAATTCTCAACCGCTAATTCATAAGGAAGGTGTACAATGCTTATATCCCTTACAATAGAAACAGAGAAAGACGAAAATATCTTATAAAACCAAATCCTTGTATTCTTCATTTCTTTTACAAATCTAAATGGTTGACCTTATACTTAAAAAAAATACGAACCAAATATAAAGATCAAAAATAAAACGTGCAAGAAAAATACCAAAAATCATGAAACTATTTAAATTTATTCGAATATTAACCCTTGAAATCATGACAAAACTACCAGATAACAATATTTGTACCATTCTGCAGATGAAATATGCAGGA
>DOZP01000353.1:1913-13480 GCA_003517945.1 Porphyromonadaceae bacterium | reverse complement strand
TCGTAAAGCTCGTTTTTTACGTACTATGATGTTGAAAAATAAATCCACGTACACCTCCCTTATTTTCAACCCCTTGTTGGGAAACAGCAAAAACGTTTGTTTTTTTTCGCTTTTGGATTTTGCCATGAACCAAAAAAGCAGTACTTTAGTGCGCTTTTTTTAATTTTGAGGAAGTATAAAGTATAGATACCTTATTGTAGAACTAAATAATATTAAAATGGCTGAAGACAGAATTATTAAGATTGATATTAATAATGAAATGAGATCTGCGTACATTGACTATTCAATGTCCGTTATTGTCTCACGTGCCCTTCCGGACGTCAGGGACGGTTTTAAACCCGTTCACCGGCGTATTTTGTTCGGGATGAACGAACTGGGCAACACATCAGATAAGCCTTATAAAAAGTCTGCGAGGATTGTCGGTGAAGTTTTAGGTAAATACCATCCTCACGGGGACTCATCCGTTTATTTTGCAATGGTCCGCCTGGCTCAGAAATGGTCGATGCGTTACACGTTGGTCGACGGACAGGGAAACTTCGGTTCGGTTGACGGAGATAGCCCGGCAGCCATGCGTTACACAGAGGCGCGCCTGAGTAAGTTAGCGGAAGAGATGTTGCGGGATATAGACAAAGATACGGTTGATTTTCAGTTGAATTTCGATGATACATTACATGAACCGGTAGTATTGCCGACACGCATACCCAATCTCTTAATAAACGGCGGATCGGGTATTGCCGTCGGTATGGCGACCAACATGCCACCCCATAATATGCGGGAAGTGTTACAAGCCTGTCAGGCTTATGTAGACACCCGTGGAGACATTGATGTGGAAGGATTAATGCAATATGTCAAAGCACCGGATTTCCCGACAGGCGCCACCATATACGGATATGCCGGTGTCAAGGATGCATTCGAAACGGGGCGCGGGCGCATTGTATTACGTGGAAAAGCGGAAATTGAAACAACTTCGTCGCATGATAAAATCGTAATCAGTGAAATACCTTATTTAGTTAATAAAGCGGAACTTATCAAATATATCGCCGATCTGGTAAATGAAAAACGGATCGAAGGTATCTCTAATGTAAACGACGAATCCGATCGTAACGGTATGCGCATCGTAGTAGATGTCAAACGCGATGCCAATGCGAACGTCATATTGAACAAATTGTATAAGATGACCGCTCTGCAGTCGTCTTTCAGTGTTAACAACATCGCATTGGTCAACGGCCGCCCGAGGTTGATGAACCTGAAAAATATGATCGGATACTTCATCGAACACCGGAAAGAAGTTGTTACCCGTCGTACCCGGTATGAATTAAAAAAGGCAGAAGAACGCGCGCATATACTCCAAGGGCTCATCATAGCTTCCGATAATATTGACGAGGTAATCGCCATCATCAAGAAGTCAAGTAGTCCGCAGGAGGCTATCGCCAATCTGATCGCCCACTTTGACCTGACGGAAATTCAGGCCCGCGCGATTGTGGAAATGCGCCTCCGCCAGCTAACAGGGCTGGAACAGGATAAACTGCGCGCCGAATATGAAGAAATAGAAAAACTGATTGCCCGTCTGAAAGAAATACTTGAAAATGAAGAAATCCTGATGGGCGTAATCAGAAACGAATTTCAGGAAATTATTGATAAATACGGGGATGAACGTAAAACAGATATTGTATACGCATCCGAAGAACTGAATCCGGAAGATTTTTATTCCGATGATGAAATGATCATTACACTTTCCCATTTGGGATATATCAAACGTACCCCTCTTTCCGAATTCCGCTCGCAGGCGCGTGGCGGCGTAGGTTCCAAAGGATCCGATACGCGCGACGAAGATTTCGTGGAATACATCTATCCGGCCTCTATGCATGCGACCCTCCTTTTCTTCACCGCCAAAGGAAAATGCTACTGGAAAAGAGTATTCGAAATACCCGAAGGTACGCGTAATTCAAAAGGTCGTGCAATCCAGAATCTGTTGAATATAGACCCCGATGATAGCGTAAACGCATTTATCAGGGTGAAAAAACTGACGACCGATACGGAATTTGCCAATTCACATTACCTGCTGTTCTGTACGAAAAACGGCCTGATAAAGAAAACATTACTTGCGGCCTATTCCCGTCCGCGCCAGAATGGCGTGATCGCTATTTCCTTACGCGAAGGAGACGGACTTATACAGGTACGTATGACAAACGGAAACAACGACGTGGTGATCGCCAATAAAAATGGTCGCGCCATACGTTTCCATGAAAGTAAAGTACGTGAAATGGGACGCACGGCAACCGGAGTACGCGGTATGACGCTTGACGGTAAAGACGATTGCATAGTGGGTATGATCTGTATCAAAAAACCGGAGAAAGAATCAATCCTTGTCGTATCGGAAAAAGGATATGGTAAACGTTCAAAAATTGATGATTACCGTATTACAAATCGCGGAGGAAAAGGGGTTAAAACACTTAATATAACGGATAAAACCGGAAAGTTGGTAGACATTAAATCCGTCACGGACGAAAATGACTTAATGATAATTAATAAATCCGGTATTACAATTCGAATAAATGTCGTAAATTTGAACATTATTGGACGTGCGACTCAGGGAGTGAGACTGATAAATCTTGAAAAGAGAGGAGATGAAATCGCATCTGTCTGCAAAGTGATCTCCGAAACTGAGGAAGAAAAAATAGCAAACAAGGCATTGCTTCAAAAGGATGAGATTACAACAGGTGAAAGTTATTTGTCTGAAGAAAACGACAATATAATAAACGACGACACAATTAGTGAAGAAGATTTTCCGCAGACCGGAAGTGAAGATACAGAGGAAAGCGGTGATAACCATAAAAAAGGCGAATAAAATTATTAACTCAAATTGTTGAAAAATGAAAAAATTAGGATTAACACTTGGACTATGCTTACTTGCGTCTGTTTCTTTCGGACAAAAGAAAGCCGTTTCCGAAGCTTTAAAATTAGCAAAAGATGCAAATCCGAACTTTACGGAAGCAAGGACTAAGATTAAAGAAGCATTGTCAAATGAGGAAACGAAAAATGATGCAAAGACATGGTATACGGCAGGACAAATCGAAGATTTGCAATTCACGGTTGAAAACACCAAACTACTGATAGGCGGACAACCGGACCAAGCAACGATGTACAATGCTTTGATAAATATCTATCCCTATTTTGAGAAAGCAAGTGAACTGGATAACCTTCCGGATGCAAAAGGTAAAATCAAACCTAAATTCATAAAAGATATCCAATCTACACTGAAGGCTAATTTACCCTATTACATGAATGGAGGTATATACTTTTTTGAAGAAAAAGATTACAAAAAATCATATGATTTCTTCAATCAATATATTGAAATCGCTGACAGCAAGTTGATAAAGAGCGGAGAAAAGTCGACTGAGACTGTTGACTCCTCTTATATTTTTTCTAATTTCTATGCCGCTATTGCAGCCACACAACTGGATGATCACGCAACGTCTGTAAAAGCCTTACAACGCGCCAGTAAAATTGACTACAGACGAGACTATACATTTCAACTCCTTTCCGAAGAATATAAAAATGCGGAAGATACGGTAAATTGGGAAAATACACTTAAAGAAGGGATGGCTTTATTTCCTAAAGATTCATATTTCATAATGAGCCTGGTAGGCATTTATGTCAATTCAGAAAATAATGATAAAGCTGTCGAATATATCAATACTGCGATCAAAAACGATCCGAATAATGCACAGTTATATGATCTAAAGGGACGCATCTATGAATCCGGCCTGAAAGATTATGTAAAAGCGGAAGAATTCTTTAAAAAAGCGCTTGAATTGGATGGAGAAAATGCGGAAATACTGTCGAACCTCGGACGTATTTATTTTAACCAGGGGGTTGTACAATTGGATAATGCGAATAACATTGCCGATGTAAAAATATACAACGAAGAAAAAGAAAAGGCGAAAGATTTATTCAAAAAAGCGCTTCCTTTTTTTGAGAAAGCATATCAGATAAACCCGGACGCATCAGATAATAAAATAGCTTTGCGTAGTATTTATTATAATCTTGATATGGGAGATAAATTTGAGGAAATGGATAAGATTATGAACGGAGATAATTAATTAACACGACTCCACTATATTATTAAAAGCGCTTTCTGTCCGGCAGGAAGCGCTTTTTTCAAACTTNNCCCGATTTAAACTATATTTGTGAAATTTATTTTAAAATTCAACCAACGATGAAAAAAACTATTATTAATCGTAGAAGATTTCTCGGTATGACTGCTGCAAGTGCGGGAGCCGCATTCTTTCCTGAAGGCATAAAAGCCGCCGGAGTAAATTCTTCCGTGCAAAACACATTACAGAATCAGACCGAAATACCTGTCCGTACATTAGGACGCACCGGATTAAAGATGCCTATCCTTAGTATGGGTGTAATGCGTGCCGATAATCCGAGTGTTCTGAGAGCTGCCTATAATTCGGGTATAATACATTTTGATACGGCAAACGGCTATCAAAATGGGAAAAATGAGGAAATGGTCGGAAATTTCTTTGCCGACAAACCCCGCGATGCTTATATAATAGCAACCAAAGTGAAGTTTGATTATCCGCTTGCGGATAATTTTGAGGAAAAATTCATGGATGACCTGGATACCAGCCTTAAACGTCTTAAAATGGATTATGTCGATATTTTCTATATTCATGCGATCGCAGATACGGATACAATCAAAGATGCCCGTGTTATAGCGGCATTGAATAAAGTGAAAGAATCGGGTAAAGCCAAATTTATCGGCATTTCTACGCATGCCAATAAGCCGGAACAGCTTGATGCGGTTGTCGAAATGAAAATATATGACGTAGTTCTCATGAGCTATAATTTTAAATTGAATAACCTCGCAGAAGTTAATGCGGCTATTGCACGTGCAGCCGAAGCCGGTATCGGATTGGTAGCCATGAAAACAATGGCCGGCGGAGTAGAAGGTGCGGACGGTAAAAAGAAAATCAACGCACAGGCTTGCCTTAAATGGGCATGGCAGAATAAACACATTACAACCGCCATACCCGGATTTACCAATTATGACGAGCTGGACGAATGTCTCGCTGCCGTACAGTCTCCGGAGCCGAACGAAGATGAAAATAAATACCTGGCATCCCTTCGTGAAAAAGAGATGCTTTATTGCCAACAGTGTGGAGAATGCAGCAGGCAATGTCCCGAAAGACTTCCGATACCTGATATGATGCGGGCGTATATGTATACATACGGATATAAATACGCACAGTTATCCAAAGAAACCCTGGCCGAACTGAAACTACCTGAAAACATGTGCAGCAGTTGCCAAAACGAATGTACAGTAAGCTGTCCTTCAGGTTTTAACGTAGGAAAAAAGATTGCTGCGATCAAACCGGTAATGAATATACCGGATGTATTTTTAACGTAACAGATACTTATGAAGTTCATATACTATATAGCAAGTCTTTTCCTTGCTTCGTCAACCTTTATAACAGCGCAGACTCCGGATGAGATTTGCGCATGGTTGCCGGATGTCAGGGGATGGCAAAAACCGGCATCCAAAGAAGTTTTTAATCCGGACAATTTATTTGACCGGATTAACGGAGCCGCCCCGTTGTTTATCGAAAACGGCTTTCTTGAAATGACGACATGCGACTATACCAAAGGAGAAGATTATATTACCATTCAGGTATACCGTCACGCTACCCCCGAAGATGCGTTTGGGATGTATTCGTCTGAGCGTTCCTCAGACCTTACATTTTATAAAATAGGGGGAGAGGCGCATGGAGATAACGGCAGTATGTTTTTCTTTGCCGGCTCGTTGTATATTAAAATCAGGAGCAGTTTGTCTGATGAAGATACGGGAAACGCTTTACAATTGATATCCAAAGCAGTAGCAGACAATGCAGCTCCGGATGCAGACTATCCGGCCATGATAAAAATCCTTCCGGAAGAAAACAAAATACCTCATACAGAAGCATATATAACCTCTAATTATATCGGACACGAGTTTCTCAATAAGGTTTATGTATGTCAATATAAACAGGAAAACCTGAAATATCAGTTATTTGCGATAGAAGCGGGCTCCGGTGAGGAAGCAAAGGAAATACTCAAGAAATATTTCACTTTTACCAAACAACCGCTTGAGTTCGAAGAAGGATTTTTACTTATAAAAGACCGGTATAACGGAGATATTCCGTGCTTATGGAAAGGAAAATACCTGATCGGAATCTATAACGATAACGGAGAAACAATTCCTGATGCGGAAGCAAAGCTTAATATAATGATTAATAATTTGTGATCATTCACAAAACAACCGTATTTGAAAAAATAGAAAATCCCTGAAAAGGCTTGTCGCTGCTTCAGGGATTTTTTGATCTTTTGACCGCATATTCTATTTAACATAATATTAATTATACAGAAAATAAACATACATACTTATCTAAGATTACAATCTCAGGATACACCGGGAATAATCAAAAGCGCCGTATTCGTATGAAATAACATTTTACGCGCAATGCTGGGATTAAAAATCCGGATTATCATACTACGTCTGTGCGTTGTTAATGTAATAATATCAATATTTTTTTCCCTGACAAATTGCTCTATGGCATCCAGTAAATCTCCATCGCTTAATACGGTAAATTCTATATCTAATTCCGGATAATGTTTCAGAAGATACTCACGCGTACCGGTCAGATGGATTTCATTCCATTCATCTCCGCTTGTCGAAATATTAAACAGATGTACTTTCGGAATTTTTCCTTTCATAAGTTTAACAAAATGATCAAAAGCTACCAGATCCTGTTGATTAAAAGACATGGCAAATGCAATATTTTTAATATCTTTCACACTATTAAAAGATACATTTTCCGGAATAGCCAGTAGCGGGAACCGGGTTAATTCGATAATTTCGGCTGTAACACTACCGATCAATTCGATATTTTTACGGTTTTTACCGCGTGTACCCATCACAATCATTGCAGGACGATATTCTTTTGAATATGCGATGATTTCGTCTTCGGGCGATCCTTCGCGGAGTATATAATCATATTTAATTGCCGGTAATTCTCCCGTAACTATTTTTTTATTAATAACCGATACGATATTTTTCATATCCGTTTGCACACGTTCGTATACCGCATGAATAGGTTCATCATAAATATTACTGTCCTGTCCCATTCCCGGATATGACAATGATGAAGGTATGAATATGGTATAATAAACATGCATTAGCATGATTTCCGCCCCGATCTGATCGGCATATTTAAAACCAATTTCACATGCCTTCAGGGAATAATCCGAAAAATCTACCGGAATAAGTACTTTTTTAATATTCTCGTCTGACTGAGATCCGCTTTCTTCTTTAAAAAACTGTGTCGCTTCAATAACACGCAAAGCATGAGGAAGATCGCTTTCTTTTATCCGAACCCGTACTCCTGCCGATACAACCGGCTGTATCAGGTTTACATTATGTATAAAGACCTCAATACCTTCAGACTCAAGTAAGGTTTTCAGTATCTGGGCTTTTTCAAATGTATGTATAGCCAGGGTAACTAATTTATCTTCCATATTGTTTTCTATTGATCACAATTTCAGCAGAAATTATTGTTCTCATAAATATCTCTTACAAAAAATCCCTTCACAGATAACCGTTCAGGGATTTTATAATTAATCAGGCCTCTGCCATGGGAACAGAATCACCTTCTTCCTCCAGCATTTTGAGCGCCCTTTCCAATATTGTCGTGTCACTCAATACAACTATACCACCATTAGGCCCGGGTTCAATATGCAATCCGCAACTTTTCCCATCCTTATAGTTATACCCACCGAAATAATTACGGACGGTTTCCACATTGATGCCTAATTCATCTGCTATACAATGCATAGAACCGTCCGGTAAACGATCTTTGATGTCACGAAGCTCATTGAAAGTGATTGTTTTTGCCATGATCAAAATATTTTTTCATTAATACTCCATTTATTTATTGAATTATGTTCCGAAATGTAACAACTTTTTTTTTGTTTTCAAATTAAAATGACCAGAAACATCGCATGTTTTACGGCATCATTCTTAAACATGTTATTTAATTGTTACCAGAGGAATAAACTTTAAAACATACAATAAACTAATAAACAACATGACAATAATTGTGGCAATTAACATATATAAAATCGTATTGAGCCTTTCATTTGTATAAGAACGAGGTATATTTTCCGGATCATCACCATCGGCTATTTTATCAACAAGCATTTTTTTACGGGTGAAAGCGAACAATTTATAAACAACCCATCCGAACAAAAGGCCTGCTATGGTTCCGGCTACGATGTCCGAAATAAAATGCACACCCAGGTAAATCCGGCTGTAGGAATTAACAATAGCCCATAAATACAACATAACAGAGTAAAAATGATACTTGAAAATCAATGAAGTAAGAGTTGCAAAACCAAATGCATTCGCCGCATGGCTTGATATAAAACCAAAACGGCCGCCACGGTAATTAAATACAACCTGTACTTTATCCATAAATTCCGGATGATGCGTAGGCCTCAACCGGGCAAATACGGGTTTACATATTCCGGAAGCAAACTGGTCGCACAAAGTGACGACCAATGCTATAGCTGCCAATACAATAAGCGTTTCTTTCCAATGTTTCTTATTTTTGTAAAAAAGCATGATAACAAAAAAGACAGCCAGGGGTATCCAAAAAACTTTACCTGAAAACAGCCACATGAACTGGTCTCCAAAAGGAGCATGATAACCGTTCAACAATAGAAATGCGTTCTCTTCGTAATCCAGGACTTTCTCAAGCATATATTATATTACGGTTATATCTTTTTTATTGATCCACCCGACATTTCCATCTTCCAGCACAATTTCATTCCAATCGCCGACGGAACTTTCTATAAATACTTTAGTGCCTTCATGTAATACAAACAGGTCCGTACCGCTATTATCCGGAGAACTCTTCACCGTAACCGTAGGGGTAAAAACAATCGCACCGTTGCGGTTAATAAGTTCTTCTTTCTGATTATAAGCAAATACATTTGCGAATATAACGGCAATAAATAATACAATCCCCAGATAAAAGCCTATTTTTTTGAGACGCATCCATTTGGAAAAGAAAAACAACACAAGACAACAGATCAGCATGACAAAGCAGAAAATACCTATCGCTGCCCACGAATCAACCCCTATCAGGTTTTGTACGGAACGAAACCAGACTTTCAGAAAAAAACCCTGCAACGGTTCTATTTTATCAACCGTCTGTTGTCTGGCCATCTCCAGATTAAAACGAATATCATTATCGCCCGGTTTTATGAGCAACGCACGTTCATAATTCAAAATCGCATGCGCTATCTTTCCGGTTTTGTAATACGAGTTTCCAAGATTGTAATATAATTCATATGAATCTCCGTAAGTTTTAAGTACAGATTCATACAGTTCCACTGCCCGGTCATATTGTTCCGAAGCATAAGCCGTTTCAGCCGCCTTTACATCGGCCTCCTGTGCAAAAACAGGCGCATATATTCCACACAATATGCATATTCCGATGATTTTCCTACCTATATTTCGTATCATGTCGTTCTTATTTTTTGATTGTATTTTCCATCTTCCCGATAGCATCTATCGTTTCCGTAAACAGTTTATCCATCGCTCCGGAAGTCTGCATCGAAGCATAACGGGCAAATTCACACGTATTGACGATCTCCAGAAATTCGTTCGATAACGATTCATCCACTCCGTATTTTGTCAATTCCGCCGCTACATTTTCTTTCGTCAATTCAGACTGGGGCATATTCAGTTTATCACTCAGGTACCCCCATAAAGCACGTAAAACTTCTTCGTAAAACTCTTCTTCTTTATTTTCTTTAAGCAGTTTTTCAGCCTGTTTCAATCGCCTGACAGCCGTTTTGTTGGCTTTCTTTGTACGCACAAGCGCTATGTTTGAATTTTCCTTCACCTGTTTACGATAGATAATGAAAAATACGATAAACAAGACAGCGATCATCAGGTATGCCATGACATAGAGGAACGAACCGAAAAAGATTTCTTTGTTCGAAACAAAATGCGCCTTGCCTACTTTGATATAGCGGATATCTTTTCCGAGGAATTTCACGCTTTCACGGTTTGTATAATTAGACACGACAGGAGCATCCGCTCCTCCTTCACCTTTTTCCACGTGAATCCGGAAAGGATCGGTCGAAAGTGTCTTATAGACGCCTGCTTTCGGATCGAAATAAGAAAAATTGACAGCCGGTATTTCAAAATCACCGGCATAACGCGGAATCGCCATATATTCGATCGTTTTAGTTCCGTTCACTCCCGCTGCGGAAACACGGATATTACTATTATCGACTTTCGGATCATATACCTCAAAATCATTCGGGAATTTGACTTCCGGATTTTTAAGCAATTTGATATTTCCGTTTCCTTTAACGGACAACTTAATGGTAAGAGCCTCATTCGCCGTCAGCTCGGTTTTGTTTATATCCGAAGACACGGTATAACTGCCGACCGCACCCGAAAAGGAAGCCGGTTTACCGGACGGCAAAGGCTTAACATCTATCGTAGCAGGTTGTGAAAAAACTTCCCTGGCAACATCCTGATAATCAAATAAACTATCAAAAAAACCACGGCTCCGGTTCTGATTGCGTATCCTTAAAATAACCCGTACCTTCCCTCCCTCTATTTCAATTTTGCCTGAACGCTGCGGGAATAATACCGTTTGTTTTATTATAACCGTCTGATAATTAATTCCATTATAATTTTCCAATATCCCTGGGTGATCCTTAATATCAATATCCTGTGCCAAAAAACCTTCAAATTCAGGAAACTTGGCATCATTAACCTCCCTTGTTTCAATATTTGTATAAAGCTTAAACGTGACAAGGAAACCTTCCTGTTCATAAACGCTCAGGTTTGAGACAATCATCCGCAAAAATACATTTTCACTACTTATTCCACCACCTTGTGCCGCCTGATTAGGAGGCAATACTTTAATCGTCACCGCGTTAGACTTATATTCCGAATTTCCAATTTTGACCGTAGCCGGTTCCAGTTCAAATGTTCCTTCTTTTTTCGGCATTAATATACAGGTATACGTTGTTGAAACCGAACTGGTCCTTTGATTGTTTATGATCTGCATACTAGTACTTGTGGAGGCACTCGGCCCCATCAACAGATCAAAATTTTCCGTCAGCGAGGGAGGTAATCGAAAATCTTTCGCATTCACGACATTCACAACATAAACCAACTGAAACTGTGAACCCATGGCCACGGCAGGAGGCGCAGATCCTTTAAACGTCACATCGTCTGCTTTTACATGGTGTGAAAACACGACATACAACAATAGCATCAATAAGAATTTTATCTTTTTCTTCATATTCCTGTCTATTTATATATTTTTTTCTATAAAACCTTACAATTTACCACTGTTTTTCTTTCTTACGATTCTGTTGTTGCTGCATCTGCGCTTTTTTTACTTTCTCCTGTGTATCCTTTTCATCCTGCAGGAAAGCATCCAGCATCTGTTGTGCATTATCGCGGCTCATCTGTTCATTTTGTTGTTGTT
>DOZP01000353.1:0-1868 GCA_003517945.1 Porphyromonadaceae bacterium | reverse complement strand
TGATCCTGGTTTTGTTCTTGTTCTTGGTCTTGTTGCTGATCCTGATCCTGACCCTGCTGATCCTGATCTTGTTGCTGTTGCTGTTGATCCTGCAACAGTTTTTGGGCCAATGCAAGATTATACCGGGTTTCTTCGTCTCCCGGATTTAACCGTAATGATTGTTTATACGCTTCCACACTCTTTTGATATTCCTGATTTTTCATCCCAATATTTCCCATATTGTGAAAAACCTGCGCCAACCGTGCAGCATTCGCCGGATCCTCAAGCATTAAACGCTCCCCCTGTCCTGCGATGAGTTGGTACTGTTCGGCGGCTTCAGGATATTTTTCCTGTCTGTACAACGCATTTCCAAGATTATAAAGGCCTTCCACAGAACGCGGATTTACCTCAATACTCTTCCGGTATGCGATTTCAGCCTCCGTATATTTTTCTTTTTTATATTCTTTATTTCCATCGCGCACATTCTTCCGCTCCGCTTTTTGTGCGGCAACAGAGCCGGCACATAAGAGGAATACGGCTAATACGACATTTATTTTTCTCTTTACATTCATCCTATTTATCCTATATCAAAGAAGGTTAAGAAAATAATTTCACTTTCCGGAACAGCCTGTTCTTACGCTCCGATGTAAGGAACTCGGCAACAAGAAGCACAAGAGCTATCCAGGCCAGCGTCGGAAACTGCTCGTCGTATTCCGAATAGACCTGACTCTCCACTTCGGACTTCGACATTTTGTTCAATTCGTTCTGTAACGCTTTCAGTGCGGAATTTGTATTATCCGCCCGCACGTATAATCCCTGACCGGCCTGTGCGATTTCCTGACACATTGCTTCATTCAGTTGTGTAACCACGACATTACCGGCATTATCCTTCATGTAATCATTATTTCCTAAAGGAATGGGAGTTCCCTTAGTCGACCCGATCCCCACAATATTCACTTTCACTCCTTTCTCCGCAGCGCCTACCGCTGCCTGCGCGGCATCTCCTTCATGATTCTCTCCATCGGTAATAAGCACAATCGTTTTACTGCTACTTTCATCCGGCGTAAACGAACGCATAGCCAGATTGATAGCCGAACCGATAGCCGTACCCTGCGTGGATACCATAGAGGGATTAATGGACGAAAGAAACATCTTGGCCGATATATAATCCGAAGTGATGGGAATTTGTGTATATGCATCACCGGCAAAAACAATAAGTCCTATTTTATCATTATGCAAATCATCCGTCAGGCGTGAAAGCATCTGCTTCGCTTTCTCCAGACGATTGGGCGTGATGTCCTGCGCAAGCATGGAATTGGATATATCCAAACAAATCATCACTTCTATTCCCTGGCGCTTCACCGTTTCCAGTTTCGAACCGAACTGCGGACCCGCAATGATAAAGATCACGACCGCTATCGCCACAAACAGGATAAAGTACTTGAACCGCCTGCGTTTCGATGAGGCTTCCGGCATCAGGGCCGCCAGAAGATCGGGAGAGCCGTACTTCCGGATAGCTCTTTTCCGGGCTTTCGCAATGTATATGTAAAAAAGAAATAATACGGGAAGTATCAATAATAAATACAAATATTCGGGATGTGCAAATCGAAACATAACTTTTTATTTTTACGGTATATTTCTCAACAACGTATTTCTCAATAACAACTCAAATAACAACAGGGCAAAAACCAACAGGGCCAACGGCTTATATTCTTCCTGTTTCTTACTGTACTGTTGAACACTTATCTTTGTTTTCTCCATCCGGTCAATCTCTCCGTAGATCGATCTCAGACTCGCATTATCCGTAGCGCGGAAATATTGCCCTCCGGTAACAGATGCAATCTGTTGAAGTGTAGGTTCATCAATATCAACCGGCACATTATGATATT
>DOZP01000021.1:10897-24932 GCA_003517945.1 Porphyromonadaceae bacterium | reverse complement strand
GTTGTTTGTCAACCGGTTCAATGGTCGTAAGATTATCGGCACTGTCGGGCAATTGCAGTTTGAGGTTATTCAGTATCGTTTGCTGAACGAATATGGCGCACAGTGTCGGTGGGAATCCGTCGGACTTTATAAAGCCTGCTGGATAGAGAGTGATGATGTGGCCGCTCTTGAAAATTTTAAAAAACGCAAAGTTCAATACATGGCTTTAGACCGCGAAGGGCGTGATGTCTATTTGGCCGACTCCGCCTATGTTCTGACGATGGCACAACAGGATTTTCCGGCCATACGTTTCCATTTCACTTCGGAATTTTAAATGGTGTAACTATTCAAGATTCCCGGATGGACCATAAAAAAAGTTTAACTTTTGAAGAAGAATGCAGACATCATAACTCCTTTGAAAGTCTTCTCTGAACAAGACTTCGGTTCGTGTAAGTGTTTGAATCACTTAAAACATTTACAAATAAAACTTATCAAAAATTAGATACGTTTACCCTAGCTTATTTTTATTACTAGGGCACCGCCTATATTTTCAATTGGTGCTTAACCGCACCCTTTTTGCATTTAAAATTCTGGATTCCCGTACGCTTTTTAGCATGGCAAGGTAGCGTTTCAAATAAATGATTTTGTTGAATCTTAATAAAGTCAGATTCCAAAGTATAGATTTTTTTGTTTCAAAAATATACTTATTAATGTCATGATATACGTTTATGTCCCCTAAACTTATTTTTTCAGCGAGAAATTCATTTTCTTTTGTAAACATAGATTGTTTGTATTGATGCGGACGATTCGCTCTGTCGTGGTAAATATGTGTTTTTGTGTTTATGTAGATTGCATATCCATGATATAAAATCCGTTGACAGAAATTATTATCTTCTCCGTAATGTGTAAAAAGTGTTGTGTTGAAATACCCGGTGACTTTCAGGCATTCACAATTTAACAGCCAAGCTGCGGCATTAACAAAAGACACCTTGTATTCGTCTTTCATTTTTCCGAAATAAGCATCGTTGATGAAACTTTTCGGACAATAGTTATTAAAAGTGTCATCTATTGCTGTTCCGTCTCCATTCAAATGTATGGAGGATACAATTCCAGCGTCAGGATTTTTAAAGAAAGTGTTTAATAACACAGTTATCGTATCTTTTTGTATCCAAGCATCCTGATTTAATAAAAACACATAGTCTGCATCCTGTTTTAAAGCATAATCAATCCCCATATTACACGCTCCGGCAAATCCTATATTGGTTTTTGATTCTATTATGAGGACATCCGGGTACTTTGATAATATATAGGTGATCGTTTCATCACCGGATGCATTGTCTATTGCCACTATATGAACTGGATGTATAGATTCTTCCAGACTTTTAAAACACTTGTCATACCATTGCATTCCGTTATATAAAACAATAACGGCATATACGGATGGATTTATTTTTTTATTTTCGTTTATATCCGAACCACAGGCCCGATATTTATTTAGCAGAGATTTTACTTGCGGAAGTAATATCTCTGCCTGTGACAACTTTCGTAATCCTTCCATGAGTTTTTTCTTGTCGAAATCATTTTCGACGCGTATGTTATGAAATATGCCAAGTAACAGACTTAAACTGTTTTTATTGTATATATATTGTTTTTTTAGCGGGTTGGATGCCTTTTCTAATCGTAATACAATATACGTAAACCATCCGCATAGTCCGTGCGCCCAACTGATGTCTTTGTGATAGTTATCCATAATAGCGGTTTGTACGGCATAATCAATATCTTCTAAAATAATATCTTCGTCACCTTTTACAAAGCCATTACGTAACAAATACATCAAGCCACATCCTAATCCGCATAATCCATCTGTCATGCAGACCGATATGGAGGGGTTTATGTCGTTTAGAATCTTATGTAAAGTTTTATCAGCCTTTTTTTTCCATTTTCGCTCGTTTAATGTATATAGGTGAATTACATGAGCTATTTTACTGAAAGCGACACCTTCTTTATTCATCGGTGTTTCCATTATACCAACTTGTCTGGTTACTATTTGTTTTTTACGATAAGCGGATGTATCTATCATTTCGGTTTCGTTATGTATATTTTCTTTTCATTTTCTCATACAGGGAATTTTTGGGAAATGTTGCATATTTATCTATTTTGTTTCTGCGCCATAATTCATTCCACCAATGTAAAGCATAAGAAGTTTCGGGTAGTATACAGTCTTTATTTTCAATAAAATCGCGAACCCGATAGAAGGAGACGGGGCAAAAAACAATTGGATCTTGTATGAAACGGCTCAATCCGTTCCGGAAAATCATTCTGGAAAGGAGATGGATACCTAATTCTCCCCAATGTATATAATCATAACCGCGCTTTGCGATAAAATCGGAACAATCTTTAAGGAAACTGGCATTTGAAGCACTTTTTATATAGGTATTATTTACTTGGCACCTGCCATATTCATCCAACGTCTCCGAAGAGAATACAAAATCACTTTCGAAATCAAACGGTTTGAGGCAAACGGTATCCATATCTACCCACCATCCTCCGGTTTTATGTAGCAGGGCGTATCTGAATTGATTGGAAAAATTCACATACCCGTTAAACACATCGGTTCGCATGTCTTTTCTGGGAATAATCAAGTTTGCATCCTTTACGGAAGCGCCTTCGGGAATATTTTTTACATCCTCATATACATACAGTTCAAATTTATGACCGTGAGCAAGATATGAACGGATACAAATGATTTCCATGGGGGAAAGTTCGGAACCTATCCATAAAGACTGTATGATTTTATTTGAATCGGCCATGCTATTTGTATTTAGTCTATGATCTCTTTTTTGTCCAAATAGAATGGGATGACAGACAACCAATCCTGTGCTGCACATCCTTCCATAAAACTCAATAACGAAAGTCCCATACCTGCATATCCGTTCCAAATATCCATACAGGGTATTTTTATACTGTTATTGGCTAATGATTCGATTTTCTTTAGGCAAATCGCTAACCATTCCGTTGCAAGGTGTTTGTATTGATGGTTATCCAACTTATAACCTACATAATTGTACAGGGGTGCCCATTTGAAAGCGCCTGATGAGAACCCATATGAACCGTCATCCAAGAATTTCCGGAAACCGGCTTCATAGGTATCAAGGAAAAACAAGGCTCTGTGCGTATATTGCCGATCTTTTTTATTTTCAGCCGTTTGCAATAGTTTTACCGCTGTTACCAAAGGATTAAATGTACCCGGATACTTACCGAAATGCATATCTTCATATACGATTGTTTCCATTTTATCTGTCGCATAATCAAGATATGCCCGGATTTCGGCATTATCCATTTCGGATATATATAAATCGTTAAGCATATCCATTGTAGCCATCGCCTCTGCACAAGTATTGTATGTATTTCCAGGCATATTCATAATTTTAGCGATAGACTCCCTGCTTCTTTGCACCATACTACTTTTTTGCTTTTGGCTGTTTAATAATCTGAATGCCAAATACTTTCCCGGTCCGAGGATATCAATGTATTTCCGGTCATGCACATAATTATTAACTAAATTATCCAAGTCCTCCAGTACTTCGTCCGCATCAGCCTCTATGTAACCTTTCCGAATCAAATATTCTATAGCTACGCCAAAACCTGTCAGCCCTGTACTATAATCCAATGTCGCATGTTCCGTTATATGTGCTATGATATGATCTGTTAATTCATCAGCGAATAAAGTCTTTGCAGGATCATTCATGTAATCAGCATACAGGTATAAAAATAATGCGATACCAGTTTTCCCCTGGAGTAAACCGGTGTTATTTCTCAACGAATACGCCTTTTTTTGTAGCGTTTCGGCTATGTATTGTAAATGTTGCCTGATCAGCGTTACATCTATGTTCATATCATTATTTCATCAGCGGAACTGTTTTCTATTTTGGCTCTTTCGTAGGATGATAATTGTCCAAACAGATTGGATCTGAACTTACTATTATCCCCTCTTGGATGGCACAAATGAAACAGAGGGACATCGGTACGATGTATTTTATAACCCAGTGCAACAAAGCGATAATACCTGTCAAAATCATCATTTCCCCACCCGTAATGTTTTTCATTTTCCATTCCGGCATGTACATATTTCAATCTGTCGACAAAAACCGCTCCGCCCGCCATAGGTCGATTGTATAAATAATCCAATTTATTTCTATTCCTGTATAAGACCCTGATATCTTTTGTTTTCAAATAAAATTTACGCATAATTTCGGACGTTTCCAGAAAAACGCCATTGTATGGATAGGCAATATCCGCATGATTCGTACGAATCTGATCCGCCGCCTCGAGAATCGCTTTTTTATCAATCACCACATCCGCATCCCACAGCGCTACAATGGGCGTTTCAATTTCAGCTGTAATTTGATTGAAATACTTCGTCCGGTGAAATATATTGTCCTTATCTTCTATAAAAACATACTTTACCTTTTTGGGCAGAATCGCTTTCAAAACCCCATTGCATTGACCGTCAATCTCTGCAAGTATAACATGGGTGTCAAAGTATTTGCATAGCTGTGTCGTAACAACCCATACATTTTCCAAACGCTGTATGGAATCTAACCTGACAGCCAAAATAAAGGTAGTATCTTTCAAATTATGCTTCATCGTTTTCGCGTGTTATCAAGTCCCGGACCATAGCCACTCCGCTATATCCCATCAGACCTAAATGATCTTTTACTATTTCCCAGTTATCACACCATTCCCATATCAGGGAAGTATCTATTCTTTTTTTCGCCTCCGTGTAAAAAGACCTCAAATCCAATTTGGATTTCTCCTCTTTCCATAGCGAAGCAATTAATAAACACACACCAGTAATTCCATCGTCAATAAAGACGCTTTTATTACGGAATTCATACAGTAAATCTCTTGTATCAATGGAAGAAAGAAGCAAATTGCAATGTTTCGTTAACCGTTCATCCCCGATGCAAAGATTCATTTTGCCGATCCCCCATAACAGGTAGAGTCTTTGCGCATTTGTAGCTGCATATTTTGATACAATGAACGGGATGGCCTCATGCATCATCTTTTCGATTTTATGATTGTAAAAATGAAATTGCCATACCTTGCTTAAGACGAAAAGAAACAAGGGTAACTTTGTCCGAATGTCGAACCCGATACGATCCTCTTTTATAATAGACTCCATCTTTATATGGAGCGTATTTATTATCTGTACGGACAGTTCATTAAACAAATAGTTTGCCTCTTTCAATGATACAGCCTGTTTCCGGATGCAGATATAGTATAGAATTTGAATGAGGTTTGCTACTTCTTCACCTGTATGATTGAAACCGACATAGTTGAACACTTTATCATCTATCTCTTTGAGGGCTTCGTTTTCATCCCCCTGAATATGGTTGTTTCGTATCAAATAACTTACTCCTAATGCTATGCCCAACAATCCGTTTTCTATGTCGATGGTTTTGACGGTGTTAATCCTACTAAGGACTTCATCCAGCAACTCTTCTGCAAGTTGTTGATATGCTGCATGATCTATCGATTTTGCCAAGTGATAAAAATAAATACATGCCCCCATTTTCCCATCGGAAAGTCCTAAGGATATATCTTGATCATTCAGGATGTTTTTTAAGGCATGATGAAATTTTTCAATAAAAAATAGTTTTTCCATTGTATTTACTTTTTCCTTTGGCATAAGATAATCAGGTCATTACTATCCTCGTCAATCCGGGAAAGTAATTCTTGAAGTGACGCGGATGGTGTGTATTCTCCGGCTTCGGTTTTTTCCAATAATTCAGATGATTCAACTGCACTCATATAATATTCGTTTGAAATCCAGCGCGGCCAAATGGGAGGCCCACCTTGTATGTTGTCGGTTATACCGATGTCGTTCTTATCTTTGGCAGAGAAAACGGTTTGTTCCTTTTTATCGTATACGATATATTTGAATGCCGCATAACTTCTCCTATTTTGATCGATTTTTTTCCAGTTGGAAAAAAGATAAAAATAACGATCGTCTTCGATCACTGAAAGCACACTCCAATACGGATCATAATTTTGTACATAGTTTTCAAAAGAAGAATACCAAGGTTCGTATTTAAGCGGCAATTTATATTTCCCCAAATCAATGAAGGCATAGGGCTCCGCATGTACCCCGGAGATTTTCCAGATTGTATCATTTGATACACTCCCTTTGAAGTATAATAAATCATTTTTATAATAAAAAAATATCTCATAGGGAGAAAGAGCGGAGGTGGATCCGGGAGGCTTTGTGATCCCATACATGGGATTAGGTATGCAGGCAAGTGTATCATTTAATCTGTCTAATGAAACGGCAACTGCTTTATACTTATTGGCTAAATCTTCGATATCTCCCATCCATAAAACAGAATCGGAAATGCCTAAGTAAATAATTTCTGGCTTTCTTTTTTGGCTACGTAAGAAATTTCCGTTCAAATCACAAAACAGCAATTTTTCTGTATCGGTAATCACGATCTCTTTCTTTTTTCGATCAATTTCCAAATCAACTAGTGAAATGTATTCGCCGGGACCCTGACCACGAGCACCAATCTGTTTTATAAACTGCCCATTTTTATGGAAGATATAAGCATCTCTACGTGATCGAATAATCAGCAAACTATCAAGCTGTTTTATATCCCAGATTCTGGTTATGATTACATCATCCGGCGTTTTTAACTCAATATACTCCACCGAATCGGCAATTTCCGATATAAACATCTGCCGTTCCGTATCAAAACCCTGCTCGAAATCAATCGTATAAAATTCGAAGGGTTCATTTGCATTTTTAGTTGTCTCTTTATTGCATCCTGCCTGTAAAAGGCAGATATGTATCAGAAAAAGTATGGGGTAGTATCTCATGGTATTGTTTTTTAGGGTAAATTCATCTATATGCGGGTTTCACATGACAGAGGTTCGGTCTTCCGATCGCTGATTCATAACCCGACGGGGACGGACAGATCAACCTGAAACGGCATTGGTTGCAAGGCTTTTCCTGATAGCGTGTGTCTCTCCATGAATCACCGTCTACCAATGCCCGGAACAGACTGTCGCCGATGGGTTTCGTCAGATCTCCGATGGGGCCTTTATGTGTGTCCGCATATATTTTTCCGTCCGGCAGGATGCTTATTTTTCCAAAATAGTGCGTATTCAATCGTTGCAAGGCAAAAATTTCCTGCCGGTCAAGCGTTATGGTCATCAGATCTTCCGGTTGCAGAAAGATATTTTCCTCAAAAAAAGGCAGATTGTTTCGGTTGTAATAGGGGGTGACGGAGGCTTCGATATTGAGTCGGCTTAATTGTTCTTTCAAACGCTCCGCTTTCTCATATTCGGCGACGGATGCGATGCCGAGTTCCCATTGCTGACGAATATTGTTCTGTTGGAATTGTTTGGCAATAGCTGTCAACGATTTTTCCCGATAGGAGTCGTTGACAATGATTTTCAGTTGAAACGACTCTTTTGTGAATAGATGCAGGAGCTCTGGATCTTCCGGCAGATTCCGGTAGTTCACGATCCAATTCTTTAATGATTTACTCTTTTCCAGTACACCGAACAATTTGCCTAGTTCCGGATATTGAAACGGGTTTCCGCCGGTAATATTTATGGATGCTCCGGTATGAGAAATGGCATGTAAAAATTCTTTTAATAAATGGAAATCAAGCATATCGTCCGATTTTGTACAGCATGGATACTGTTTAAACATGTCCCGGCACGACTGGCAATGATGCGTACATGTTCCGGTTACATAAATGGTGACTTCGTGCAAATAGGACAGGATATTTTTACTTAACATGGACGGCATGTATGAATAGGTCTTCAGATGTTCCACGCTCCATTGAAGATTCAGGATCGGAGGCATAATGACCGGCTTGGGTAAATGCCCTTCAATCAAGTCACCGCATCCCATATCTTGGAGGGATTGAATCAATTGGTACAACGGTTCGTTCTCCAATTCTTTGACGCCGATCCGGATGCTATACAGATTATCCGGATGTTGTATATACCGGATCACATAATTGATCGCTTCGTCTTTGACGAACGAGATCCCTTTTTGGTTTTTTGCATTGTAGAAAAGATAACCTTCCGCATCTTCACTGATGAATACGTAGGGCTCTAAGTAGAACCATACGGTATGTATATTTTCCATAGATATTTTTTTATACGCTGAATACTTCGTCCATAATACGTTTGTATAATTCCGGCGCATTGGCTAATTGCTCTATGCCTTTACGCAAATAATCATCAAATCCCTTTTTTTTAACCAACTTACTACAAACCGGTTTTCTTTCCAGGTTTTTGATTCCGAACATACATTCCATACAATTACTGACATGATAACAGGGTTTGCACAACTCTTTCAATGCATCGCAGTAATGGTTATATTTCTGGGCTATCTCTTCGCAGTCGATCTCTACACCGTTGTCCGTCATCCTGCCGAAAAAGAACTGTTGTCCTATTCTTTCACACGGAAGAAGTTTGTTGTTGACCGTCATAAATATTTTTTTCGAAAACGGGAAGCAGGTACCGCCGGATATATAGCTGACAGGCTCTTTCTTAAAAAATAAGTCATTGTAATCATTATATTTATTCCCGCTATAGAGAAAGATAAAATTTTGCAATTTTCTTGTTTGATCATAATTCAGGTCCATCACCCGTTTCATTTCGACATCCGATTGAGGATCAGGGATCTCTTGTCGGGGGGTAGCCATTACCTCAAATTCTTTTTCTAGTTCCGGACGGATGCCGACAGGATTCACATTGGCGAAGGACGGCGTCTTATTGAATTCACGCTGGAAGAACCGAAACACTTCCTGCTTGTTGCTCAGGTTTTGTACTACGGCATTGAATAGGATATTTTTTTCAAAGAAAACCGGATAATTGTCACGAATATACATCATATTTCCATAGACCGCGTCAAAAGATGGTTTTCCGTTATGAAACAAACGATAGGCGTCATGCTCTTTGGAGCCATCTAAACTAACCAATATATCAAAATCATACCGAATGAAAAAAGGCAGGTATTTTTTTAACAGGACACCATTGGTGGTCATGCTGTATTTGAATTGGATACGATCGTTTTCCCGGCTTTGGGTATAGGCGACCATTTCTGTGATAAAATCCATGTTTAATAAAGGTTCGCCTCCATAAAAATTAATTAACATTTCTTTTCTTGGGGATTTGTTCGCTGGTGTACCGGATTTTTCAAGTACAAAATCAAGCAGCATTTTTGCTTTTTGGATGTCTAAGTATTGGTTTTTCCGCGTATCGTAATCCGCATAAAATTTTCGGTATGCACAGTAATAACATTGTAGGTTACACGCATCGGTCACTTCAAAACCAATATGTCCTATATTGGCCAATTGGTCGGATACGTTATCTGCTGTAATATGCTTGGGGTGTATCCGGGTTCGGTCTAAGAGAAAGGCAGCCTTATCCGGTATTTTTTTCTCCTTTATAATCTCAATTTTGTCATCCGTTTTTTGCAAACGGAGGCTGTAGTTTTTTTGCGGGGTGCAATATGTATCTTTATGATTAAAACAATAGTTGATCATGATATGGGATTCATTGATATAAGTTTATAAATTTCGTTTTAGCGTTTAAATTCAAGTAAAAGCAGGTAGTAAGGGTGTGCCTGCCGAGCAAGCACACCCTTAAAAGAACAATACTTAAACAATACGCCATTCATTAGTTGCAGTACTGTCAGCCGGAGAAATGGATCCGCAGTTGCATCGGGCTTCTAGGCAATAACCACCGCCTTTCAAAACTTTCATTTGCCTTTTATCTAATTCTCTTTTCGATAGGGATGTCAAATTTATTTTCTTTATTTTTTTCATCGCTGTAAAATTTAATGTTAATATTCGAATATGTGTTAAATCAAGGATCCACATAGATCATGTCTTTATTGTAATAAAAAACAATAAAGGTTGAAATGGGTTACAACTGTCGCAAGCGTGGCATGTAGAAAGTTCTTGGGACAGCTATACTATCCTAAGTTATTTTTGCCCAGAAGAGCTAGCCGGTCATTATGATAAAGCCGGGATATTGTAGATTTGGAAATCAATTTACTAAGATTCTTCATAAATATTTCATTTTATTAGTTGTAAACTTCTAATAATTAGATTTTTACTTGCTTATTTTTTTAAAAATCAAATTTCATTAATGCCTTACAAAAATAAGTCAATTTTTTCAAACAAACAATACTTTTATTAGTTTTTTTATCTATCTTCTCATATATTTTTTGTGTGTTTATATCAATATTGATTTTTGTGAAATGTGAGAAATTATCCCAAAATGTCCATTTGGATTCTATGATTCATATTATTAAAAAGTCAAATGGACACCATTAGAAAAAAAATACGAACAATTTGCTGATATTCAATTATTTATTTTTTTATTAATTGGGTACATTTGCAGTGAAAAATCCATAGAATATGCGTACAGAGATACAGTTTATAGATCAGGAACTAACCTCATGGGGAGGTGTTTCCATATTGAAGAAGATGATAGATCAAAGTGGATTTTCTTCCTATTTGGAAAGTTTGCCCTTACCGGAACAGGATTCCAATCGGGGTTATCCACCGGTACAGTTGTTTTTGCAGTTCATGAGTGCTGTCTGGTGTGGCGCAGAACGCTATGCCCATTTGGATATTACCTGTCTGGACAATAGTATTCAATGCCTGTATGGTTGGGATAAGATGCCGGAGCATAAAGCATTTGAGCGATACTTCAGGAAGTTTGACATCCCCCACCTGCCATACGGTTTTTGGAAGTCTGTACCGTTGGTTTTTCAACAACATGAAGTTTGACAATTTCACCCTGGATATTGATTCTTCAATTATTACCCGTTATGGAGATCAGGAAGGTTCAACCAGGGGTTACAACCGGACAAGCCCAGACGTAAATCCCAGCATCCGCTATTGGCATTTGTAGCCGACATAGAAATGGTCGCTAACTTCTGGCTTCGCTCCGGCGATACGCATACGGCCAACAACTTTAAGGCGTTTTTGGAAGAAACATTACTTTTTCTCCAAGACAAGAAAATCGGTTTATTGAGTGCCTATAACTTTCTAAGCCTGTTCAAACAACTCATTATTGGCGGAAATGTACGAAATCGCTTGAATACATTACGATATAAAATACTTGCGACTCTCGCTATTGTTGAACATTTATGTGATAAAACCATGGTTAAGATAGCATTACAGATGAACAGAAGAGTCTGGATTAACAAACTTTGTCGACAAATTGATGACACATATGGGAGAGATGGCTAATGGATATTTGGGGATAATTTATAAAAAACAAACTTCCTTAGCTTTTATTTATTTTCTTGCGACTGAAGGTTTTAATAAGTAATTGGACGGTGTTTAAATTACGCCTCTTGCTTTCATTTCGAGGTATTTGTTGATTACGTTGATGGATAGTTTGTCCGGTTCGGTCAGGAGGGAATAAATGCCGTGTTGCTTTAATTTGACAATCACGTGGTGTTTTTCAAAAATAAATTTATCGGTAATAACCTGTTGGTAATACCCTTCAATGGATGTGGGTTGTTTGGCCGCAAATGCTTTCATTTCGGTGTCTTCGAAAAATACGACTAATACGACATGCCGGCGTGCTAACTGGCGGAGGTATTCAATCTGGCGCTCCATACCGATGATTGTATCAAAATTCGTGTAAATGATCAGCAGGCTGCGTTTGTTGATGTATTTATTGATATGTACGTATAGCGATGAATAGTCGCTTTCGCCGAATGTTGTTTGCTGGCGGTACAGGCTTTCAAGTATCTGTTGCATTTGCCCCGTTTGTTTTCCGGCCGGAATAAATGTTTCGAATTTTTCCGCAAAAGTGGCGAGTCCGGCTTTATCTTCCTTTCGTATCGCCACAAATGAAAGGACTAAAGAGGCGTTGATGGCATAATCCAGCAATGTCATTCCACGAAATGCGTTTTGCATGATACGGCCTTTATCAATAATATTGTATATCTGTTGCGAGCGTTCATCCTGATATATATTGACCATCGGATAGTGGCGGCGCGCACTTGCTTTCCAGTTAATCGTCCGGTAGTCATCGCCTTTAATATATTCCTTGATGTATTCAAATTCGGTATTATGTCCTATCCGGCGTATTTTTTTGATGCCTAATTCCGTCAGGTTATTATGTATAGCCATGATTTCGTATTGGTGCAGCATGATGTACGACGGATAGACGGCAATATCCATCGGTTCCGCACATTTTATACGGCGGCTTACCAATCCGACGGGAGTCGTTACGTAGAGTAATATGTTACCGAAATTATACACACCGCGTTTTACCGGCCGTAGTTTGTAATGCACCGTTTCGCGTCCTCCGGTTTTCATTTTTACTTTAAAAAGGATGTCACGACGCTGGAATTCTACCGGTATCTCGTCAATAATGTCTATATCCACCGGGAACGGATACCGGTTTTCAATGATCAGGCGTACATCGTTATTATCTCCGTTTGAGAATCTCGGGGCGCAATATCTTTCCGCATCCGCCCCTTTTTTGTAATGCCATAACAGGATATAATCAGTGACGGCAGTCAGTATAAGCAGGGCCATAACAATCTTTCCGGCAATAAAAAGAGCCGGAACCAGATAGCCTGACACAAATAACGCGATGACGACTAAGCCTGTAATATAGAAACGTTTCGTTAAAAACATAATTTAATGCACTTCGTACGGTGTATTGATTGTCGATTGATTATTTCGGTACTTCAACTTTTTCAATAAGGCGTTGTACGACTTTGAGTGGTGTATGACCTTCCATTTCGGCTTCGGCAGTCAGCATCAGACGATGCTGCAGAACAAAAGGCGCCACCGTTTTGATATCCTCCGGTGTTACAAATTCACGTCCCTGCAACAGGGCCATGGCTTTGGAGGATTGTAATAATGCAACCGATGCGCGGGGCGAAGCGCCGAGATAGACCGCTTTACTATTCCGCGTTTGTTGTATGACGGATGCAATGTAACGAAGCAGGGAGTTTTCAACAAAGACTTTTTCTACATATGCAAACATTTGCAGTAATTCTTCGCGTGTGATAACGGCTTTGATTTCTTCCAGTTTTGCCAGACGTGCATTCCGGTTATGACGTTCCAGTATTATTATTTCTTCTTCCAGAGAAGGGTAGGGTATGGTTATTTTCATCATGAACCGGTCTAACTGGGCTTCCGGAAGTTTGTAGGTGCCTTCCTGTTCTAC
The DNA here is from genome assembly GCA_003517945.1 of Porphyromonadaceae bacterium. GTDB lineage: Bacteria > Bacteroidota > Bacteroidia > Bacteroidales > Tannerellaceae > Tannerella. The sequence goes on along the minus strand of DOZP01000021.1, from coordinate 11,723 downwards.
CGGGTTTTGAGTGGCCATTATCGTATATACAGGACTCATTTGATGTAGCGTACCATCAATGGTTGCCTGCCGTTCTTCCATGACCTCGAACAGTGCGGACTGTGTTTTCGCCGGAGCGCGGTTTACTTCGTCAACCAATACCAGATCGGCAAACACCGGTCCGGGATGAAAACTGAATTCGCTTGTTTTCATGTCAAAAACAGAGGTTCCGAGTACATCCGAAGGCATCAGGTCGGGTGTGAACTGAATGCGCGAGAAGTCCGCATGAATGAGCTTTGCAATCATTTTGGCCAATAATGTTTTTGCTACTCCCGGAACACCTTCCAGCAGGACATGACCGCGCGCCAGGATTGCGGAAAGTATCAGGTCTACCGAACGCTCCTGTCCGACAATAACACGGCCTATTGCATCTTTCAGTTGATTAACCTTTTCGGTAAAAGGTGTCAGGTCCATTGTTTCATTTTGATCTTCCATATTCTTTTTATTTTATTCAGGATTTCAATGCATGTAATATATCATTCATACCATCTATGTATTCTTTTAACTGCACGTCGGATACGTACGACCGGTAGATGCCCATTCCGATGTTTTTAATCAACGTACGGAGCGCGTCTTTATCTATCCCGGACTTTTCCGACAAACGCGTATAAGCCGCGTCATCAGGTACTCCTTCCTGAAGATCCACTCCGGTCAGGCGTTTTACCTCCGCGCAGAAATAGAGGTGTTTCATTTTCAGTATCTCTCCGTTTTCATGTTTCTGATAATATAGGTTACTGATGAGTTGCATAAAGCCAAATGTCCGGTTAGCAGGTGTTTTAACTACCGG
>DOZP01000021.1:6612-10843 GCA_003517945.1 Porphyromonadaceae bacterium | reverse complement strand
ACATACCGGAGCGGTGTGCTTGCTTTTTCGCTGTGGCGGCCGTATGCTTCAATTCTTGTAAGCGGTTTATCTTTCATATAGGATAGAAGACGAAAAACGTAGGATGCGTTACTTCCGTCAAGAATGCCATAATTGGTAAACATCAATGGGGTAGATACAAGCAATAATTCTCCTTTTCCAATAAATGCCCTGATGGCAAGCGGTTTATTCTTTTTGTTCCATACAATGACTTCCGAAGAATCGCAGTTTATCGGGAAGAATTGATAATCTGATGTTTCGACCACTTTGTCTTCTTTGTTTTCAAGCTCTTCGATTATGGTATCTGACTGATTTTCTTCCTCATTATGCGGGATGAGGGAGCTGTCTGTCGTATCAACTATCGTATATTCTATGGCGGTGTCTTTCAGGATTAAAACCGAATCGCCGGCAATCTGCGTCGTGTCATTGTAAGTATTATCATATATCCATTTATTTTTACCTTCCATCAGATAAACGGGATGTATCTGGGGGTATACTTCATAGATGACTTCCGGATTCAGCGTATCCGTACCGAAAAATATGCTGTCGCGTTTTTTTCCGTCCCTGATGTACCGGTCTATGGACGGAAAGTAGCTGTCATAGTCGGTTTCAAAACAGAGTGTATTTTCAAGTGTTTGTGGAAAATTATCCGTACATATCATCACCTGGCTTCCCGCGTGGATCAATTTATAAAGATATTCAATATCCGTATCATGGAAATAAGGGTGACTTTCGGTGAGCAGGAATGCGCGTGGACAGGAGGAGGAGTCTTCCTGTATGATCTGGTAAAAGGTCTGGTTCGTTACCGTATAGTTATCAACGGAGGAAGAGACGACATCGTCAAACACATAACTGCCGAAAGGTTCTTTGTCATTCTTGTCGAAAGTAGGTTTCCAGGTAAACTGGTGTGGCGACATGTATTCGAACAGGAACACAAGCACAAGGAATATGCCCAGAAAAATCATATATAGTCTGCTACCTTTCATTCCCCCCTCCTTCTATTATTCCTTTTATTTGTTCCCGGATGTCAAGCATGGTTTCGTACAACTCAATCGATGCATTGTAGTTACCGTAACGTATCTGCAGAAAATGATTGGTCAGTTTGCGGAAGGGAGGCTTTAAATCCTTGTTGTTTATTTCGTAAAGATATTCTGTCGGCGTTTTGTGTATTTGCCAATCAATGAGCTTATTGTCCGACAGTATACGAAGTGTATGCAGATAGATCAGCCGTATTGCCAGGCGGTAGTTTCCACTATCCAACGCTGCGGAAATCTCCTTTTTGAAGTCAATTCCGTGAATGTTTTCTTCTTCGATATCATACGCCAGGGGACGCGTTTTTTTAGAACGCATGAAAAGTTCCGGCCGTTTCTTGTATAGAAAGAGCAGTACGGCGAGTAATACAATCAGGAAAAGTATGATCATGACAGGGGTCGTATACTTTTCTTCAAACCTTCCGCTGAAAATAGAATTGATCAGGCGGTTGAACCACCGGGATACCATCTCGAACCATGTATATTCCGCTATGTTTAACTGCGAATTATAATCAAAACGGCTGTCCGCCTGATAATTCGCAATTTTCTGTGTATCATAGATGATGGTGTCCGTCCGGAATGTCATGTCAATCTGCGCAAAGCGTATTAAAGTTGGTTGAAGTTGGAAATATTGGACTCTATGGTAACGCCTTCCACTTTTTCGCGGGCGTGAAAATACTGGAATGCCAGCCCTATGACTCCGATGATGGAGGAGACATATATTCCGTATGATTGTAACAGTCCTAAGATATAGATGGCAAATTTATAAATAACGGATTGGCTGATGCCGGATTCGGATGTCAGTGTCATCATACTTCCGATGACGATGGTGATATACCATGGTAACATGGTGACCGTTTGTATGACGGATGCGATGATATTGAGGACGATCATGAGCCCAATCATACCGCCAAGTGTTGATGTGCCTAATTTCCAGGATTTTTTTATCGCATCGAAGAAACTGATGTCGTGTTCGAAAATATATACGGGGATAAGCATCATGAGAGGGATAAGGCATAGCATAAATATCAGTAATATGGGAATCGTTATGAGCAGCGAGTAGATTGATACCAGAATCGCTAAAAGGCCTGCAAAAACAGCGATTATAATATAAATGAAGATCAGGAAAAGTGAGATAATCAGGCATTTCCATGTGTTTTTGACAAGGCGTTCCTTAAAGTCATCGAGTGTAATATTTTGCAGCCTGTTTTCACGTGTCGCGTACGTTTGCATCATAGCATACACCAGGCCGGACAGAATAGCCGAGCCGATCAGCGCACAAAACAGCAGAATTCCGTAATTGGTCATAAAGCTATACACGGAATTACCGAAATAGCTGCCGCCGCCCAACGACATGACAAGATCTAAATATCCGCCTATGAACGCGTTCATGGCAAAGGTTTGTACCAAACAGACCGGCATAATAAGGTAAAATGTGTATTTTAACAGGGGTCTCCAATTTTCCCGTATAAAATCGAAGGTCGCGTTCAGTTTTTCGGAAAAAGTGCGCCGGCGATAAAATTCAATTCTGTTTTTTTGATTTTCCATTATGTCTTAATTGAGGTAAAATGATATAATAGCAGATAACACATATCAGTGAAAATAAAATGATAGATAGACGGATAAACACAGGGTATTCGGTATGACGTGTCAGGTAGCTTTCGATAAATCCGGCAACGATGAATACGGGTATCAGCCCGGTAATGATCTTAAGTCCGCGTTTTGCACCTTGCAGGAACGCGTATTTACGGGAATAGGTGCCGGGGAAAAGCCAACCGTTACCTAAAGCAAAGCCTGCGGCCCCGGCTATGATAATGGCGGAAATCTCAAATGTTCCATGCAGCCAGATGGTAAGGACGGATTCCCAGCCTACCTGGTGTTGGAAAAAGAATGTCTGGAATGAACCAACCATTACACCGTTGAAAAACAAGATAAAACCGGTGCCGAAACCGGTCAATATACCCATAGCGAAAGCGCGGAAGGATACGCCGATGTTATTGAACACGATTCTCAGAAACATCGGAAGTTCGCCGGAAGTATCGTATACACCCATCGGATCTCCGCTTTCAATATTGTTTAATGTCATATCTACGTAGCCGTTGCCAAGAATCAGGCGTACGAACGATTCGTCATTCACGGCTGACAGGACTCCGATCAATACGCTTAACGTAAATACTAAAAACGAATAAAGTAATTCGCGTTGCGAGCGGTACATGACTTCGGGGATCTCATGCGTCCAGAAAGTGATGAAACGTGAATATTTTTCCTTTTTATTTTTATATAGCTGGTTGTGGAGGGCGGATGCAAGGTTATTCAGGTAAATGGTAATGCGTGACTTCGGGTAGTGGGCGCGTGAAAATGACAAGTCTGTCGTGATTTCCGTATATGCGTCAGCTAACTCGCCGGGATTATGGGCGGATGCATGATCCACTATTTTTTCCAGCGATTTCCATTTTTCGATATTTTGGCGTATAAAGGAAACTTCTTTCATCTGTTTTCTAAAAAGTTTTCGCAAAAATAATATTTTTTATCGGATAAATGTATAATTCTGTTTCGGGAATACAAAAACAAGTTTCCAAACATTTTGTATCTTTGGCTTCGGAAAAAAAAATCAAAATGCGAAATTGAATCTGAATGAAGCTATTAACCGTCCCGAAAGGGCATAAGAAAGGAGAAATGAGTTACATAAAGTTAAACAAAAAAGTTGAGAGNNCCGCCTGCGACGGGCGGGTGCAGGGGAAGCGGCAGCAAACGGCTGAAACCACGACGAAAGCTCCGAAAAGCGGTTTTGCAGCCCGGCTTTCCGCCGCTGCGCTCGAACTGACGAAGGATTTTGTCATCTATGATCCTGCTTATTTCAGGATCTCTTACCCTGGCGGTGATGTTCCGGCGAATAAAGGCGTTTGTACTGATGTGGTGATCCGGGCCTACCGCAAATTGGGCATTGATCTTCAGAAAGAGGTACACGAGGATATGAAGGCTAATTTTTCGAAATACCCCAAGAATTGGGGCCTTACGCGGCCCGACCCCAACATTGACCATCGCCGCGTACCCAATCTGATGGTATTTTTCGCCCGCCACGGGCGCGAGTTGCCCATCACGGAAAATGCGGCGGATTACGCGCCCGGCGATATCGTTTGTTGGCGGCTCGACAATGGCGCGACACACATCGGTATCGTTGT
>DOZP01000021.1:0-6588 GCA_003517945.1 Porphyromonadaceae bacterium | reverse complement strand
TGGCAGACTGTCTGTTCGATTGGAATATCATCGGTCATTATCGCTATGCGAAGTAAGACAATTATTTTTTCTATCGCTATTCAATGATTATTTATTCCGGAAAAATAAGATGAAAACAGAAAGAGATATTAATAAAGCGCTCCCTGAAAAGGAACCTTCTATGTTTGAAAATGTCATGGAAACTTCTCCTCAGAAAAATGAAAACAAGCGTATTGTCAATATTGCTTATCTTGAAACCGATTTGGGATTGATGGTTGCCGCTGCAACCGACAAAGGAATCTGTATGTTTGAGTTTGCAGACTACAAATTGATAGATTTGGAACTCAGGCAATTGGTCGAGGAGTTTAAAGCGCCGCTTGTACAGAGCGGTAACCCGTATTTTGATATGCTTGAGAAGCAATTAGGCGAATATTTCAGAGGGGAACGCAAAAATTTCGACATTCCGTTGGAATTAGTCGGTACGGAATTTCAAAAAACGGTGTGGCTTAGTTTGTTGCAGATACCGTATGGTTGCACGACAACTTATGGAAAACAGGCCGGGCTCATAGGTAAACCCTCTTCCGTAAGAGCGGTTGCCAATGCCAACGGAAAGAATAAAATATCCATTATTCTGCCTTGTCACAGAGTGATAGGTGCTGACGGTTCTCTTACAGGTTATGGCGGAGGCATATGGAGGAAAAAGAAACTGTTGGAGTTAGAAAAGGAGAATGTCGCAATGCGTTGAATGAAATCGGTAAACACAATACAAAAATAAAGTATGGGAACATTTTTTAAAATCAGTGTAGTTCTGACCGTTTTTTTAGGTTTGATTGTCGCTTGTCAAAGCGAGACGAGTCGAAAAGTACAAAATATTGAAACTTTTGCCCGACTCTATGGCTATACCCGATGGTTTCATCCAAGTGATGAAGCGCAGGAAATAGATTGGAACAAGTTTGCTGTACTTGGCGTTCAAAAAGTTGAAAACATCAAATCAAGTGAAGAACTTCGTGATACGCTATATCAACTTTTCTCGCCCGTAGTGCAAGGGTTACAGATTTATGAAACAAGAAAACCTGAAGTATTCAATTCAGATTTTCTCTTATCCCCCGATCCTGATGCGAAGTTGGTAGCTTGGCAGCATTATGGAGTTTATTTGAATGATGAGCGCTTTAACATCTACGCAAGCGTAAGAACCAATAGAAGTAGGCTAAATATAAATAGCGATGCCGCAGTTATGTGCAAGGTTTTGATGAACTCAACTTTACAGGGAAAAAAAGTTAAACTTTCCGCCTTTGCCAAAAGCCATAGCCAAAACAAAGAAGGTGCAAAGTTGTTTGTTCAATATATTCTTCAAAATGATAATAAGATACATGATGTTCTCATAGAATCTCAAGATTGGAAAAAATACGAACTTACAGTAACAATACCGGAGAATGCCGTTACGGTAGCCTATGGATTGTGGATCACAGATAATAGTGAAGTTTGGGCGGATGATTTTGATTTTCTTGTAAATAATGGAGGTAAATGGGAATCTGCAGATACGGTAAATATGGGATTTGAAAGTGGCAGGATTGACGAAGGTCGAGTCGACGATTGGAAAATGATGAATATGAAATATTGCACGTTTGAAGTAACTGACGAAGATCCTTATTCCGGAAAATACGGTATCGAACTAACTTTTAATTTTACAGGAAAAATGTTTGATCGAATACCTCAGTTCGGAGAAGTTATCAATGAGCCAATCGGCAGAGGTTTGACTTGTGTAGTTCCATTAGTATTACTGACAAATGATACTGTTACTTGTCCCCAAACAGAAATGTCGTTATTGGCCCGCCTGAAAACTGAGATTGGTAATATCAAATATGGAAACGAATTCGATCCGCAAGCGAATATGGCGAGTGTAGTGATTGCATGGAATGTATTGCAACACTTTTTTCCGTATTTCGATGTAATTGATGCGGATTGGAATAAAGTGTTGGGTGAAACATTGAAAAGTACGCTTGAAAATACGCGAAAGAAAGACTTCTTTGTAACATTGAGTCAAATGTTTTCCAAAATTGATGACGGACATGGAGTAGTTTACAGTGAACCAATGTATTCTTTACCAATACAAGCCGAATTCATCGAAAATAAAATTGTCATTACCGCCTCAGGTGACACATTGTTGAAAAGAGGTGATATTATTAAGAAAATGGACGGTAAATCGGTCATGACAGCATTGGACGAAAAAGAGAAAATTATATCAGGATCGCCACAATTACGAAGACACAGGACCTTGAATATTCTGGGTAGTAAATTTGATCGGGGCGAGACGGACCTTGTGATTGAGCGGGATGGCAGGGAACAAAATGTCACAGTTCCAAATTCAAATCGTGGAAATATATTTTTCAACTCTCTTGATGTTCGTAAATACGGATTAGATACGATTGTTGAGATTGAACCCGGAATATTTTACATCAACATGGCTAATTGTACAGAAAATGATTTTGACGAAAAAATTGATGTATTAGCAAATGCAAAAGCAGTGATTTACGACCAAAGAGGAGGAAGCAGGTTAAGACTTTTTTCATATTCTGCCTTACTTGATTGAAGAGCCGGTATCTTCTACATGGTGGAATATTCCGCAAACTATTTATCCCGACCGAAAAGATGTAGAATTCGATAAATCCAATTGGGATGTTCAACCCAAACAGCCATTGTTCAAATCTAAAGCTATCATTATCAATGTGCCTTCTGTTGTAAGTTCCGGCGAAACGATGATGGGTATTATTGACCATTATAATCTGGCTACAACCGTTGGAGAGCCAACAGCAGGTTGTAATGGTAATATCAATACAATAAACTTACCTTGCGGATACAATGCTTGGTTTACAGGAATGAAAGTATTAAAACATGATGGCAGTCAACTTTATATAAAAGGATTTCAACCCGACCACCCTGTAAACAAGACTATTCAAGCAATCAGGGAAGGGAGGGATGAATATTTGGAAAAGGCATTGGAAATAGCAAAACGCGAATAAATTGAGAGGATGAGTATTAATCTGTTTTGCTTATTAAACCTTCTGTTTTTTTTTCGGTCAAATTTCACAAATGAGAGGATGAAACCCTATTATTAACACTTTAAATTTTGCGGCTATGAAAAAGTTAATGCTTATCTTAGGTTTAGGGTTGATGATTGGAATGGTCAATGTCAACAGTGCGAAAGCTCAGGTTCATGTGAGTGTCAATATAAATATTCAACCGGCTTGGGGACCTTCCGGATATGATTATGCTGAGTTCTATTACATTCCGGAAATAAATGTCTACTATGATATCGTTCATCAGTTATTTTATTATCATCACAGGGGGCGTTGGATGTCCGCTTTGTTTCTTCCGGTAATGTATAGCCATTACGATTTTTACTCTCTTTATAAAGTAGTTCTTAACGGAGATCTTTATCCCTGGAAATATAATAACAGGCACCGAAGAATCTACAATAGGTATTGCCGTAATTATGCGCAGGTTCCGATATTTTATATGAAGGAATCCCGTTATCATCGCGCAAGAACTAATTTTCACGGATGGGTTGAGCCGCGTCACATGCCGAAAAACAACGGACGTCCCCACAGTTATGAATATTCAAAAAATACACGTAACGGACGTATCAGTAGTGATAATCGTTCATCAGGCAATATGAACAGGCCGGCTGATAATAAGCGGAAGGAAGCCGTAAATAAACGGAATGATGCGTCTGCCCGTAGCAGTGCAAGAGTGAGCAGCCGGAGTACCGGAAATGATAATCAGAAGAATCCGGCGACTGCCCCACGCAATAGCAGTAGTAGCCGTAGCAGCGCCAATGTACGTCGCAGCAATCCTTCCACAGATAATAATGCAGCGGTAAACAGCCGGAGTTCTTCCGAAAGAAGCGCTACCCGTAGCAGTGGAACTAAATCTTCCCGGTCTGAAAGTGCAAAGAAACCGGACCGTTCGGAGAGAGGCAGACCGGCGAGGTAATAATGAAAAGAAAAGAAATCTTTACAAGGGCGTCTTGGAAGGGCGCCTTTTTTAATGATAAATATACATGTGAAACAAAAGTTTAAAAATAGTTATTGTTTTGTCGTGAAAATAACTTATCTTTGCGGACGATTACGGGTGATAGTGTCCGGAGTAAGAATAAAAAAATTTTTTGATATGAAAAGAGTTTTATGTTTTCTATTTATTTGTTTTATCGCACAAGTTGTGTCGAAAAATGTGTGTGCGCAAAATACGGCTGTTTATGAAGGACTTACATATTACCTGGATAAACAGGAAGCATTTGAGGCCGCGACAACGCAAAATAAACGGGTTTTTTTGTTTTGGGGAAGTAATTCCTGTACCCGGTGTGACGGCGTAAAAAGGAATCTGGCGACAAAATCGGTAAAAGCTATATTGGATGAACATTATATCTTGTGGTTTTGTGACGCAACGGTATATCCTTGGTCATCTCCGGAAGTATCCGATTATTTTGCCTTATTTAGCGGTAATCCTCCTTATCCTGTTTTGTGTATTATTGATACTATGGACAGAAGATATGGATTGGTGAGCGGTGACCAAAGTGCGAGAGCTTTGCAGGCCATGTTGAACAACGATGTCGCTAATGATCATGTAGACGGTTCTGAAAAATCGCATAACGCATATATATCGCACAATAACTTAATAGTGAATAGCGCTACAGATGAAGATATCTGTGTATATGCCATAACCGGTTCGCTTGTCGACCGATTCCGGAAAGTGGCTTATCATTCCGTAACACGGGATGCTTCATCGTATCCTGCCGGAATCTTTCTTGTCACGGGGAGTTCCGGATGGACGCAGAAAGTGGTTTTGATGAAGAAATAAAATCAAGATTATTCAACCCTCATAGCCATTATATAGTCGTTCATGTAAAATCCGTTACCGATATCATGGTCGCGTGTGGCGATTTTTCTCATGCCTATGTGTTCGTAAAAACCGATTGCGGGATTTTCACGGTTAACGTACAGTTCCATTGTAAAAGGCGATGGATGGATGGTTTTAATATAAGCAATCCCTTGTTCTATCAGGTAGCGTCCGAGACCTTTCCCGTGTAATTCGGGCAATACGTATATTTTTTGGAAAATAAATGTGTCATCCGGTTTTTTCTCAATAGAAATGTAGCCTGCCGGATTGTCATCCGTATACACAATGAAATAGTGGTGTCCTGATTCCGTCATCTGCCGTTCGATATGTTCAACAGAATACATCATTTCGAACATATAGCTTAATTGCTCTTTGGATAGTATAGAGCCATAAGTAGGTTCCCAGATCCGCGAGGCAAGCTCGCGAATCCGGGAACAATCATTGATGGTTGCTTTTCTGAAAGAAAGGTTCATTTTTCGTTACTGATCATGCATGTACATGCGTGTGTTCCAACCCTTGTCCGTGGCAGTTTTTATATTTTTTGCCGCTTCCGCACGGGCAAGGCTCATTGCGTCCGACGCGTTTTTCCACCCGCACCGGCTCTTTCGGTTGTTGTTGGGGGCCGATGGGCGGACGTTGTCCCTGTGGATACACATTGTCTCCTCCTCCGCCTCTGTTTCCTCCTCCTCGTACAATGTCGTCTTTCTGCGTACGGTAACGGCTGAGGTCCGTACGGCGTTCCGGTGCAGCCTGCCTTACCTGTACCCGCTGTTCTTCCGACTCTTCTCGTACAGGTATCTGTCCGCGCATCAGTATGGAAACCGTTTTGCGGTTCATGTTTTCAACCATCGACTTGAACAGATTGTATGCCTCCAGCTTGTAAATCAGCAACGGATCTTTGTTTTCATAGCTTGCATTCTGAACGGAGTGACGCAAATCATCCATTTCACGCAGGTGCTCTTTCCATGATTCGTCAATCATATGGAGAATAATAGACTTCTGAAACGATTTCGCGATGGCTTTCGATTCCGTTTCGTATGCTTCTTTCAGGTTGCATGAGATATTGTACATTTTCTTTCCGTCCGTGATCGGTATCAGAATGTTTTCATACATGGCGCCCTGGTTTTCATATACCTGTTTGATCACCGGATTGGCGGTCTGCGCCATGCGGTCCATATGACGTTTGAAAAGTTCCAGTACACCGTTGAATACACTGTCCGTCAGTTTTTCAACTTTCATACCTTTAAATTCTTCCTGTGTTACCGGGCTATCCAAAGCAAACGTACGGAAAAGGTCCATTTTGAATGATTCGTAATCACCGTCTTCATTTTGTTCGGCGATGGTGCCGGACGCATCATAAAGCGTGTTCATTACGTCAAGTCCGATACGTTCTCCCATCAGGGCGTGCCGGCGGCGCGTATAGACCACGTTACGTTGTGAGTTCATCACATCGTCATATTCAAGCAGGCGCTTACGGATGCCGAAGTTATTTTCTTCCACTTTTTTCTGGGCGCGCTCTACGGATTTGCTCAACATGCCTGCTTCCAGCACATCGCCCTCCTTGAAGCCCATGCGGTCCATTAGCCCGGCAATCTTTTCCGTCGCGAAAAGACGCATCAGGTCATCTTCGAGGGAGACAAAGAATACGGATGAACCCGGGTCTCCCTGGCGTCCGGCACGACCGCGAAGCTGGCGGTCTACCCGGCGGCTGTC
>DOZP01000287.1 GCA_003517945.1 Porphyromonadaceae bacterium | reverse complement strand
GCAAAAATAAAAATAAAAAATTATTTCCTCAAAGAAATCGTTTGTTCATCCGTAGTCGGACCGTTTACTACTAATTTGCCGTCCTCTTTTATCTCCATGTGATCAATAAACACAACACGCTCATCTCCCGTCTTTGTCGTCCTGCCGTGATAAACACAATACATCCGTCCGTCAGGCAATGTGAGCACCATATTATGCCCGGTGCCCGTCACGTCTCCGCCCCTGTCCGTATTTTTCTGAAGAACCGGATTATTATCCGCTTTCCTGAATGGCCCCAACGGGTTACCGGAAGTAGCATATCCTACGGCATAATACTGCCCGCCGAAAAAGTTTGCCGAATACATCATATAGTAGGTATCGCCTTTTTTAACGATATACGATCCTTCCGTCCAACGACGGTTCACCTCATTCGCCGTTACCGAGCGGCTTTCCCATTCCGCCTGTTTGTCGTCCAACTTCACAGGCGGACGAAGCAGCAATACAGGCTCTCCGATAATACCCGAAAAGTCCGGCTCAATCTCCACACCATAAATCCAGCTTTCTTCCACTTCGTCAAACCATCCTTTTTCGCGGGCCATATCCGCTATCTCACTTTCAACCGGATGTTTATAGCAGCAACGCGAATAATACATATACACTTTCCCATTCGCATCGTCGAAATATAAATTCGCATCAATAACCGGATAACCGGGATCAAATACCGGACGGTCATACATTTCTTTAAACGGACCGGTAGGCTTATCCGAAACGGCTACTCCGATACGGAATTTTTCCAACTCATTGGTTGGATTTTCTTTCCAGTTCGCACTGAAAAACAAGTAGTATTTACCATTTCGTTCATACACTTCGGGCGCCCAGAAACAGTCTACAGTCCACGATTCGGAAGTTGCTCCCCGATACACCAATCCTTCATCTTTCCAGTGAACCATATCTTCCGAAGAATAGGTTCTGAACCCGTTTTCGCCGGATGTACCATACATATAGAACATTCCGTCGGAAGCATGAAGAATAAACGGATCTCCGAATGCAACAGGCAACGGATTGGAATAAACGACTTTTGTATCTTTGTTTCCGCATGAGAAAAGAAACAATACGCACAACAGGGAAAAGAAAATGTTTTTCATACACATAAAAATTAATTTTTAATACATCCATTGAAAACGATACACGGGAATCTTCAAAGAATGTTAATTAAGAGCGCAAATTTAATAAATTAATTCTATTTCTAAAAAACAATCCGAATTACTATGTCCGGTTGTTTTTGTTTTCAATAATAGATAGTATATTTGATCTCCTTTAGAGGAGTTAACTATGCTTAATCTCTGATATTGAATATCAATAATCATCACCGGATGTGGTGGATTTTTAAGAAAAACAAAAATGGAACAACTGAAAAAAATACTTTCCTCGTATGTAACGATGATCGTATTATTGATTATTTATGCCGTTAGTCTGGCCGTCGCAACCTTTGTTGAGAAAGTACACAGCACCCTGTTGGCAAAAGTATTGATCTACTATTCGCCGGTCTTATTCCTTTTACAGTTTCTGCTGGTAGTCAATTTCGTTTTGATTATGATCAGGCGCCGCCTGCATAAATCCGGGAAATGGGGACTTCTTATCGTTCATTTTTCGTTCATCATCATACTTGCCGGAGCGCTCACATCGCACACGACCGGAAAAGAAGGGGTACTGCATCTTCGGGAAGGGGAAAAAAGCAATATCATTACGGCACAGACAAACCGCGGACAACGTATGCATAAATTACCGTTTGAAGTGGAGTTGGTCCGGTTTACCCTGAAACGTTATCCGGGTTCCATGAGCCCGTCATCCTACGAAAGCGATTTACGCATCTATATAGACGGTGAAACGAGGGAGGAACTGGTTTATATGAATAATGTGCTGGACATAAAAGGTTACCGTTTTTTTCAGGCTTCCTATGATAAAGACGAACAGGGCACGATCTTGTCGGTAAACAAAGATGTGGCCGGACGTAATATAACCTACACGGGCTATACCTTGCTGCTTATAGGAAGCATCCTTTGCCTGGTTGCAAAAAACGGACGCATCCGGACTTTATACCGTCAGATCAACAAGCAGAAAACAGCATCCGGATTATTCATCCTGCTACTTTTAGCCGGTTCCGCCTCTTATGTTACGGGTCAGGAAAAGCCCGCAACCATGAGCGAAACCATACAACATCTCCACATCGCACCCCCGCACGCAGAACTGTTCGGCAGCTTACCGGTTCAGACAGCCAACGGACGAATCGTACCGGTCAATACACTTTCTTCGGAAATGCTGCGGAAACTACACAAAGATACCCGGTTCTTCCACATGAATTCCGACCAGTTCTTGTTGAGTATCCTGGCTTACCCCGAAATGTGGATGCACGTACCGGTTATCAACATTCCCAACCGGGATTTTAAATTATATTTCAGGCTGACATCCGACCCATGCGCCTACACGGAGCTTTTCGAACCGAACGGAGCATACAAGTTGCAGGAAAAGCTGGAAGAGGCTTATCAGAAAATGCCGGATCAACGGACTGCCTTCGATAAAGACCTGATCAAGTTTGATGAAAAAATCAATATATTCCATCAGTTGATCAACAAACAGTTAATCCGGTTATTCCCCAGAACAGATGATCCGGATCAGAAATGGTATGCTCCCGGCGACGATCTGTCGGCCTTCACCCCTTCCGATTCCGGCTTTATTTCATCCTCTTTTACCGGTTATATAGCGGAAGTTCGTGTCGCAGTCAGATCCCAGAACTGGGAAAAGGCTGACGAAATACTTCAACAAATAAAAACCTACCAGTATGAACACAACAATGTTCCGGAAATGACGGCCGGCAAAATCGAACTGGAGTTGCAGTATAACCGGATGGATCTTTTCCGTTGGTGCAAAATCGGTTATCTTTCTTTAGGCGGCCTGTTATTACTTTTTTCCTTTGTTTTGATATTCAAAGAAAAAAACCGGATAAAATGGATCATCCGCCTTTTAGGAGTCGCCGTATTAATCGTATGCTGCTGCCAGATGCTCGGTATGGGTATGCGCTGGCAAATCGGCGGATACGCACCCTGGAGCAATTCTTATGAAACAATGGTATATGCAGCCTGGGCTACTGTTTTTGCCGGGTTCATATTTGTCAGGCGCAGTCCGGTGACCTTCGCATTAGCCACAGTTTTTGCCGGAGTGATATTATTCGTCTCCGGCCTGAACTGGATGGATCCGCAAATCAATCCGTTGGTACCGGTACTGAAATCCCCCTGGCTCATGTTCCATGTGGCGATTATCATGTCGGCTTACGGATTCTTCGGCATCAGCTTCCTGATCGGATTGACCAATCTGGGCATCATGAGCGCCTCCGGTAAAGAAATGCTTTTAAAACAGGCCGGTGCATTGAAAGAACTAAGTACGATTAACGAAATATCGCTCATCATCGGACTTTTACTGATGACGATCGGTACATTCATGGGAGCCGTATGGGCAAACGAATCATGGGGACGATACTGGGGCTGGGATCCGAAAGAGACATGGGCCTTGATTACCGTCATCACGTATGCATTGGTGACACACCTTCACCTGGTAAAAAAATGGAATAACCTCTGGCTGTTTAACCTTTGCTCGGTACTCGCTTTCGCATCCGTGCTGATGACTTATTTCGGAGTGAACTACTTTTTGAGCGGCATGCATTCATACGGACAAAACGACCAGGTTCACACCATACTGACATACCTGTACATTGCAGGATTATT
>DOZP01000222.1:8860-15767 GCA_003517945.1 Porphyromonadaceae bacterium | reverse complement strand
CGTGAAACAAGGCTTAGCAGCGCCCCAACGGGACAGATTGTATTGCAAAACAAACGTCCTCTGAAATAGGTCATAACGGCAAAGACAAGAAAAGCGACAATCGCCGATACAAGTGCAACGGTCGATGTGTGTATCGTAACATGGTATAAAGAATAATTTCCCTTTGACGAGAGAAAATCCGCCAATAGATTATTGATCCATACGGCCGCAGGACGGAATAGGTTTGTTGCAATGCGTCCGAAATTACTGTACGGATCCAAAAGAAGGCATAGTTCCGTGATCCCGAAAATACCCAATACGGCTGTCAGGCCTAATATGATATATCGTAACCAATTGGCCGGTTTATGATACCGGAAACGCATTTTGCCGTTTTTTTTCTTTTTCCCGATGCACGATATGCGGTTAAATATGTCTTGCAATATACCGGCCGGGCATATCACGGAGCAATAGATACGCCCGAATAGTAACGTTAGCAGGAAATAGATAATAAGTATAGCTGTCGGCGACAGAATTGCCGGCATCAGTTGTATATGCAGGAGTCTGTTCAGCGAGTCCGGAAGTATATCTGCAAAGTCTAAGAAAAAGAGCAGGATAGGGGTGAATACAATGATTGCAAGTATTATTCTTAATACTTTCAGCATGTTTATCGTTTTTTTTCTCATCTATGGACGTTTGTCGCTGTTCTAAATTTTGATTCTTTTGATATTTACACTTTTCAGATCCGTGGTGCCTAATTTGTGGGATTGTCCCATTTGTATATGTTTTACAGCTTCCAGGTCTAACTTTTGTACCTGATTGAAAAGTTGCAGTGCGGCCGTATCCGTAGCGATGATATCTTTAGAAGCGATCAGCGCTTTGACGGTTGCTACGTCGGCCTCGCTTTTTCCCTGAGGGCCGTTCTGGAACAGTATGCGGTAAGAATCGACAATGTGTAGTACCGGTTTCTTATTCCATGTGCAAACATCGGCGATACATTGCTGCAGGTCGTTTGAATGGAATACGCGACGGTCCCATACAATTCCCATCAGGTTTTTCATGGCGCATGACAGTTTCGCACCTCCGTGATTTTTAAGTACCGGAACATTGATCCATGCGTCAGCTTCAATGAGCGCATCGTGTACTTTGATTGATTTCAGGTTGACCCCGTTTGGTAAAGATATTTCTTTTGAATAGTATTTTTCGTCATTTCCGGGAACGATCACTCCTCCGGCTGCTTTTACGGCTGACTCAATGCCGCTGGAAGCGTAACATTTTTTCCAGTCATCGCATGTGTGGTCGAACACGGTTACCTTAGATGCGCCTGCATTCAGGCATTTTTTTACTAATGCTCCGATCAATTGAGGGTTTGTATTTCCTGCCAGTTCGGGAGCGCGATCCCAGCCTATGTTTGGTTTGATGACTATCTTCTGTCCTTTTTTTACAAAATTACCGATGCCTCCCAGGGTTTCCAATGCCTTGTCTAACATGGCTTCCGGTTCTCCTCCCATTACTGCGACCAGATCGGGAGCAGTCTCCACAGCCATTGTGTTTGTATTTATTGCTGCTTGTAATTTGTCAAAATTTAATGATACTGCTGCACTGGCGCCCATGATTGCACCTGTTTTCAGGAAATCTCTACGTTTCATAAATTATTAAGTATATGTTAGTATATTTTTAACGTGCAAATATATAATTCTTTGTTAAATAATAAAAGTGGATTTTGGTTAAAAAGAAAAACGCTATATGGAAAAGGAAAAGTGTTGAATGTAAAGCGAAAGTGATCTGTTTATTTATACATCATTTCTTGTAATAGGCCTGTAATCTGCTGTTACTGATCGTCCGGACGCCGATCAGACGGTCGTACCGGGCGCCGATCGGACGATAATAAACTGCGATCACATATTCGTTTTCGGTTTCGAAAAAACTGCCCTCGGTTTCTTTTAGGGTGGTCTGGAGTCCTCCTTTTTCCATGAACGTATATTGATAATTATAGAGTCCCTGTTTCAACATCACCGCTTTTTCGTATGCCCTCGTTTCCGTATTATATTCCATCCGGTTCCGGTGGTCGTTGATATTATTGAATAACTCTCCCGCGATATAGATGTCCCCTTCGCGCATCTGTTCGGAGGCTAATGAGAAATGTACGATATAATAATCCGCTTCCGTATCCGGTTCCCGGCACTCGCTGCAACGGATGAAAAAGCGTCCGTTCTGGTCCTGGTCATACAAATAGGATGTGTTCGCGTGTATTTTTTCCTGAAACAGGGTGGCATGGTAATAAGGGTTGTAAAATCCGATACTTTCTACTCCCATGCCGTTGTACCGGTGTGTCAGAAATTCAATGCGCCTGTATTCGTTGCCGGCTTCGAATATGAGATTCCTGTTGTGTTTGTATTGGATTTGTCTGTTAATAATAGTCATCGGCTGAATGTCTGTGCGCACATCGTTGCGGTTATTGTTTTGATAGACAAAAATTTTCAGGTCATTCTGCGGGTAGGTGATGGTCAGGTTCTTCTGGTGGATAGTAAAATCAATCTGCTGATGTTCCTTATTGAAGTCAATATCGGTATTTCCGCTGACGGATGCGTCTATGTCGATTAATGGTTCAACAAGACTGAAACATGCGGTAAGAATAATATTTTCCATATTATCTTCTTCATAAACCTGTACCACATAGTTCCCGGATACGGTAAACTGCGTGTTTTCGTTGGGGAAACGGATTTTGTAGTTGGTATAATGGGTCATGGTATTGATCGAATTGGCATAGTCGTCGATCGTTACCTGCTGAAATCCGTTCATATACTCAATCGGCAACAACGTTGATTTTTTCCAATCCGCATCGCAATGAATGACGGAATATGCGTATCGCCCCCCTGTACGGTGTAATACGTCGAAGATGATTTCAATCTTTTTTTCTCCGTTTAGCTCAATGTATGGTTCGGATAATAGCTCGCCTTCAATGCCGACTTCCAGGCTTTTTATATTTTCCCTGAATGTTTCCGTCCGGTATGCTTCCTGTGCGTTCGCGTATCCGCAAGCCAGAAACAAGTCCGTGATGGTAATTACTATGTATTTTAAATATGTATACATACAAATGGTTTGGTTTACAAAGGTAACGTAAGCCGGGAGAAGTACAAAATAAACTTGTTTGTTTTTTGCCGGAACAGTACTGTTTTTTGTGTGTTTATTTTTTTTGTAACTATTTGTTTATTTGGCATTTTGATCGTTTTTCGCTTTTTTCATTTTGTTAATTAAAGAATTTTTTCTTTATTTCTTTGGTTATTTTGTCTGTCAAGTAATTTTTTTGTGTAATTTTGCGCAGCATTTTTCAAAAAAACTGAAATTTTGTTATAAACATGGCAAAGCTTATTAAAATCAAGAAAGGATTGGATATCAACCTGAAAGGGAAGGCCTCGGAAGCGTTTTTTGATGTCGGCAAATCCGAAAGTTATGCAATTGTTCCCGATAATTATGTCGGAATAACGCCTAAGGCGCTTGTTCGTGAAGGTGACCGGGTAAAAACCGGTACTCCGCTGATGATTGATAAAAGTCGTCCGGAAATAAAATTTGTTTCGCCGGTCAGCGGGATCGTCACGGGTGTGAACCGTGGGGAAAAACGTAAAATATTGAGTATTACGGTTAAGCCGGATGAGCGGAATGAATATGAACAATTTGACATAAAGGATGTTTCTTCGTATGATGCGGAAGGATTAAAGGCGCTTTTACTGGCAACAGGTATGTGGCCTTTTATAAAACAACGTCCTTATGATCGTGTGGCTAATCCGTCGGATACCCCGCGCGATATTTTTGTGACGGCTTGTAATTCAGCCCCTTTGTCTCCTGATTTTGATTTTGTTGTAAAAGGGCAGGAAGATGCTTTGCAAACGGGATTGAGTGCGCTCGCCGGACTTACCGGAGGGAAGGTTTATTTCGGGGTCAGGCAAGGTTCGGCCTTGTGCGCAATGAAAGGGGTGGAAGTCGTGGAACTTTCCGGCCCGCATCCTGTGGGAAATGCCGGCGTTCTGATCAATCATATCAAACCCGTAAACAAAGGTGAAGTTGTTTGGACGCTTCATGCGGCTGATGTTGTGATGATAGGGCGTTTGCTGAAAGAAAAGAAGGTTGATTTCACGAAAGTGATCGCGTTGACAGGTTCCGAATTCAGGAAATGCGGATATGCGAAAGTCATCGCCGGATGTAGCATACGCAGCCTTATTGACGGGAACGTATCGGAAGGGCATGTACGTTTGATAAGCGGAAATGTACTGACCGGAACAAAGGTCGGCGCGGACGACTTTCTCGGAGCGTATGATTATCAGTTGACGGCGATACCTGAAGGGGATGACGTCGACGAATTTGTCGGTTGGGCTTCTCCGGGGTTCGGAAAATACAGTGTGAGCCATACCTATTTCAGTTGGTTGCTCGGCAAGCGTAAAGAATATGTGCTTGACGCGCGGATACGCGGAGGAAAACGCGCCATGATTATGTCAAACGAGTATGATAAAGTTTTTCCGATGGATATTCTGCCGGAATATTTACTGAAAGCGATTATTGCGTTTGATATAGATAAAATGGAAAATCTGGGTATATATGAAGTTGCACCGGAAGATTTTGCCTTGTGCGAGTTTGTGGATACATCAAAAATCGAAATACAGAAAATCGTTCGTAACGGACTTGATTTGTTGTATAAGGAAATGAATTAATAAACTAATAAATAAATCATAGTGAAAGCGTTAAGGAATTTTCTCAACAAGATTAAACCTAACTTTGAAGAAGGAGGTAAGCTGTCGATGTTCCAATCGGTTTTTGACGGATTCGAAACGTTTTTATTCGTTCCGAATAAGACGTCAAAATCAGGCGTGCATATTCATGACAGCATTGACTCGAAACGGACCATGTCGGTCGTTATCGTGGCATTGATGCCTGCGTTGTTGTTCGGTATGTACAATATCGGTTATCAGCATAATCTGGCGACAGGTTTGAATCCGGGGTTCTGGATGACTTTTGTTTACGGCCTGCTGGCCGTATTGCCGAAGATCGTTGTTTCTTATGTGGTCGGGCTGGGTATTGAGTTTATTGTGGCCCAATGGAAAAAAGAGGAGATACAGGAAGGATTCCTTGTTTCCGGCATGTTGATCCCGATGATCGTACCGATTGATACGCCACTGTGGATGATTGCTGTTGCGACGGCTTTCGCAGTCGTTTTTGCAAAGGAAGTATTCGGAGGAACGGGTTATAATGTATTTAATGTGGCATTGGTAACACGCGCTTTTTTGTTCTTTGCTTATCCGGCGGCTATGTCCGGCGATCAGGTTTTTGTCCGGACGGACGCGACTTTTGGCGTCGGAGGCGCTAATGTGCTGGACGCTTTTTCCGGTGCAACGCCGCTTGGACAAATCGGAACGGCGGCCAAAGAGACGATCGGTTCGTTCCAGACGGTAGATGTATTGGGACAACCGTTGACGACATGGGATTATTTTATCGGACTTATTCCGGGTTCGATTGGCGAAACATCCGTTTTGGCTATTCTGATCGGCGCCGCTATCTTATTATTTACGGGAGTGGCCAGTTGGAAAACGATGTTTTCCGTGTTTGCAGGTGGTGCGGTGATGGCGGCTATCTTTAATTTAATAGGAACAACTGTTGTGATGACGGTTTCTCCGGTGGATCATTTATTTTTAGGTGGATTTGCTTTTGGAGCTGTATTTATGGCTACGGATCCGGTCACTTCAGCCCGTACGGAAACCGGTAAATATATTTACGGTTTATTGATAGGAGCCTTTGCGATTATTATCCGGGCATTGAATCCGGGATATCCCGAAGGGATGATGCTTGCCATTTTATTGATGAATACATTTGCGCCTTTGATCGACTATTATGTTGTTGAAAGCAATATCAAGCGCCGTTTGAAAAGGGTCTTAAGCTAATTTTATATACGAAAGATTATGAATAGAGATAGTAATGCATACACAATTATATATGCTTCCGTAATGGTTGTTCTGGTTGCGGTGCTGCTGGCTTTTACTTCCGAGTCGTTGAGGAGTTACCAGAAGAAAAATGAAGCGAATGATAAGAGGCGGCAAATATTGCGTTCGGTCAACGTCTCTGTTTCCGGAGGTGAAACGGAAGCAAAATATAATGAGTTGATAAAAGAATCGTTTCTGGTAGACAATAAAGGCCGGCAGGTAGAAGGAGACGCTTTTGCCGTTGATGCCTCGAAAATGTTTGCCGAAGATAAATATCCTGTATTTGTGGCACATGTGGACGGGCAGACAAAATATATTCTTGCCATGTACGGAACCGGTCTCTGGGGGCCTATCTGGGGGTATATAGCAATGAATGACGACAAGGATACGGTGTATGGAGCCGATTTCAGCCATCAGGGGGAAACACCCGGATTAGGCGCTGAAATTGCCACTCCGGCTTTTTGCTCGCGGTTTTCCGGTAAACAGATATTTAAGAATAATGAATTCAAGAGTATTTCCGTCGTGAAACCGGGTAAGACGCTTCAGGGACAAGATTATGTGGACGGAATTTCAGGAGGTACGATCACCAGTAACGGGGTTGATCTCATGATCAGGAACAGCCTGAATAGTTATGTTGAATTTTTAAATGCTAAAAAATAGGGGATTATGGGACTATTATCCGGAAAAAATAAAGAAATATTGTTAGGCCCGTTGAGCAGGAATAATCCGGTCATTATTCAGATGCTTGGCGTTTGTTCTGCGCTGGCTGTGACGGCCAAACTGGAGCCGGCTATCGTGATGGCGCTCTCTGTGACTGCTGTCGTTGCGTTTGCAAACGTGATTATTTCATTACTCAGAAATACAATTCCGAACCGGATTCGTATCATCGTACAGTTAGTTGTTGTGGCGGCGTTGGTGACGATTGTCAGCGAAGTGTTAAAAGCTTTTGCTTATGATGTAAG
>DOZP01000222.1:6650-8770 GCA_003517945.1 Porphyromonadaceae bacterium | reverse complement strand
ATTATTCTGGTGATCGTTGCTTTTTTCCGTGAGTTGTTAGGCTCGGGCACGCTTTTGGGTTTTCAGGTAATACCGCAGGCTGTGTATGATTTCGGTTATGTGAATAACGGGCTGATGATTATGCCGCCGATGGCTTTGATTTGTGTTGCTGTCATTATCTGGGTGCATCGTTCGAGGAATAAAGATCTTCAGGAAGAAAATTAATGCTGAACATAAAAAATAACTAATAGAATGGAACAAATATTAAGCACATTCGTACGGTCGATCTTTGTTGAAAACATGATTTTCGCATACTATCTGGGTATGTGTTCGTATCTTGCCGTTTCCAAGAATGTAAAGACCGCATTGGGGTTAGGTATAGCAGTTACGTTTGTCCTTGTCTGTACGTTGCCGATCAACTATATGTTGGAAAATTACGTATTAAAGGAAGGCGCGTTGAGCTGGCTGGGTTTGCAGTATGCAGATGTCAATCTGAGCTTTTTGTCTTTCATCATATTTATAGCCATCATCGCCTCGTTTACACAGTTGGTGGAGATGGTCGTAGAGAAATTCCTTCCCTCTTTATATGCTTCGTTGGGAATATTCTTGCCGTTGATTGCCGTAAACTGTGCCATCATGGGAGGTTCATTGTTTATGCAACAAAAAGCATTTATAAATGTCGGAGAGGCTACTATTTACGGATTCGGTTCGGGTATAGGCTGGCTGGTTGCCATTCTGGGGATGGCGGCTATTCGTGAAAAACTGGCGTATTCGGATATCCCGAAACCTTTGAGAGGATTAGGTATCGCATTTATCATCACAGGTCTGATGGGTATCGGATTTATGTGTTTCTCGGGATTGAACATCTAATTATTAACGTAAAAACGAATCTATAAAATGATTATATTAATGTCAGGCGGACTTACAATTATGGCCGGAGCGGCGATCTTTCTTCTGATCACATTGATTCTGGTCGGTGCATTGTTGATTGCAAAAGCGAAGTTACTTCCGTCCGGAAATGTGAAGGTGGTAGTGAATGGCGAAAAAGAGTTTGAAACGCCCATGGGAGGTACTGTGTTAAGTACGCTTCAGAGCCAGGGCATCTTCTTGTCTTCTGCCTGTGGCGGTAGCGGAAGTTGCGGTCAGTGCCGGTGTCAGATTCCGGAAGGCGGGGGCAATATCCTTCCGACGGAAACGGGATTTTTCTCGCGTAAACAGATGCAGGCAAACTGGCGTTTGGGATGTCAGGTAAAAGTGAAAGAGGATATGGTTATTAAAGTGCCGGATGAGGTATTTGGCGTGAAAGAGTGGGAGTGTACGGTTATTTCCAATAAGAATGTTTCTACTTTTATCAAGGAGTTTATTGTAGCGTTGCCGGAAGGCGAGCACATGGATTTTCTGCCGGGTTCCTATTCGCAGATCAGTATTCCTAAGTTTACGATGGATTATGATAAAGATATTGATAAGGAATCTATCGGGCCTGATTATCTGCCGGCTTGGGAACAGTTTGGTTTGTTTACATTGAAATGCCGTAACGACGAAGGGACTATTCGCGCGTATTCTATGGCGAATTATCCGGCGGAAGGCGATCGTATCATGCTGACGGTTCGTATTGCAACCCCTCCGTTCAAACCGAAACCGCAGGTAGGGTTCATGGATGTGATGCCGGGTATCGCTTCTTCTTATATCTTTACATTGAAACCCGGGGATAAGGTGAAGATGAGTGGTCCTTACGGAGACTTTTTCCCGATTTTCGATTCGAAGCGCGAAATGATGTGGATCGGCGGCGGCGCCGGTATGGCTCCTTTGCGTGCGCAGATTATGCACCTGACAAAAACGCTTCATACGACTGACCGGAAAATGTCTTATTTCTATGGTGCGCGTGCATTGAATGAAGTGTTCTACCTGGAGGATTTTCTGGGAATCGAAAAGGATTTTCCGAATTTTACGTTTCACCTGGCGCTTGATCGTCCGGATCCGGTGGCAGATGCGGCCGGTGTAAAATATACGCCCGGATTCGTACATCAGGTTATCTATGAAACGTACCTGAAGAATCACGAAGAACCGGAAGAAATTGAATATTATATGTGTGGGCCCGGGCCGATGTCAAAAGCGGTGGAAGGTATGCTTGACAGTCTGGG
>DOZP01000222.1:1230-6606 GCA_003517945.1 Porphyromonadaceae bacterium | reverse complement strand
AGGGATTTTTTATTGTAGTAATACAATATTTTCATATCATGCAACGTTTTACTATAAAGTTGCATCATATATAAACATGAACGACAAGTTATGAAACTGCCATTGTGCGTATTTGATAATGCTGTTCCGAATGAGTTCCAGTAAGTTTAAACAAATTTTATTGTAAAAATGAAACAACTGTTATTTACTTTTTTTGCGATTGTCTTATGTTATTCATTGTTTTTCGACAATGAACCGAGCCTTTCGGTGGTAGATGAATTGAATTATATCTATGAAGATGTTTCTCCCGATACATCATATATGGCGAAAGATACGTTAGGTTCTTATATATATACCTATTCTGTCATGAATAATAAAACGGACAGATGGAGTCCGAATGCGGCAGATGAAGACATAAAGATTCCGTTCGGGTATTAATCCGACTTTGATTTATAAAATCTATACCTTGAAAGGACCTCTCTTACGTACTTGAATGTTTCTGTACCACGCAGATATCCGTGTTTACAAACCGGGTCGTTATAGTATTCAGGTTCGCTTTTAAGCCGGATGTATTCGGCGACATTCCCATCCCAGCTATCAGGATTTCCACCATGTTTCGATGTCAGTTTCCGGGCGTCGGCGATATGTCCGTTGCCCGCGTTATATGTGGCCAATGTAAATTTAATTTTTTCTTCCGGATCTGCTATGTTTGAAAAATAGTCCCTGAAAGAGAGGAGGCATTTTACGCCTGCTTTGATGGCGGTTTCAGGATGGACAAGGCTATCGGGTGAGAATCCCATGCTTCGCGCCGTCCGTGGCATGATACCCATTAATCCTTTGGCTCCCGCCCACGATTCCAGGTGGTTATGAAACCGGGATTCCTGAAAGGCGATGGATGCAAGTAATTGCCACTCCCATCCCAGCTCTGCTGCATATTTTTTGAACAGGTCGTCGTAAGGCGAGATATCTCCTTTTTTAATAATCAGTCCTTCTGTGGAGAGGTCTTCATCTTTGGATTGTTCAAAATAGCGTTTGATGGCCGCCCTTAATGTCTGCCCTTTTGAGATATTTGCCGCCCATTCGTTTACGGCTTGCGCCAGTGCGGGGGCGTCTTTACGTACAATCCAGGAAGCCCGTTGCGGAAAACTGATGGACAAATTGATATGGATGTTCCGGTAGTAAGTCCGGTTGAGCCGGGCCAGATTATTTTCACTTACGGTATATCGTATTTCTCCAAGTGAAACCATTTCAATAAGGTCTTCGGTCGTGATGGTATCCCGTTCGATATTCCGGATGATAATACCCCCGCCAAGCTCTTCATTGAGGCTTTTAAGACGTTCGTGGTACCGGGATTCTTTTTTTACCCAAACTTCTTTCCCGATCAGTTGTGTGACGTCGTTTAAGATCGTATCTCCCCTGTTCGCCCGTTGTACGATGACTAAATGGTTTTGCTGTTCCACTCCGCAAAACAGGTATTTATTTTTCATCGTATTATCCATCTGTACCGGATAGGCAACGATATCGGCTTCACCTGCCTGAAGCATATCTTCCAGGCGGGTGATGTTTTCGGCTATTTTTATATTCAGTTTCAGATCCTGCGAATTTGCGAAATCTTCCATCAGGTCATATTCATAACCCATTTGTTGCATCTTGTAGATAAAGTAAGACGTGGAGGTGTTCAGGGTGACAGCCGTAATTTCCTTTTTTTCTTTTAGTTGCGGAAGGTCAACGGCTATCCGGTCCGGCTCTTTCTTTTTGGAAAGATTACAGGCGGAAAGTATTATCAATAATACGTTCATCAACCATAAAGCGGCTCTTTTTCTTCCGGTCTCATTCATGCATTGCCTTTACTTTAATACCAGCAAGACGATATTTTCGACATGGTGCGTATGTGGAAACATATCTACCGGCTGCACCCCGGATACATGGTATTTTACGCTTAGCAGGTTCAGATCCCGGGCTTGTGTGGCAGGATTGCAACTGACATAAACAATCCGTTCCGGTGCGGAAGTAAGGATGGTGTTTATCACGTCATCGTGCATACCGGCGCGTGGAGGGTCGGTTATGATCACGTCCGGTTTTCCATGTGTCGCGATGAACGCGGGTGTCAGAAGATCTTTCATGTCACCCGCAAAAAAGAAGGTATTGTCCAGCTTGTTGAGCTTCGCATTTATTTTTGCGTCTTCAATAGCTTCCGGAATGTATTCGATGCCGATGACCTTTCCGGCTTTCTTCGCGATAAAATTAGCAATGGTGCCTGTTCCGGTATATAAATCGTATACGGTTTCGCTTCCGGTCAGCCCCGCAAATTCGCGGGCGATGGAATAGAGCCGGTAAGCCTGCTGACTGTTTGTCTGGTAAAATGATTTCGGGCCTATTTTGAACTGCAGGTCTTCCATTTTTTCAATCAGATGATCTTTTCCGTGAAAAGTATGGACATCCAGGTCGCTTATCGTATCATTACATTTCCCGTTAATCACATACATCAACGAAGTGATTTCCGGAAAGTGATCTTTGACGGCGTTCAGCAATTGCTCGCGTTTTTCCTTGTCATCTTCAAAAAAGACAACGATAATCATCACTTCGCCGGTAGAAGATGTCCGGATAATCAGTGTCCGTATAAATCCCGTTTGTGCGCGAAGGTCAAAAAAGGAATATTGGCGGGTAATGCAAAATTGTTTTATAAACAGGCGTATACGGTTAGAGATATCATCCTGCAGCCAGCATTTTCTGATGTCCAGCACTTTGTCGAATTTACCCGGAATGTGAAATCCCGCTCCGTCGGTTATGGTGTCTTCTGTTTTCGTATCCAGTTCTTCGGTGGTAAGCCAGCGTTTGTTGGAAAAGGTAAATTCCAGTTTGTTTCTGTAAAAAACAGTCCGTTCGGAACCTGTTATCGGGAAAAGTTCTCCGATGTCAACTTTTCCGATCCGTGTCAGGTGATCGGTAACCTGCTGTTGTTTGTACCGGAGCTGCGCCTCATAGGGGATATGTTGCCATTTACATCCTCCGCAAACAGAAAAATGTTCGCAAAAGGGTTCCGCGCGTTCCGCAGCATATTTGTGGAACCTGACAGCGCGGCCTTCGGCATAACTGTTTTTTTTGCGTGTAAGTTGTATATCTACAATATCCCCGGGAGCCACCCAGGGGACGAATACAACCATCTCGTTCACTTTAGCCAACGCTTTCCCTTCGGCCGCCACGTCTGTTATTTCTACTTTTTCCAGTACCGGTAATGGTTTCTTTTTATGTTTCAAAACAGCTTGTTTTTATGATTCATGAGACAAAGGTAATGTAAGCCGGGAGGAATACAAAAAAACAGCCGGTTTTATTGAACCGCAACAGCAATATACTTTTCTTTCAAAGATTTGAAAATCCATCGAATTTGTACGGACGGCTATATCTAAAATCGTAAAGCGTCTGCGGAGGTGTCGGGCCGGCATCATGCTGTTTTTCTTTTAACTGTTTCCATGCGCAGCATTTTTTTATGCAAAAATTTTGAAATAAAAACAAATGCGATTATATTTGTCGTCAAATTATAATATGGGAGGAAAATAATAAAAAATTAATTATTAAACAGTAAAGATATGTTTTCACACAGAAGTTTTTTAATGTTGGGAGATAGCGATCCGGACATAGCAAACCTGATAAGGGGAGGGTATGAAGTTTATAACTACAGGCATTTCTTCAAACAGGAAATAGATCAGAAAGGAAAAGTAACGACAAGGGTTTACGGTGGCTTTATACAGTTGACGCTTACACAGGTTCCCCCCGATCCTGTGATCGAATGGGCCCTGCATCCGAGAAAATACATGAACGGAGCGATTGTATCCGTCAACGAAGAAAATATTCCGTTGGAAAAAATCATTTTCAAGAATGCCGCCTGCGTCAATTTCGCGGTAAACTATACACAAAAGGGAAGCAGCTATACCACCACAAGCCTGACCATCGCCGCAGAAGAATTAGTTGTCGGAAGCGGAGTTACTTTTAGCAACGAATGGACTCAATAACTCTAAAAACTCATTAACTATGAATACATTACCTCATGCTCATCTTGTAGTGAAATTCAAACTGGACGAAAAAATCTATGAAGTGGATGATTTCAGTATCCGGTTCGATCAACCTGTTGATTATAAGAAACAGCCTCAACATGAAGTCCACGGCGGCTCCATGTCCCTGACCCTGATGCAAACGGCCGATGACACCCTGTATACATGGGCCAAGACATCTACAAAACGGAAAGACGGCCAGGTGGTGTTCGAAACCGACCTGGGTATCACCGTATTGGAAATAAACTTTGAAAACGCATACTGTACGGAACTCATTTCTGAAGTCAACGCCTCTTCCGGCGCTTGTATATCCCTGAAGATAGATCCTGAGATCATATCAATGAATGGCTTTGATCACGATAATAACTGGCCGCAATAAAAAACATACGGATCATGTCTGGAATATCACACAGTGCATTTATAACACTATTAAGAAGCGGCACCCGTTATACCGGCTATGTTGAAGGTCTGGGCGATGTCGAATGGATAGAAGAGCCGGTCAATTTTGTCAAAATATACCAAGCAAGAATGGGCTTGAACGGCCCACTCTTTGCGGGCGAATATGCAAGCAGAAAAGCTGCCGGAAATACACCCGAAAGACGATGGGCTGTAATTGATTATATATGGAGAGAACTAAATGATGTATCAATTTGGATCTACCGTTCCCGCAACTTTGAAATAAGAACCAAAAGGCGCTATCGCATAAAGGTAACGCCTAATCCGGTAAAGAATCGTGAGTACTATTATGCCGTAAGAGACAACCTAAGAGTTGAGAATATAAAACTCTCACTTGCTTACATAGAAAAAGAACTCAATCTGTTAGGCCATCGTGAACGCGAGTTGGCGAATGCGCTGGGTGTCGTTAATTCCGCGATGGGAAACAGCGGCGTCAGTGCGCTGCTCGATGTGCTTGGTGAATTTGACATCACGCCCAAATCCGTCGGCCGTTTTACGGATATCCTCTCGTGTGTATCTATCATCGTCGATCTTGACGATGAAAATTACGAAGATGCTATCGGAAACTCTTTCGTCTTCTTAGCCGGCAAAGGTTTGGGGCGCATCGGTCTCGGATGGCTATCTACTGCCTTTTCGGTTGGCTCATTTTTGATGGATACGGATTGGGGAAAAGAGGAGCGTCTTAAAATAGAATTGAAAAATTATATGGATACACAGAAGAAATGGATTGATGCCTATAACAGTAAAGAAACCAGAGATGTCAACAATAGAGGAAAACTTCAATACAAGATGGAGGCACATCAGAAAAACTATAACAAGCTATGTGATGAATTAAATGTTCCACATTTAAAATTGCCGGAATAAATGAGTATGAAACAATTAACAGTACTGA
>DOZP01000222.1:255-1163 GCA_003517945.1 Porphyromonadaceae bacterium | reverse complement strand
GAAATTATAGAATACGGTAATTATTATGATTTTAAACCTCATGACACATTGCTTGTAGGGTCAGAAGTTACACATTTCCATTGGGGCCAATTTCAAGAAGGAGAACGTTGGTTCTTTGAATATGATGAAAATAACCGGTTAATTAAGGAAACACATTTTCTGCATAAAAATGATTCGATGGAACTTATCTATGTCAAAGAGTTTGGTGATAGAACCGAAAAAGAATTTAGGATAAAAGGCGGAGATACGCTGCATTTTTATCAAAATAAATATGATACGAATGGAAATCTGATAAATCAAAAAGCAAAAGCCCGAATAGGTTATGATCACATGAATTACGAATATTTTTACGTATATGATGATCAAAACAGGCAAATACAGGGAAAAGTTATTGATTATAAAAATAATGAGCTGAGTATTTCGCAATACAGCTATGAAATGTCAAAAGATACCCTGATTCAATACGGCTTTTCGAATGACACTTTAACTTCCGTAGAAAAATCCATAACAACGAAGGATGCTGACGGGGATGAAACGATTGAAGAGATCTACTCTTATGATCTTCCGGACTATGTTTTAGCCAGATATGAAAAGAAGATTCTGATTGACGATGACAATTATTTACAAGTCATCCGGGATAATCCCTTTATAGACAGTGTAGTTGTATTCATGGGAAAGAAATTAAAACATGTAGAACATCATTTAGAGAATATGTATACTGTATCTTTTTACGAATATGACTACTTTGGTAATCTTAAAAAGGAAACGGTTTATTCAAAAGTAATACAACCGCAAACCGAATAAACGGCATAGTCGAAGCAGGCATATTCAAAATATGTATACGCATGAATAGGTATGTTTAAAATTCAAAAACCGTAGAATACAAAAAAAATAGTAAATGAAATATC
>DOZP01000222.1:0-212 GCA_003517945.1 Porphyromonadaceae bacterium | reverse complement strand
AAGAAGCCTCTCCTTCTTCTTTAGTTACATATAGCAATATATATAATGCATACGGAAAGTTAGAAACGATTTCTAAATATGAAAAATTATTTTCTTTAGCCGGCTCATCGTCTTCCCAAGAAATTCACATGTCATATAAGAATGATACAATCTTGTTAAAAGAAGAAGAATATGACATTCTGCCGGATGGAAGCAAAGAGTTGATTTCGATT
>DOZP01000148.1:8842-9148 GCA_003517945.1 Porphyromonadaceae bacterium | reverse complement strand
ATTAGTTTTTTTGAAAATTGATTTCCCTGGTGAAGAACACAGTTGTATTGATGGGCTTAAAGGTATATATATAATAGAAACAACTGTAAAACTTAGAAAGCGCAAACTTTCGGTTCGGTTACAATTTCTTAATATCCAGGGATAGTGTATGGCATCAGAAACAAAGAATAACAAAAACTCATTGACTTCAAAGCCCTTGACTTCGGGGTTGCTGAATGAGCTGAAGCGGCTTGCCGGCGCTAGTGAGATCAATGACTTCAATATTGCGCTTGACATTGACCGTTTGCCGCCTGAGGAACAAGAAAC
>DOZP01000148.1:5725-8788 GCA_003517945.1 Porphyromonadaceae bacterium | reverse complement strand
CATTGGGACATGGATGTGGTAGATGGAGACCCGGTTAATCCGAACAACCGGTTTACCTGGTCGCCGGAGTTCCGTCAGATGATCGGCTTTACCGATGAAAAGGATTTTCCGAATATTCTGTCAAGTTGGTCAGACCGTTTACCTCCCGATGAAAAGAACAGAGTTCTCGGCGCTTTTGAGGCTCATCTGAATGACTTTACCGGCAAAACACCGTTTAATATTGAATACCGTCTGATGGTAAAAAGCGGAGAAATTCGTCATTTCCATGCTTTTGGAGAAACATTAAGAGATAAAAACGGCGCGCCTCTTCGGGTGGCAGGCGCTCTTGAGGATATAACCGGCAGTGTCAGGCAGCAGGAAATCCTGGCCAATATTCTCAATAGTCTGGATGCTATTATTTTGGTGACTGATCCCGAAACCGGCGAGATACTCTTTATCAATGAGAAAAACAAAGCGTTCTTCGGTGTTGAAGGAGACGGAACAGGTAAGCCTTGTTATGAATTTCTGCATGGATTCTCGCAGCGGTGCGATCACTGTCCATATAACAAGATTAAGCAAAATACGGGAATGATTTTGGAATGGGAACAGTTCATTTCGCATGTTGACCGGACCTACCGCATGACGGCAATGTTGATTGACTGGCCCGGTGGTAAAAAAGCCCACCTTGAATTTGGCATAGACATAACCGAAGGAAAACGTTCGCAGGAAATCCTGATTAATATTCTCAATGGTCTGGACGCTATTATTTTGGCGACTGTCCCTGAAACCGGAGAGATACTCTTTATCAATGATAAAAACAAGGCGTTCTTTGGCATTGAAGAAGACGGAACAGGTAAGCCTTGCTACGAATTTCTGCACGGCCGCACACAGCGGTGTGATTATTGTCCGTATACCGAGCTTGAGCGAAACCCGGAGGCGGTTATACAATGGGAACCGTCTGATCCGCATATTGACCGGGTGCATAGTATGACGGCAATGTTGATTGACTGGCCCGGCGGCAAGAAAGCCCACCTTGAATTTGGCGTGGATATTACCGAAATAAAACGTTCGCAGGAAATTTTGGTTAATATCCTTAGCAGCCTGGACGCTCTTATTTTAGTTACCGTTCCTGAAACCGGCGAGATTCTTTTTGTCAACAACAAAATCAGTGATTTTTTTGGTTCTGGTAAAGGTGGTATTGGAAAAATCTGTTATGAATTTCTGCATGGCAGGACGGAGCGATGCGACCGCTGTCCATACGAACTGATTTTAAACGAGCCTGAAAAAGTAATTCAATGGGAGGCATATTATCCAGACCTGGATTGTACTCACAGTTTGACTTCTCTTTTGATAGACTGGCCTGGCGGCAAGAAGGCCCAGATAGATTTCGGTGTGGATATATCTGAGAAGGAGCGGGCGAAAGATGCGTTTGCAAGGCGTGAAAAGATGCTTGACATCATGAATCGCGCGGCGCTCCTCCTCCTTTCAAAAAAAGATGAAACCTTTTTGGACGCGATGACGGAAGGCGCCGGTCTTATTGCCGGCATAGCGAATATCGACCGAATGTCGATATCCCGCAATATTCAGAAACCGGACGGTTTGTACGCCTCACAAATATACCGCTGGAAAAAAGACGCGGGTTCCAATATCGATGTAGTGCCGAGTCTTCAAAACAACCCTTATACCCGGCATGTTCCGCGATGGGAGCCGATTTTGGCATCCGGCGAGTGTATCAACGGTCCGGTGAGCCAGATGCCGGAAGCGGACGCTCTGAAAGCATTCGACTGCGTGACGGTGCTGGCCATACCTATATCTATTGAAGGCTCTTTTTGGGGGTTCGTTCTTTTCGAGGATTTGGCCGAAGAGCGGACGTTTACCGATGATGAGGTTGATATGCTGCGTTCCGCAAGTCTTATGCTGGTAAATGTGGTTATCCGCAATGAGGAAGCGGTAAAATTACGCGAAGCCGATGAATATACAAAGCTTATGCTCAACGCGACGCCTTTTGCCTGTGTGCTATGGGACCGCAACTATACTGTCGTTGACTGTAATGAAGCCGCCCTCAAACTTTACGGGTTTAAGAACAAACAAGAGCTCCTTGAAAGATTCTTTGAATGTTTTCCGGAAGATAAGAACGATGGCAAGTGCTCCATCGAGAAAGGTTTTGAGATGGTGGCTAGGGCGTTTGAAAAGGGACACTGTGTTTTTGAGTGGCTGCATCAGGCATTGGACGGAACGCCGATTCCGGTAGAGGTTACGCTGGAGCGGATCAAATATGGTGATGATTTTGTGATTGCCGGGTATAACCGTGATCTGCGCGAATATAACCGGATGATGCGTGAGATAGAACAGCAAAATTATCTGCTGCAAACAGTAAACCGCATATCCGCCATCATGCTGTTATCTTCCGTCGATACTTATGAAAATGATCTGCTGCGCTGCATGGGCATTATGGCTGAGGCATCGGATGTAGACCGCGTGTATATTCTTAAAAATCGTATACGGGACGGGCATTTGTACTGCTCTCAGATTTATGAATGGTCGGAAAATGTTGAACCTCAGCAGGATAAAGGGATGGCCAATGAATCGCTTTTCGAGGATATGGCGCCGGGATGGGGAGGGCATTTAGCGCAGAGACAATGTTTTAACGCCATTGTCCGCCATTTGAACGATAAACAAAAGGCAATACTGTCACCCCAGGGCATACTGTCCATTCTGCTGGTGCCCATATTCCTCAAGGATGAATTCTGGGGCTTCATAGGTTTTGACGATTGCCACAATGAACGTCTTTTTTCAAAAAACGAAGAAACTATTCTGCGTTCCGCCAGCGAACTGATTGCCGATGCCCTCATTCGCAACAGCATGGAGGAGAATATTCGCATCTCCGCCGTTCAGTTACAAAAAGCGCTCACTGCCGCGCAGTCGGCCAACCGCGCCAAAAGTGAGTTTTTGTCACGCATGAGTCACGAGATGCGAACGCCGATGAACGCTATTATCGGCATGACCACCATCGGCAAAAACACGGCGGATTCCGGGCGGAAAGATTACGCGCTGGACAAGATCGGAGAGTCCTCCGCGCATTTG
>DOZP01000148.1:2375-5668 GCA_003517945.1 Porphyromonadaceae bacterium | reverse complement strand
GTTTCCTTTGTACAGGTCAGTATGGATGAAAAGAGGCAGCGCTTTTCCATGAAGACAGGCGGTGATGTGCCGTCTATAGTTTCCGGGGATGAGCAGCGCCTGAAGCAGGTCATTATCAACCTGCTTTCAAATGCGGTAAAATTCACCCCCGAAGAGGGCACTATCCGTGTNNGAAACAACGGACAAAACAACATACGAGCTGCGTATCGAGGTCGCTGACAGCGGCATAGGTATAGCCCCTGAACAACAGCAGAAAATTTTCCTTTCCTTTGAACAGGCCGAAGGCGGCATCAGCCGTAAGTTTGGCGGCACGGGCCTCGGCTTGGCTATTTCAAAGCGCATCATCGAACAAATGGGCGGCTCGATTTGGGTTGAGTCGGAAGAGGGCAAAGGCTCCCGGTTTATATTTACCGTAAAGTTGGGACGCGCCGGTCAGGATGCCCTTCTTCAGTCCGCGACTCCCGGCGACAGCAGTCTTCCCCGCGCCATTCCTGAAAAGAATAGCTCCGGGAAGTTCGCCGGTAAACGGTTGCTGATTGCTGAAGATATAGAAATTAACCGCGAAATCATTCTGACACTGTTGGACGGAATGGGCCTTATCATTGATGAGGCGGAAAACGGGCGGAAAGCGCTTGAAATGGTCGCTGCGAATCCGGATGCCTACGATTTGATATTCATGGATATGCAAATGCCTGAAATGGACGGGTTTGAAGCGACCCGGCTCATCCGCAGGCTGCCGGCGAAACGTAAGCGAAAGCTGCCCATCATCGCAATGACCGCGAATGTGTATCAGGATGATATTCAAAATTGTCTCGACGCGGGCATGGACGATCATATCGGCAAACCGCTTGATATGGATGTGCTGTTTGAAAAGCTTAGGCGATATTTGTAACAAGTTGATCTTTTTGTTATGGTTTGAATTATTCGCAATGAGTTAAGGGATATTTCAATCAATGAGTAGAAGGAGCGTTTAAGGGGATTTTCATGATGTCCCCTTGACTAACTCAGTGGTATGACAAAAGTTTATAAGCCTAATGTGATTCTTCTCCGCGCAATAATTAAAATCGTTATTATTCTTTATAGTATATATTTTGTGTTTATAACCATTTTCAATATGACGCTAAAAGAAACGGCTGGAGAAATAACTTCTAGTTATCAACATGAGAGTACAACTGTTAATCCATATCGTAGAAACAAAATAACAATTAAATATACTGTTTTATATTACAAATACTATCTGAATGAAAAACGTTTTTTCGGAGAAAGATACAGCAATCTTTTAATTTCTCCAAATTACAAAATAGAATCATATCCAAATGTCCTAGTTTATTATTGTCCATTGTTTCCGCAATATTCTGTTTTATTCAAAGGTAATGTGATTTATACATTTTATAATTTCCTTCCCATATTGATGTTAATAATTATTTTATTTATCTTAACAAAAAAATATGATTTAAAAACAACTAAAACGAAAAAAGAATCTTCTGAAAAAGATGAAGAAATTGATGATAATATCGAACCAATTGATATGGAAGGTATTTTTATTGGAGAAGTCAAGAGCGGGGAAAAGCCTATGCGATTTTTAGATGTCTTAAATCCGTCCAGCGAAATAGTAATTGAATCATTATTTCGATCAGAACAAATACCTTACATGATAAAACATTCTTGGACTAAAACACGGAACCGCAAATATCGGATTTTTTATATTCTTGAAAGAGATTATAAAGACGCGCTTTTTCTCATGGAAGAATATGTCAAAAATAAAGATAATGATGAGAGAAATGATATAACAATACATAAATATCCCTCTTGACAAAATCTGGTATAAGGAAGAATATACAGATAAAAGAATAGGTTGAACTTTTTCTATAATTAGGATAGATCATGTATAAATATGGATTCTATTGTATAGCAATTACTATTCTCGTTCTCTTTTTGCCTCAATGTAAACGTAATCAGCTTTATGCATCTTCTGTATCTGAAGATGCTATTGGGAATCTTATCCCATATATAGATTATGATAATAATGGAGGGAAAATTTGGGGTTATGTACATGCAGATTCTTTTGAAATTGTGATAGAAGCAAAGTATAAGGAGGTCACTCCTTTTGTTGGCGGCTTTGCAGTTGTAACAAAACCGCAGGTATTTAAAGCTTTGATAATAAATAAAAATGAAGATGTTGTTTTGTCCGGTAGTTTTAACAAAGTTTATTTACTTGTTTCGGAGAGTGGAAAAAATCATTTGGCGCTTTTAAGATATGACTACACGAGAACAAGATTTCAGATTGGTATTAATTTGTTTGGAGCATCAACAAAAACAGGGTTTTATACAGAGGATTATTCCAAATTTTCACTGGTCAATCTTTCAAATGGAAAAACACTCATCAGAAAAAAAGAAAATTATTTGAATCAACGTATTGAGCTTATCGGTGATTATTGCCTTGCCGACGAAAATTTGTATCAGTTTTTAGACAACGGTGATGTTGAACTTATTTCTGATAAAGAAAATAGACCTTTTGGCGCAAATATTTTGAGAGAATATTTAGCAAGAAAAAATATAAATGCAAATGTCAGTAATTTCTTGACTGTCGAATTTGAACCGTATTTTAAAGAAAAATACGCCGAACCTGATTTAAGCGGAGCTTTTGATGCTTTGAAAACCCAAGTTCCTAATTTTCCGCTTCAATTTGAAAAGGCTTCTCCTTTTTACCGTGACCACAGATTTTTTCTAGACGCGCCTCTTGAGATATCTGAAAGAAAATATTTGTTATCATTTCGGGACGAAAAAGACCGCCATGCAATAGGCATATATAATGAAACAAAAGCCGAATGGGAACTTCTGCCTTTTTACAGAATTCAGGAAACAGATGAAGTGATGTATTTTATAACACACATTACTCAAACAAATTATTCTAATTATTATTATCTTCTTACAAAAAAAGATTCTTCTGATTGGAATGACTNNGTCTCAATTTATACTGTACATGGCAGCGGCGGTATTTACGATGCTTATCACCATAATTTTTTAAGAGATTTTTATTTATTTGATACCTTTAGATTGCACAATATTCAAGATTTTTTAAGCCCTGATCGAGCATATATTAAAATTCCTGATATTAGCAAGTTTTTAGTCTACGATACAAATATAACAGTTGATAAAATAGGTTATCAGTCATCCACTTTGTTTTAAAACCAGACTGTAATCTGTTGAAAATCTATCAAAAAATTGTGATAACAAGGAAAGATAAGGACAAATATGAACAGCATTGATTTAGTCATAAAAACATTTGAAAA
>DOZP01000148.1:0-2178 GCA_003517945.1 Porphyromonadaceae bacterium | reverse complement strand
GCGGTTATTCTATAGAGGAAT
This sequence comes from Porphyromonadaceae bacterium, assembly GCA_003517945.1. Taxonomy (GTDB): domain Bacteria; phylum Bacteroidota; class Bacteroidia; order Bacteroidales; family Tannerellaceae; genus Tannerella. The sequence goes on along the minus strand of DOZP01000148.1, from coordinate 2,157 downwards.
TTCTTCCGGGAACGACAGCAGATAGACTGACACTTTCCGAAAGCCAAACAGTTTTATTGTTTGAGAAACTTGCTGTTTTGGTTTCACGTGTACATCAGATTGAAATGATAAATTATGGATATATTGGCGGCGGAGAACCGGCTATTTGGGAGACATTTTCAGAGTGTATGTACGATATTTTGAATGACAATGCCGAAAGTCTTGTTGGCAATGGATTTATAGAAGCAAAGGATTTAAGAATAGTTAACAATGCGATTTGTGAAAGATTAAAATGTTGTGATATTCTTCCTTCTGTACTTTGTCACGGCGACCTTTCCACCAAGAATATTATGGTTAATTCAGATGAAATAATGTTGATCGATTGGGACGACGCGCACTCGCTTTGTTGGATGGCTGATTTAGCCCGGCTGACATTTTGGATGAAAATCAACTACAGCGAACGGTTAGCAGCTGTTTACCGAAAAGCGTTTCTTGACCGCTATACAACAGCACATAACAAAGACGCTTTCTATGAATTAGAAAACGTTCTTCATGTGTGGTACGCATTGGACTATCTTACATTTTTTACTCAAGGTGAAATATGTGAAAAAGTAAAAACGCTTCTATATAGTTCCCGCAATAAATGCGGAATATAATACATTTTGTTGGAGAACATTATGAACGATAATATAACTAAATTTTCTGACAAAGCCGAAAATTATGCTAAATATAGACTGGGTTATTCAGAAGTATATATTGGGAGATTATGAAACAGAAGCTTTATTTATATCATTATTTTGAGAGTAAAATCGGAGCGTTTATAAGTATGTCTGATTTGTCGTTGGAAGAAGCTATGAAGATACAAACAGAAATTGATATACGAAACACTACTTTTCATGTTGGACGTAAAGAAGAATATTACAAACGCCGCAAATATTTAGAACAGTTGGTTCGAGAAATGTTTGTTGCGAAAGGCGGCAAACCAATTCTTACTGTTCCCCACTATATGGTAATCGGCGAGTGTCCGTGGCTGGCTTCTTGGTTCGAGAAAAGTGATTATGTAAAAATTCCAATAGATGAATTTGATTTGAATACAGTATCATTTACATACGGTGATACTTTCCCGACTTTCAGTCCCCATGTAACAGATGAATTAGAATATAGAAAACAGGTTTATACATACGAAGAAATTATAAACATCATTAAAAAATACGGTATGCCGCAGGATTTATGGAATGAACCCATTTTCGCTCAACCCGCTTATGTTGAAGCGCAAGTATGGAGCGATATTCCGATTAATCGCTATCGTACTAAATAAGCGTTTTTGTTTTATATGATATTGCGTTAGGCTGTGAAAGCAATTGAACGCGATAAAGAGTATTTATATACTAAGGAGGCGATGAAAATGGAAATCAATGATCTCGATAAATGGGCTAATGCCGCAAAAATTTACGCAGAAGCTAAACATGAAAACATATACTCTATATTTTGTAAATCCTTTGCGAATAAACATTTTACTAGTTTGAACGGGTTGAAAGTTCTTGATGCCGGCTGCGGCGATGGTGAATATACCGAAATGTTTCGGGAGAAAGGCGCTGATGCAACCGGATGTGATGGTTCTGCCGCAGTGATTGAGATGGCTGGTAATCGGTATGGCATNNAAATGTGGTTGACCTTCTCTCCACGTTCCCTTATGACGATGATTATTTCGACATGATATTTTCCAATCTTGTTCTCATGGATATAGATCCTCTGGACAAAACCGTAAAAGAGTTTTCGCGTATCTTGAAAGAAAAAGGAAAGCTGTTTTTTTCTATCGTTCATCCCGCGTTTTATTTGTCAGATTGGGAAAGAAATAACGCCGGAATAATCACCCACAAAAAAGTTACTTCATATATTTCGCATAAGAGTGTCGAACAAAAGTGGGGAGAACAGCCGGTTATTCACTATCATAGACCAATTTCCTTTTACTTCAACCTATTTGCAAAAAATGGATTGTTATTGTCACAAATGTATGAACCCAATGTATATGAAGATACCAAAATACCGGATATACCTTTGTTTTTGTTCGCCGAATTAGTAAAGGCGCATCATGAAGTATAAGCATTTCAACCCTGCGTGATTTTGTACTCGATTGTGTAAAAAAAACAATTATACCGAAGGAGAATTTCATAACCT
>DOZP01000165.1 GCA_003517945.1 Porphyromonadaceae bacterium | reverse complement strand
ACCGATCTTAAGGATTACTATCATTCCGCAATAAGCGCATTCGACTTCGCCGACGGTAAATTTATACACAAGGAAAACAAAGCCTTATTTGAAAAAATAATACATGTGATTGACCGCAATATGAACAACCCTGATTTTTCAACCGAAGATTTATCGAAAGAGCTCGGATTAAGCACGCGTCATTTATACCGTAAACTAAAAGATTTTACCGAGCAGACTCCCGCCACCCTGATCAGGGAATACAAACTGTCGGCAGTAGAAAAACTACTGATAACAAGCAACTATTCAATTGACGAAATCATGTACATGGCCGGTTTCAACAACCGGGGCAGCTTTTACCGGCTTTTTTCGCAAAAATTCGGAATGACACCTAAAAAATACAGGGATGCTAAAATCAGCGAAGATGTCAAATAGATTACTCTACGGATATAACCAGTTCTTTTCCTTCTTTCAGTTTGTCATGGGAAATAAACCAACCATCCAGTTTTTCACCCCCATAGGTGATACCGGTAATTTTTTTTCCGTTTCCTTTTTTACTGACTGTAAAAGCCGTATGATCATCTAATACGAAATTCACTTTGTCAAATAACGGAACCGATATGATATACTCGGGATCGGCAGGCGAATAGGTATACAACCCGATAGCATTGAACACATACCAGGAAGACATTTCACCGGCATCGTCCATACCTGAGTAAGCTAATCGCTCAGCGCCCATATCGTAATAATGATTCATGATGCTGTCTACTATTACCTGCGATTTTTCCTGTTTTCCAATAAAATAATAAGTATACGGAACGCTATGGTCGGGCTGGTTGCCGTGGCAATAATTACCGATAAATCCGGTCATATTATGCGCTTCGTATCCTCTCCAGGGTTCGGAAAACAACGAATCAAGTTTTTTCTCTACCGCTTCGGGGCCGCCGGGATAAAGCGCAATCATACCTTCGGGATCATGCGGGGCGAAAAACAACGATTGCCACGCGTTCGCTTCCCTGTACATATACGCATAATACGGAAAATACGGGTCGAAATCCACAATCCAACTCCCATCGTCAATACGTCCGCGCCAGAATCCGGTAGAGGGATCGAACAGGTTTTTATAATTGCCCGTCCGGGCCATCAGCATATTGTAATCTTCTTTTTTCCCAAGCTCTTTGGCAATCAGGGCCGTTGCATAATCATCATAGGCATATTCCACGGTTTTGGTGACGGCAGCCTTATATTCATCCCATGTCGGCACATTCGTCGTATCTTTTTCCGCAATCCAGCCTCTTTCCATATATTCGTCCAGATAAGGACGCCCTCTCCGTCCCGGAACCGTAGCATTTTTCAGCAAAAGTTTATAAGCGCGTTCCAGATCAAAATCCTTGACCCCGCGAAGATAAGTTCCGGCAACAAATGCGGAAGCATGATCTCCATGAAAAAATGTAGGCATATACCCTCCCCTTTTCTCTCCTTTATCCGTAATCGATTTGATAACATCAACCGTCACATCCGGAGACAGCATGGCCAGCAAGACCAACTTATTACGATAATCATCCCAGAAAGAAGGATCCGTATAATTATGAAATCCCCCGTTAGCAACGTTCCCCTGTTCATCCGTATAATCATAATTCACGTCGCTACGCAGCGCCGGCCATAAAAATGAACGGTATAAACAAGAATAAAAGAGGCCTTTTTCACGTTCTGTCCCGCCTGTTACGTTTATTTTGGATAATAAGCGCCCCCATGTATCATCCGCTTCCTTACGAACCTGTTCGAAATTTTTACCGACCATTTCTTCTTCCAGGTTCATCCGGGCATTTTCCACACTGACAAAAGAAAATCCGATCTTCAATTCCAACGGTTTTTTATCTTTACTATCTTTGAAATGAACGACAGATACTTCACGAATGCTATCGCCAACCTGTTCGATCTGTTCAATCTCAAAGTTAGATACGGCATAAAAATACATTTTACCTTCCGCACGTTGAAATCCGGTAAACACGTTTTCGCCGGCTTTTTGAATATTCCATTCGGTGACCCGGTTATTCGAACGGGTCATATCCGCCAACAATTTCTTATCATCACTATCTTTAAACGTATATTTATGATATCCGCACCGGAGTGTGGATGTCAGTTCGGCATTCACCCCATACCGTTCAAGAAAAACCTGATAATATCCGGGAGCGGCCGCCTCGTTTTGATGGCTGAATTTCGAAGCATAATCGCCGGCCGATATGGCTCCCGTAACGGGAAGCACCGGTATATGCAACAAATTCCAATGCCCCTTGTTCGTATGGCTGAATCCGTAAATGACGGTATCTTCATACTGATAACCCGCCCCGCTCCTGAATTGGGTCACAGGGCTCAACTGAACCATCGCATTGGGCAACGAGGTTCCCGGAAAGACCTCAGCTCCCCATGTACGCTCTTTTATCTTACGGGTATATCCCAGATCTTCAGGTTCCCAGAGAGTTGCTGTTCCCAGAAACGGATTTACATAATCAGTCAGTTGCTTACCCGGCCGGTTGCAACTAAACAAAACAACGACAGTCAAAAGGGCAATTAAATGTTTTGTCATCATATTCGGCAATTAATAAAACGTTAATGAGTGCGAAAATATAACTTTTCACC
>DOZP01000334.1:25153-29605 GCA_003517945.1 Porphyromonadaceae bacterium | reverse complement strand
TCCCCGACAAGGTCGGGATGATTTTCAGCAATAATTCTACTTGTTGTCTGTATAATTTATTCATAATTTGCCAAGTCTTGCGATATTGTTATTTGATATTTTGAATTAAACACGCCATTTTTCACGATTGAGCGTTTGCCTTTTCCTAAATCTATTTTTGTCAAGTCTAAATCTTCAAACCACGAATGACCTGCTTTTTCTGCCATAAAAAGAAATAAACGTTTAACTTTTATTGACTTACAATCTTCTAATAATTGCTGTAACAAATTAGGTCGCAATCCATTAAGCATTTCCATAACTTGATACAAATCAGTAAGATTGTAGTATTTTGGGGCAAGGTCTAAACTTTCTAAAAACGCTCTTTCCGGCGAAGAAACGGCAACTTCAAAATTGTTTTCATTGATTGTGGTTATTCCTGTTTCGCTAAATTCAGAATATTTTTTCAGAATTTCAACGCCCCAATCGTATTTTGAAAACCATTTGGGAAACCACTCATCACGAGGACAANNAAACAACGATTGTTTGTCTGCCTAGCGGAACATAATGTGCGAAACCACGCATTTCCAAAGCGGACAATGCGCCTATGTGAAATTTCTTGTTTAACTGATTATTGAAACACGACAATGCACTAAAAAGTGTTGGTTTTTCACCCGTTCTAATCATCACGCCTTTGTCTATTGCGGTAAGCCATTTAGAGTTGCGGTAGTGTCTTTGCAGAAAATATGATATTCCATTTTTGTTGAGCCACGCACCAAAATATAACGCACCTGACGGAAGTTGTTGTAGTAAATAGTTTATTTTTGTCTGTCCTGTTGTATTCATACTGCAAAATTACAAAAAAAAATAAACCAAAACGCTTTTATCATTATTTATTTCACCTAATTATTCAGCATAATATTTATGACAAGGGAGGAATGAATAGTATTCCGGCAGGTGTTTCTTGAACAATAAACTAATGTACACGATAAATATTTTGTATTATTTTGCTATGTATCTGATACGATTTTCTATTATTCTGTACATTTGTCCATTTTTTAAAGTGATGAGATCGTTAATTTTGCCTCTTGAATTTAACAATTATGTCTTTATGAAAAACATGGGAAAGCTCCGTTTATTAATTTGCTTGTTTGCGGGAATAATGTCTGCATCTGTACTGTATGGTGAAGAAAACAAACTTGGTTCCCGTCTTGATTTATCCGGCGAGTGGCGGTTTCAGGCAGACCGGAATGACGAGGGTGAACAGCAGAAATGGTTTCAACGCAAACCGGAGGATGTAATCAATTTACCCGGATCTATGCCGGAAAAACTGAAGGGTGATGATGTTTCCGTACGTACGCAATGGACGGGCAGCTTGTACGACAGTTCTTTCTTTTTTAATCCGGCCATGGAAAAATACCGTGTGGATGGAAATGTGAAATTGCCTTTTTTTCTGACTCCCGACAAGCATTACGTAGGGGTGGCATGGTATCAGAAAGAGGTGGTTATACCCGCCTCATGGAAGGGACAGCGGGTCGTACTGTCGTTGGAAAGGCCGCACATAGAGACGACGGTCTGGATAAACGACAATAAGATCGGTATGCAAAACAGTCTTTGCGTGCCCCATGTATATGATATTACATCTTACGTGCAAAATACCGGAAAAGCTGAAAAGTGCCGGATTACGATACGTGTGGATAATCGTATCAAGGAGATCAATGTAGGCCCGGATTCGCATAGTATTACCGATCAGACACAGGGGAACTGGAACGGAATAGTCGGAAAAATGGAATTATTCGCAACTTCCGGTACGTATATTGATGATGTGCAGGTCTATCCCGATCTGTCAAGCAAATCGGCCAAAGTCCGTATACATATAAAAAGTAATCAATATAAAAGTGGGGAAGGCAGTATTACCGTTTCCGCAAAAAGTTTTAATTCTCCTGTAAATCATACGGTATCGCCTGTAACGCATCCGTTCCGCCTGGTTGAGGGGAGCAGTGAGACGGAGATCGTACTGGACATGGGAGAAAATATGCTGACCTGGGATGAGTTTGATCCGGCCCTGTACCGTCTGACCGTATCATTCGGGTTGGAAAAAGACCGGGGAGAGCATCAGGTACAGTTCGGCATGCGTGAATTTAAGATACAAGGTAAGTGGTTTTATGTGAACGGAAACAAAACCATGTTGCGCGGTACGGTCGAGAACTGTGATTTTCCGCATACCGGATATGCTCCTATGGATGTGGAAGCATGGGAAAGGGTGTTTCGTATCTGCCGTAGTTACGGATTGAATCACATGCGTTTTCATTCTTATTGTCCGCCGGAAGCGGCATTTATTGCAGCGGATAGAGTCGGATTTTATTTGCAGCCTGAAGGGCCGAGCTGGCCCAACCATGGCCCCAGGCTTGGTATGGGACAACCGATTGATGCCTATCTGATGGAAGAAACACAACGCCTGACGAAAGCGTATGGCAATTATGCGTCTTATTGTATGCTGGCTTGCGGCAATGAACCTGCCGGGCGTTGGGTGGAGTGGGTGAGTGATTTTGTGGCGTATTGGGAAAAGACTGATCCGCGCCGTGTGTATACGGGAGCGTCTGTCGGGAACAGTTGGCAATGGCAACCGCGTAGTCAATATCATGTGAAAGCCGGTGCGCGCGGTTTGGATTGGGCTGTGAGAGCTCCCGAATCAATGACGGATTTCCGGGGACGTATCGATTCCGTCAAACAACCGTACGTTTCCCATGAAACAGGCCAATGGTGCGTCTTTCCGAATTTTGACGAAATACGGAAATATACAGGGGTGAATAAGGCAAGGAACTTTGAGATTTTCCGTGACATACTGAATGATAATAAAATGGGACATCTTTCCCGTGAGTTTGTGATGGCTTCCGGGAAATTGCAGGCTCTTTGCTATAAGCATGAGATAGAAAAGACTTTGCGTACGCCGGATTACGCAGGTTTTCAACTGCTGGCCCTGAATGATTATTCGGGACAGGGCACGGCATTGGTCGGCCTTACGGATGTGTTTTTTGAACCAAAAGCATATATCAGTGCGGAAGATGTGCGACGTTTCTGTAATCCGACGGTACCTTTGGCGCGTATTCCTAAATTTACGTATACGAGTGAAGAAACATTCCGTGCCGGTATCGAAGCCTGTCACTTCCGGAAAGAACCGTTGAAAAATGCGCGTGTTACGTATGTTATCCGCGATGCTTACGGGGCTGTCAAGGCAGAGGGTGTCGTCAAAGAATCTTTTGCCCGGACGGTGAACGGATCTGCGGATATTCCTGTCGGTAATTGCACGGAACTCGGGAAGGTTATTGTTGATTTAAAGGATTTGAAAGCGCCGGCCCGGTATAATTTGGAAGTCCGTATTGATAGTGAATCCCTGCGGGAAGAAGAATATGCCGAAGCGGTCAATGACTGGGATTTCTGGGTATATCCTTCCGCGCCTGAGATTGAGAAAGGAGCTATATTCGTTACGGATACATTTGACAGTAAAGCGTTGCAAATACTTAAAAACGGCGGAAACGTATTGATTACGGCGGCCGGAAAAATTCGTTTCGGCAAAGATATTGTACAATATTTTACGCCCGCATTCTGGAATACATCCTGGTTTAAGATGCGTCCGCCTCACACGACGGGGATCCTGGTGAATGAATATCATCCGGTTTTTGACGCATTTCCGACGGAATATCACAGCAACCTGCAATGGTGGGAATTGCTGAACAGGCAACAGGTTATGCAGTTTACCAGATTCCCGGACGATTTTCAGCCGCTTGTACAGAGTATTGATACCTGGTTTATCAGCCGTAAGGCAGGGATGATGTTCGAAGCGAATGTGCTGAACGGAAAACTGATCATGACCAGTATGGATATCACAAGTGATCCGGATAAACGAATCGTGGCGCGTCAGCTTTATAAATCCGTGTTGGATTATATGCGGTCAGACCGGTTCCGGCCTGCTTCTACATTGGATGCCGGGCTTATCGGTTCGTTGTTTACGGAAGATGCTCCCAAAGTGAATATGTTTACGAAAGATTCGCCGGATGAGTTGAAACCGGTGAGGGTAACCGTAAAGCCTAAAGATGCATATTATTTTACTTTTGACGGCAATAAAGTGTTGGCCGGCTATGAATGCCTGGCCGTAAGCCGGCCCTATTCGGACGAAACAGGGTACGGTTATGATTTTCAGGGTATACCTGAAAAAGATAGTAATAAACCGTTCTTTTTCTCTGTCGCCGTCCCGGACGGCGACTATCAGGTAACCGTCAGGTTCGGTTCGGCGGTAAAAGCCGGTGTGACGACGGTTCGCGGCGAGTCCCGCCGGCTGTTTATGGAAAATATACCTACCCAAAAAGGTGAATTTAAAGAACATACCTTTGTTGTGAATAAGCGCAATACGCTCATTTATCCCGATGGAGCGCGCGTACGGATCAAGCCGCGTGAAAAGAATAAACTGAACTGGGA
>DOZP01000334.1:22321-24984 GCA_003517945.1 Porphyromonadaceae bacterium | reverse complement strand
CCGCCAATTCCTTCATTGCGGCCGGACGTCTGAAAAAATTGCTGACACAAATGAAGGCAGGTGATTATATCTTTGTTGAGTTCGGGCATAACGACCAGAAACAGAAGGGCGAAGGTAAAGGCGCTTATACTTCTTTTACCGAAAGCCTCCGGGTCTTTATACGTGAATCGCGTGCGCGTGGCGCATATCCGGTTTTTGTAACCCCAACCCAGCGGCGTAGTTTTGATGAAAAAGGAAGGATTAAGGATACGCATGAAGATTATCCCGATGCGATGCGCCGGCTGGCTGCGGAAGAAAATATACCTTTGGTCGATCTGCATGCGATGACGCGCACACTATATGAAGCGCTGGGTGTTGAAGGATCTAAAAAAGCCTTTGTTCATTATCCTGCAAATACCTGGCCGGGCCAGACGAAGGTATTGGAAGATAATACACATTTCAATCCTTACGGCGCATATCAGATAGCGAAATGTGTGATTACAGGATTACGCAATCTGCAACGACAAGGTTATCAACTTGATTTTATGGAATACCTGAATCCTGATTTCATTCCTTACAGTCCGTCTATGCCGGATCCGGTAAAATTATTCAAATGGAATCCGAGCCCTTTTGCGGAAATGGAACAGCCGGACGGAAATTAAGAGCGCGCAACGTTTTTTTTGTACTGTGTAAATTTATGATGAAGTTTATGATGAAATATACACTATTGATATTCGCCTTGTCGTGCACTATATGCAGTTGTACGGATACACAACAGGATTTACCGTCTTTTGAATGGATGGAAGAGTCGGAGCGTCCCGATGTTGCATGGATCAGTCAGGTAGGCGCAAAAACGTTTCCGGAGAAAAGAATCTATTCCGTAAATGACTATCATGCGGTTGGCGATGGCGTCACTTTTTCCGGAGATGCCATCCAGCAAGCGATTGATGCATGTCATGAATCGGGAGGAGGGACGGTAACCTTTGATTCCGGAAAATACCTTACCGGCGCTTTGTTCGTAAAAAGCGGAGTCAATCTCCGGATAGATAAAGACGTTACGCTGATTGCCACCGCCGACAGTACGGCTTATCCGGATATACAGACGCGTGTAGCGGGTATTGAGATGATATGGCCCGCGGCGGTTATTAATGTGATTGATCAGCATAATGCGGCTGTTAGCGGTGGCGGACTGATTGATTGTCAGGGCGAAGTATGGTGGGATAAGTATTGGGCGATGCGCAAAGATTATGAACAACGCGGTTTGCGCTGGATCATAGATTACGATTGTAAGCGTGTGCGCGGACTGCTTGTATCCAACAGTTCGGATGTTACATTGCGTGATTTTACGATGATGCGCAGCGGTTTCTGGGCTATCCACATTGTGTATTCCGGTCATTGCACGGTTGACGGCGTAACGATCCGTAATAACGTGGATGGGAAACACGGCCCGAGTACGGACGGAATAGATATTGATTCGTCGGATCGCATCCTGATAGAAAATTGTACTGTCGATTGTAATGACGATAATATATGCCTGAAAGCGGGTCGTGATGCCGACGGATTGCGTGTGAACCGTCCGACGGAATATGTTGTGATACGGAATTGTACCTCGTTGAAAGGTGCCGGTCTAATCACCTGCGGAAGTGAAACATCGGGAGGAATACGGCATGTTGTAGGATATAACCTGAAAGCGCACGGGACTTCCAATCTGTTACGCATCAAGTCTGCGCTTAACAGAGGGGGTGTTGTGGAAGATGTTTATGTGACGGATGTCGCCGCCGATAGTGTGAAAACCGTATTTTCCGTCGACCTGAATTGGAATCCCAGTTATAGCTATTCTACGCTTCCGCCCGAATATGAAGGGCGGGAAATACCTGCCCACTGGCATACCATGCTTACCAGAGTGGAGCCGGAAGAAAGAGGTTTTCCGCATTTCAGAAAAATATACGCGTCGAATATTAAATCGGCGAATACCGGAACGCTTATCAGTGCATCCGGATGGAACGAATCTCTTAAAATAGAAGATATGGGTATGTATAATGTTGTAGCCGATGCTAAATCGGGAGGCCGTATAAGGTTTTCGGATCATTTCCGGTTGCAAAATATTCGATTAAAAACGGATCATAAGATTGTCTTTGAAAATAATACCGGATTGAAAAAGGATATAGCATATACGGATTTCTAACTTCCCGCGGAATCCGTATCCGCACCAGTCTTGCGTTTTGTAATTTATCATAAATAAATTATATTTGTCCCACACTAATTAAAGTTGTGAGATAGATAAGTATGACTGTTGATATGGAAGAAAGGAATCGCTCCGTAAAGAAAAATACACGAATAGATGTTGCGGATGTTTTGCGCGGGTTTGCCGTGATGGGTATTATTATTTTGCATAGTGTCGAACATTTTAATTTTTATCGTTATCCGCCTGATGTTCCGTTTGAATGGATGAAGTTTACGGATAAGGCTGTTTGGGACGGATTGTTTTTCACTTTTGGCGGCAAGGCTTATGCTATTTTTGCCTTGCTTTTCGGATTCAGTTTTTTTATCCAGGATGATAATGAAAGTCGCCGGGGAGGTGATTTCCGGCTGCGTTTTCTGTGGCGTCTTGTGCTGCTTTTTCTGCTCGGACAGCTTAATGCCGCATTTTTTACGGCCGAAATACTGACGATGTATGCGATGGT
>DOZP01000334.1:21709-22263 GCA_003517945.1 Porphyromonadaceae bacterium | reverse complement strand
TGTATGCATTATTCAATCCGGATTATGTCGCTGCCGCCGCCGACGGTGGAATCAAGTATTGGGAGGCAGCGTTCAAAGCGCAGTCGGAGGCTTCTTTCATAGAAATGGTGAAGGTAAACCTGTATGAAGGCCAACTGGCTTCGCTGACATGGGCTTGGGAACACGGGCGTATTTTTCAGACTGCCGGATTATTCCTTGCCGGATTGTGGGTCGGGCGCAGAAAACTGTTTGTGAATACCGGTAATCATGAAACCTGTTGGCTTCGTTTTCTCCTTTTCGGCTTATTGCTGTTTTTCCCGTTGAAAGGATTACACGATATGATGCCGGATTATATTTCGCGTCCCGAACTATTGCAACCTTTTCAACGTATTCTGCAATCACTTGCAAACTTTGGCTTTATGACGGCTATGGTTACAGGTATCATNNNNTACGGCAAGATGAGCCTGACGAACTACCTGACACAATCCATGATCGGCTCGCTATTCTTTTATCATTGGGGAGTTTATCTGCATATCGGAATTACGTACAGTTTTTTGTTCGGGATAGCCTTGTTT
>DOZP01000334.1:19830-21645 GCA_003517945.1 Porphyromonadaceae bacterium | reverse complement strand
TTGTGGAAACGCCTGACATGGATAGGCGTTAAAAGGTCGTAAGAAAAAAGGATGTTTTGATTTTTTATTTGCCAATCCGTGAAACGGCATATAGCGGATAAACTTTGACGTTTTGGTAGGTTCCGAAATTTTCCATTGAACAGCGGATGCCATACTGATAATTCTTTTCGGACAGAAACTGAAACATACTTTGCATAGCCCCTTTCGTACCCGATTTCACTTCGAGGGGAACAATATCAGTATTACACTGTACTACATAATCCACTTCGGCAGAACTCCCTGGTTTTTCGCGTTGCCAATAGTAAAGTTGTGTGGGATATGTACATGGCGCCGACTTCAACAATTCCAAACCTACGAACAATTCGGCCAAAGCGCCTTTGTTTACCTGTTCCAGACTTTCAGGGCTAAGTAGTTGGCCTAAATTCAAACGCAAAAAACGCTGGTATATTCCGGTATCCATGGGAAGGTACTTGCGGTGTTTGATATTCATTTCGGCAGCCAATGGCAGCCCATTGGCCGATGTATGTGTGACAGGATAAATAATCCCCGCCAATTCCAATAATTCCGTGCTTTCTTTTATTTGTAAACGGTTGGCATGTTGCGAAGCATGGGAATAAGTGAACTTTCCTCCTGTTTGCCGGATGACGGACGAAAATACTTCGCGCAGACGCGATGAAGGTACACGGTCTTTGTATTTGGAAAAATCGTCATACAACGAAAGCATTAAATCGTCCAACACTTGTTGACATTCGAGCATCGTTCCGCCGGAAGCGTGCGTAGCCACCACTTCGGGCATTCCTCCAATAAGCATAAAGCGTACCAATTCCTGTATATATCTGTTGTGAACCGCTTCGGAAAACGGTTTTTCAGGTGAAGCGTTTTGCAAGGCATCAGCAAGCATGACCAACCCTGTCGCACGTAAATATTCATCGTACGAAAAAGGATACAGGAACATGGAACGGATGCGCCCCACACCAAACGAGGGTAGTTCCTGCAAAGCAAACTCCAACAATGATCCGGCGGCAATCACGTGTAATTCGGGGTATTCTTCGTAAAAATAACGCAATGAAGAAATAGCAGGAATACAATCCTGAATTTCGTCCAAAAACAACAGTGTACACCCTGCAACAATTGGTTTACCGTATATGGTAGAGAGGTCATCACATATCCGTTTGGGATCAGATGTTCTTTCAAAGACCTCGTTTACATTATATTTCAGATTATCTCTTTCAAAATTGATTTCCACAAAAGAATCAAATTGTTTACTCAATTCCCTTACGGTTGAAGACTTCCCTACTTGTCGTGCGCCCCTTAGCAATATGGGTTTTCGTTTTGCATCTTCTTTCCACTTCAACAAATAGCTATCAATGGTCCGTATTAAATATTCGCCGCTCATAAATCGTAAAAATCAGGTAATTATTTTCCTGCAAATATAATACTTAATTTTAATATACGATATGGATAAAAGAAATATTTTTTGTTTTTAATACCCAATATGAATGAATAAAGTTCGTTTTTAATACTCAATAATGCATTTTATTCTGCCAATTGTTTTACAATCTTGTCGCTTTTATCCGGACTTCAGCTATCAACTGACGTACCGGAAGATCAAAAGGTCACCGTTATGAGGCACCGGCAAATTTTGAATATATACACAGGGATAATTCTTGCTTTTGATGCGGTTATATATATTAAATATGTTATCTTTGTTCCATTATTTTAACTTTAAAATACAATGGAAACAAGACGTAATTTTCTGAAAAAGGCGGCATTCGCAGGAGTTGGTATGGCGGTGATACCTGATATTGCCGAAGC
>DOZP01000334.1:8640-19792 GCA_003517945.1 Porphyromonadaceae bacterium | reverse complement strand
ATTACGGACTGCGGTCGCAAGAGAGATTCGATCACATGTAATAATACGGATCAGTTAGGAATGGGTTATGCGCTTTTTACCGCTACTTCCATTTTGAATAAACAAGCAGATAAACAACCTAAGATCTATAACCGCGGTATAAGCGGAAACAAAGTGTTTCAGTTGCGCGAACGTTGGGAAATAGATACTTTGTCTTTTATGCCGGATGTGTTGAGTATTCTGATCGGCGTGAATGATTACTGGCATACGCTGAACGGTAGTTATAAAGGTACTGTTGAGGTATATGAGAACGATCTTCGTAATTTGTTGAGATATACGAAGGAAAAGTTACCGAAAATACAGTTGGTGCTTTGTGAACCGTTTGTATTGACCGCAGGGTCGGCTATTAGTGACAGTGCGTGGTTCCCGATGTTTGATGCTTACAGGACATCGCTTCAAAAGCTGACCGGAGAGTTTGACGCCGTATTCGTACCTTTTCAGTCGGCATTTGATGAAGCTTTGAAAATCGCTCCGACATCGTACTGGGCGGCTGACGGAGTACATCCCGATCTTCCGGGACGTCAGTTGATGGCTGAAGTCTGGATGAAAGCGACGGGATTATAAGTGCCCGTCCCTGCATAGGATCTTGATGACTTCTTCGGGTGTTTTTGCTACCTGCCACAGGCATGCCTGTTCCGGACGGATGAATTTCTCCCGGGTTGCCCGGCCGAGCATTTCGAGTAGCGGGTCGTAATAGTTGTTGGTGTTTAAGACGATGACCGGTTTTTGGTATAGCCCTAACTGACGCCAGGTGATGATTTCAAGTAATTCTTCAAGTGTGCCGTATCCGCCGGGGAGGGCTATGGCGGCATCGGACAGGTTCGCCATCAGTTGTTTTCGCTCATGCATGGTTTCGGTCCGGATAAGTTCCGTTAATCCGTTGTGACACCATCCGTTTTCTATCATAAAATGAGGAATTATACCTGTTACGGCGCCGCCGGCTTTGATTGTTGCATCCGAAACGATCCGCATCAGTCCGATGCTTCCGGCTCCGTTAATTACGTGTATATTGCGCTGTCCCAGCAAAGTGCCTAACTTTTCGGCGTCTTTCACATAAACAGTATCAATACCGGCGCTTGAAGCGCAATATATGCAAACGGATTGTATCATATTTTTCATCATAAGGAGGATAAAAATACATATTTTACGCGCATCATCCCATATTTCCGCTGATCAGGTCAAGAAGTTCATTTGTAATGGCTTGTTGACGTGATTTGTTGTACTCGATCGTTAGTTCGGAAACAAGGTCGTCCGCATTATCCGTCGCCGTCTGCATCGCGATCATACGGGCGGCGTGTTCGGAAGCGTTTGAGTCTAAAAGCATCGTGTATAACCGTAGTTTGATACTTTTGGGAATAACCACGCGGAGAATTTCCTCGCGCGACGGTTCAAAGATATATCCGGTATTTGCATGACTATCCGGATTTTCTTTTTGAGGGAGTATGACAGGCAGTAAAGTTTCGTTGATAAGCTCCTGTGAACCTGCGCTTTTAAAATGATGGTAGATGATGTCCGCGCGGTCTATCTCGCCACGCTCGAATTGCGTGATTAAGGATCCGGCAAAATCTGCGATTGTATGATAATCCGATTTGCCGGCCAGATTTTCGAAATTTTGGGTGATGGTTATATCTGTTTTTCTGACCGCGTCATATACTTTCCTGCCGATCGTATAGATGAAAATATGATCGACGGATCGTGATTTTCTGTATGCTGCGATCGTTTTCTGTAACTCACGTACTATATTGGAATTAAAAGCTCCGCAAAGGGAAGAATCGGATGAGAATGCAACGATGGCTATATTCCTGACGGGGCGTTCCCGGCTCAACATACTTGCATCGTCTCCGGTCAATAGTGATTCCATTATGTGATGTAACGCTTCCGAATACGGTAACATGTTTGATATGACGTTTTCGGCTTTATGTAGTTTGGAAGATGCTACCATCTTCATGGCCGATGTCGTTTTCCGGGTGCTTGCAATAGAATTAATCCGTTTTTTTATTTCCTTGAGTGCCGCCATAAAAGTTTCAGGATTTACTGTCTCCGACTATTTTTGCGGCACATGCCTCAATGGCAGCGGCTACGTTGTCATCAAAAAAACCTTTCCGCAGAGGTTCCAGTATATCCTCCTGATGGCTGCTTCTTAAAAGATGCAGGAAGGTTTGTTCAAATTCATGTACTTTATTTACTTCTATATTTCTGAGAAGTCCGTGTGTGCCGCAATAAAGGACTGCTACCTGTTCTTCAACAACCATGGGCGCGTATTGTTCCTGAATAAGTAATCGTGTATTCTTTTGTCCCTTGTCTATCGTAAATGCGGTGACTTTATCCAAATCACTGCCGAATTTTGTAAAAGCCTCCAGTTCACGGTATTGAGCCTGGTCTATTTTCAATGTTCCGGCTACCTGTTTCATCGCTTTTATCTGTGCGCTTCCTCCTACGCGCGATACGGAAATACCTACATTAATAGCCGGACGTATACCCTGATTGAATAAGTCGTTTTCAAGGAATATTTGTCCGTCGGTAATGGATATTACATTTGTCGGGATATAAGCCGATACGTCGCCTGCCTGTGTTTCAATGAGGGGAAGCGCTGTGAGGGAACCTCCGCCTTTCACTTTACCTTTCAGACTATCAGGCAGATCATTCATGTTTTCGGCAACATCCTGTTGGTCTATTATTTTGGCGGCACGTTCCAGCAGTCTTGAATGAAGATAGAATATATCGCCCGGGTATGCTTCACGGCCCGACGGACGGCGTAATACAAGGGATACCTCGCGGTAAGATACGGCTTGTTTGGATAAATCATCGTAGACGACAAGCGCATGACGTCCGGTATCGCGGAAATATTCGCCGATCGCAGCGCCGGCGAAAGGCGCAAAGTATTGCAATGCCGCCGGATCGGAGGCTGTGGCTGCCACCACAATGGTATAGTCCATGGCTCCCTTTTCGTGCAGTGTATTTACAACAGATGCAACGGTAGAGCCTTTTTGTCCTACGGCAACATAAATGCAGTAGACCGGATCTCCTTTCTCAAAATTGGAACGTTGGTTGATGATTGTATCAATCGCAATAGCCGTTTTACCGGTTTGACGGTCTCCGATGATTAATTCACGCTGCCCCCTGCCGATAGGTATCATGGCGTCAATCGCTTTAATGCCCGTTTGTAACGGTTGATTTACCGGTTGACGGAATATCACTTCGGGCGCTTTTCGTTCGAGCGGCATCCGGAAGCGTTCCCCTTCAATCAGCCCTTTGCCGTCGAGCGCTTCACCCAACGGATCAATGACGCGTCCGAGCATACCTTCTCCTACGTCAATCGAAGTGATTTCTTTCGTTCGTTTTACCGAAAAACCTTCTTTGATCTTGTTCGTAGGTCCCAGCAGAACGGCTCCGACATTATCTTCTTCCAGGTTCATAACGACTCCCTTGATACCGTTTTCAAATTCCAGCAATTCATTTGCTTCGGCATTGTGCAATCCGTAGATGCGTACAACTCCGTCACTGACCTGTAAAACCGTACCGACTTCGTCATATGACATTCTGACGTTTATTTTGTCAAGCTGCATCTTGAGCACTTCGGAAACTTCACTTATTTTTATATTGTCTGTCATCATACTAATATATTCGTTTCTGTATCTATCGTACTAACTGCTAAATAATAGATTTGTTTATTTGCGCCAAACGCCTGCCGATCTGGTTAAGCTGTCCTTTCACCGAAGCATCTATGCGGATGTCATTCAACTGGAAAATAAATCCGCCGTCTATGGAAGGGTCTATCCGGGTCGAAAATTCCACTTTTCCGTGTGTCCGTTGCTCCGTCAGATACCGGATCCGTTCAATCGCCTTACCCGGCACTTTTTTTGCGGAAATAAGATGAACAACGCTGATTTTTTTCTTTTGACGATAAAGTACCTGATAGCTCAGGGATATCATTAGCAGCGCATTGCCTCTGTGGTTGGTCATGACGAGGTCTATAAAGTCAAGATACGATTGTTCCGGGTTTTTGCCCGTTGCGTTTTTTAACAGATTTAATTTTTCTTTCACGGAAATCATGGGAGATCTTAAACTTTCCCTGAATTCCGGCATTTTGCGCAACAGTGTTTCCAGGATTTGCATTCTGTGATACAGAAGCGCCTCTTCACCCATGTCTGACGCATGAAAATAGAGAGCTTTAGCGTATCTTTTGGATATTAACCCTTCATCCATTATTTCGATAATATTTACGTATTAATTCTTCAGTTTTTTGCAATATTGAGATCTTCAATTTCGTCAAGAAACTGTGAAATCAATTGGTCATGCTTCTCCGTATTGTCAAGTTGATGCCGTAGTATTTTTTCCGCAATATCAACGGATAGCGCCGCAACCTGGGAACGAATTTCTCCGATAGCCCTTTGCTTCTGCATTTCAATCAGTCTTAGCGCTTCATCAAGTTTCTGTTTCCCTAATGCGGATGCTTCTTCTTTTGCTTTCTGCATAATCTGGCCGGCATCAGCCGTCGCCTGTCTGATGATTTCTGTCTGCCGTTTTTTGGCGTCTTCGATTAGCTCTTCGGATTTCTGTTTGATACTTTCCAATGTACGGTTGGCTTCGTCAGCGTTGGTAAGGGATTGTTGTATGTATTCCTGCCGTTCATCAACCATCTTGGTGATGACAGGAAATCCGAATTTGGCCAATATGCCGAATACAATGGCAAATGACAATACCATCCAGAATATAAGCCCGAGATCAGGTGTTAATAACGACATATTATTTTTTCTTTTTTATCCCAGGGCCATCAGGCAGACTACAATTGCAAATAGTGCGGCGCCCTCGATCAATGCGGCAACAATGATCATCGACATACGGATATCGCTGGCGGCTTCCGGTTGGCGGGCAATGGCTTCCATAGCGCTGGCGCCGATTTTTCCGATACCCAAACCGGCTCCGACTACTACGATCGCCGCACCTATAGGAGCAGCCAGAGGACCAAAACTTGCTGTTGCTTGTAGCAGAATGTTTAACAGTGTCATAATTTTAAATGTATTAAGTTAGTAATTTGCGTTTTATATTGTTTTTATGTTATTGTTGATTTTAGTTGCTTTTTCGTCATGACTGCCTTCCTGGCGTGAAAGTCCGATAAATACGGCAGACAACATGGTGAAAACGTATGCCTGAATATAAGCGACCAGCATTTCCAGAAAGCTCATAAATACGGATAACACGACGGAAAAGATCGTCATCCCCGTATTCATTGCCGCACCCATTCTGACCGTTATGAAAATAAGGCATGTCAGCGCCAGGATGACGGCATGTCCTGCCGTTATATTGGCAAAAAGACGGATTGTCAATGCAAAAGGTTTGGATATGACCCCGAATAGTTCGATGACAGGCATTAAGGGTATGGGCACTTTCATCCATAAAGGTACATCCGGCCAGCCTATTTCTTTCCAGTATTCTTTGTTGCCGAACAGATTGATCGCCAGCATGGTGCATAATGCCAGCACAAGCGTTACGGATATATTTCCGGTAACGTTTGCGCCTCCGGGAAAGACGGGTATAAGCCCCATCAGGTTATTGATAAAAATAAAGAAAAAAGCCGTCAGCAGGTACGGAGAATAGCGGGCGTAATCTTTGCCGATGCTTTTTCGTATGATATCATTTTCGACACTCATTACCAACATTTCTATCGCACCTACAAATCCTCCGGGTACGGCATGCGCGGGTCTCCGTTTATACCAGCGTGCGACGGATAAAAACAGAATGAGCATGATCGCTGAGTTTACAACGATAGCAAACGCTATTTTGGTAAGGGATAAATCAACCGGCCGGATCTCTTTTCCCGCACTGTTTAATTCTACTATTTTTCCTGCGTATTTTCCTTCTTCCGATATGAAAAAACCTTTGTATTTATCGCCATGATCTACGCGCGAAGAAGAAAACAGGTGGAAGCCGCTGTTTGAAGAATATATGATAACAGGCAGATATACGGAGATATGATGATCTTTGATGGTGGTTATATGCCACCAGTATGCGTCTTGTATATGATCGAATATAATTTCTCTCGGACGGATATTACCGTCGGATGCTTCGGATGCGGAAATCTTTGTATTGACGAGCAACATCATCAGAAAGATAAAGAGCCACGTTGTATGTTTATGTATTCTTATTTGCATCTTTGAGGCGTTTTGTTTCTATTTTGTGTAGCTTATCAATATTATAAAGTATGAAAAATTTCAGGCACATGAAAAATATGTAAAAAACACTGAAAGTAATCAGTACGGTATGTTCTTGTACATCAATGAAATAGTAGTAACAAGACATCAGGAGAAACGAAAGTAACATTTGTGCAACATTAAACAGCATAAGCCTTGCAATGGCACGTCCCGGATGTAATCTCTTACGTTTCATGCGCGACAGCACAAGTAATACACTGGTTCCCAATAACAGAAAATACAGGGGTATAAATAGCAGATAGTTTGTATAATGAGAAGGATATACCAAACGGATAAATCCCATTTCCAGTATGCCGAAAATTAAAATGCCGAAAATAACGAGTTTTCTGGTTTCTTTTGCCCTGTATGCCCTTTCCATGTTTCTAATCGTTTGGTTCTGGTGTTTGTTCGATACATACTGTAATCCTGTCGTCTTTCACTTCTACAAGTCCGCTTTGTACGGGAATCGTTTTTTTTTCACTGTCGGAAGCATAACAAATAATATTTCCTTTTATTAAAGTGGATATGATAGGGGCGTGTAGCGGATATACGGAAAAAGAGCCTGCTTCTCCCGGGAACGTCACATGTGCAACATTTCCGTCGAATACCGTACCGGCCGGAGAAAGAATTGTCATTTTTATCATTGTATATCTGTTTATTTTGTTATTTCATCTGACTTTTTAATTTGTCGGCTTTTTTAATGGCATCTTCGATGGTGCCGACATTCAGAAACGCCTGTTCCGGTAGTTCATCGACTTCGCCGTCAAGGATCATGCGGAATCCTTTGATCGTATCTTCGATAGAAACCATTGCTCCCGGAACTCCCGTGAATTGTTCGGCAACAAAAAAAGGTTGTGAAAGAAAACGTTGTACGCGTCGCGCACGGTTTACCGTTATCCGGTCCTCGTCGGAAAGCTCTTCCATGCCGAGTATGGAAATGATATCCTGTAACTCTTTATTGCGCTGAAGGATTTGTTTTATTCTTTGCGCCGTGTCGTAGTGTTCTTTTCCCACAATGTTGGGGTCCAGAATACGTGATGTCGATTCAAGCGGATCAACAGCCGGGTAAATACCCAGTTCCGTAATTTTACGGCTTAGCACAGTCGTCGCGTCAAGGTATGAAAAGGTGGTAGCCGGAGCCGGATCCGTCAGGTCGTCAGCCGGAACATATACTGCCTGTACGGAGGTGATAGAGCCGTTTTTAGTGGAAGTGATTCTTTCCTGCAAGGCGCCCATTTCGGTGGCAAGCGTGGGTTGGTATCCCACGGCAGACGGCATTCTTCCCAAAAGGGCGGATACTTCGCTTCCCGCTTGTGTGAAACGGAAAATATTGTCGATAAAAAACAGAATATCTTTAGAGCCGCCATCGGCATCACGGAACGACTCTGCCATGGTTAGTCCGGATAATGCCACCGAAGCGCGCGCTCCCGGAGGTTCATTCATTTGTCCGAAGATCAACGTGGCCTGGGACTTCTTCAGTTCATCATAATCAATTTTTGATAAATCCCAGTTGCCTTTTTCCATGGATTCTTCAAATGCTTTTCCGTAGCGTATTACACCGGATTCTATCATTTCACGAAGCAGGTCATTGCCTTCACGTGTACGTTCGCCGACACCTGCAAATACGGAAAATCCGTTGTGCCGTTTTGCAATATTATTGATCAGTTCTTTTATAAGCACGGTTTTGCCGACACCGGCGCCGCCGAATAATCCGATTTTCCCCCCTTTAAGGTAAGGTTCGAGCAAGTCTATGACCTTGATGCCGGTGAAGAGAATTTCCTGTTTGGTAGAAAGGTCTTCAAATTTGGGCGCTTCTCTGTGTATGGGCAGCGTATGGGTTTTGTCCAACGGTTTCATTCCGTCGATCGTGTCGCCTATCACATTCAGTAATCGTCCTTTTGTCTGTTCGCCGACCGGCATACTGATAGGGGCATAATCGGATATGGCTTCCATACCGCGGTATAGCCCATCCGTAGAGTCCATTGCTACCGAGCGTACACAGTTCTCTCCGATATGTTGTTGTATTTCAGCGATTAAGACACGACCGTCCGGACGGGGTATTTTTATCGCATCATGAATAGACGGTAAAGCGATTTTTCCGGCATCATCTTCATTCGTTTCGAAACTAATGTCAATAACCGGCCCTATGATCTGGGATATATGTCCTTTTAATTTCTGTTGCATAATTGTAATTTTTCTGTGCAAAGATAAACTTTATTTGTCAATCAGAGCATATTCTTTTTCTCCGTATATGTATTCTTTTCTACTTTATGTTAAAAAATCCGGCATTTTATAGGGCCTTTTTAATCCGAACGATTTTTTATAGCTGAAATTGTGATTTTCATTCATTCTGTTTTAAATTATTATTTATTAGACAATAAGATGTGCTCCTGCGGAAGAAGGCCTGCTTGTTTTGTCTTATGCTTGTTTTAATTTCAATAAAAAAAGATTATCTTTGCGGCGGTTTTTTAACAGGGGATTAAAGTTATGAGTAATCGATTTACGGAATACAACGCATTTGACTTATCGGAAGTCAATAAAAAGGTGTTGAAGAAGTGGAAAGAAGGAAATGTTTTCCACAAGAGTCTGGGTATCCGGAAAGACGCTCCTTCGTTTATTTTTTACGAAGGTCCGCCGTCGGCCAACGGTATGCCTGGTATTCATCATGTGATTGCTCGTTCTATTAAAGATATATTTTGTCGTTACAAGACGATGAAAGGTTTTTTGGTTGAGCGTAAGGCCGGCTGGGATACACATGGTTTGCCGGTTGAGCTTGGCGTAGAAAAAAAACTGGGTATAACAAAAGAAGACATCGGTAAGAAGATATCGGTTGCCGATTATAATAAGGAGTGCCGCAAAGATGTCATGAAGTTCACCAAAGAATGGGAAGAACTGACGGAGAAAATGGGTTACTGGGTAGATATGGATCATCCTTATATCACTTTTGATAACCGTTATATCGAATCTTTGTGGTTTTTACTCAAAGAACTTTATGAGAAAAAATTGTTATATAAGGGATATACCATCCAACCTTATTCTCCTGCTGCGGGAACGGGATTGAGTACGCATGAACTGAATCAGCCGGGATGCTACCGGGATGTGAAAGATACGACCGTTACGGCTCTTTTTAAGATGAAGAATCCGAAACCGGAAATGACGGGGTGGGGGACACCTTACTTTATTGCCTGGACAACAACCCCTTGGACTTTACCTTCTAACACCGCGTTGTGTGTGGGTCCTACTATACAATATGCAGTTGTCCGGACTTATAATCCTTACAGCGGAGAACCCATAACAATCGTACTGGCAAAAGATTTGATACCGGCTCATTTCAGTGTAAAAGCTGAAGGCATGGCGTTGGAAGATTACAAAGCCGGAGATAAAGCGGTGCCCTATGAAGTGGTTGCCGAATATCAGGGTAAAGAGCTGGTTGGAATGGAGTATGAGCAACTGATACCCTGGTTTTATCCCGGCGAAGGCGCATTTCGTGTTATTTCGGGAGATTACGTGACGACGGAAGACGGTACGGGTATTGTACATATAGCTCCTACATTCGGGGCTGACGATGCGCGTGTGGCAAAGAGTTTCAACGTGCCGCCCGTTCAATTAACGGACAAAGCGGGTAATCTTCGTCCGGCGGTTGACCTGAAAGGACGCTTTTACCGCTTGGAAGACTTGGATGAAGCATATATTCAATCGAGTGTAAATGTTGACTTATATAAGAATTTTGCCGGACGTTATGTGAAAAATGAATACGAACCGGAGCCGGACGGCAAAAACGAGACGCTTGATATTGATTTGAGTGTCATGCTTAAGCAACAGGGGCTTGCGTTCAGAATAGAAAAACATATCCATAATTATCCGCACTGTTGGCGTACGGATAAACCGATCCTGTATTATCCGCTGGATAGCTGGTTTGTGAAGACTACGGCTTGCCGGGAACGAATGATAGCGTTGAACAATACCATTAACTGGAAACCGCAAAGTACCGGTACCGGGCGTTTCGGCAAATGGCTGGAGAATCTGCAGGATTGGAACCTGAGCCGTAGCCGTTATTGGGGAACTCCGCTTCCGGTATGGCGTACGTACGACGGAGGAGAAGAAATATGTGTAGGTTCGGTTGAAGAATTATATAATGAAATAGAGAAATCGGTTGCCGCCGGCGTGATGAAAAGTAATCCTTATAAAGAGATCGGGTTTGTACCCGGCGATTATTCGGAAGAAAATTATAATAAGATAGATCTTCACCGTCCTTATGTGGACGATATAGTGCTGGTTGCCGGCAACGGTGAACCGATGAAGCGCGAAACAGACCTGATTGATGTTTGGTTCGATTCGGGGGCAATGCCTTATGCGCAGATACATTATCCGTTTGAAAATAAGGAAATGCTGGATAATCGTGTTGTCTTTCCGGCGGATTTTATTGCAGAAGGAGTAGACCAGACACGTGGGTGGTTTTTTACACTGCATGCGTTGGGAAGTATGATATTTGATAGCGTGGCATTTAAGAATGTTGTCTCTAACGGCCTTGTCCTTGATAAGAACGGGAATAAAATGTCCAAACGTCTTGGAAACGGCGTCGATCCATTTGAAACCATAGAGAAATACGGCTCGGATCCGTTGCGCTGGTATATGATAACGAATGCTTCTCCGTGGGATAATATTAAATTTGATGTGGACGGTATTGAAGAGATACGCCGTAAATTTTTCGGAACATTGTATAATACCTATTCCTTCTTTTCGTTGTATGCCAATGTGGACGGATTTACTTATAGCGAACCGGATGTGCCCCTGAATGAGCGTCCGGAAATAGACCGTTGGATTCTGTCGCTTCTGAATTCGCTGATTAAGGATGTGGACGAATATTATAATACGTACGAACCTACACGCGCGGGGCGTCTTATCTCTGATTTTGTAAACGA
>DOZP01000334.1:3013-8622 GCA_003517945.1 Porphyromonadaceae bacterium | reverse complement strand
GATAAACTGTCGGCTTATCAGACACTGTATACCTGTCTTGAAACCGTAAGCCGGTTGATGGCTCCGATATCACCGTTTTACTCCGATCAGTTGTTTACCGATCTGGTTTCCGTTACGGGCCGTAATAAGGCTGAATCCGTTCATCTGGCCGATTTCCCGGTATATGATGAGTCGGTGATTAATAATACGCTTGAAGACCGGATGCAGGTTGCGCAGTCAATATCTTCCATGGTGCTGGCGTTACGGCGTAAAGTAAATATAAAAGTCCGCCAACCGCTTCGGGCCATTATGGTACCCGCGCTGAATGACGAACAAAAAACAAATATAGAAGCCGTAAAGAATATCGTACTGAATGAGGTCAATGTGAAGGAACTGGATTTCGTGGATAATGCTTCGGGGATTCTGGTAAAAAAAATAAAACCGGATTTCAAAAAGTTAGGGCCGCGTTATGGTAAGGTGATGAAGCAGTTAGCCGTATCCATACAGGATATGTCACAGGATGAGATCGTTTCGTTCGAACAGAACGGCAGATTTACGTTTGACATAGACGGACAGGGCTGCGAAATTCTGCCGGATGATGTGGAAATTGTATCCGAAGATATTCCGGGATGGCTTGTGGCAAATGAAGGAAATCTGACAATTGCTCTTGATATTACCGTGACGGATGATTTGCGGAAAGAAGGTTTGGCGCGTGAACTGGTGAACCGTATACAAAATATACGAAAGAATAACGGACTTGAGATAACGGATAAAATACATATAAAAATATCTTCTTCCCATGAAACCGATGAAGCTGTCCGGGATTATGCCGGTTATATTAAAAAACAGGTATTGGCGGAGTCGCTTGAAGTTGTTGACGGACAGGTTGATGGCACGGAGTTGGATTTTGACGACTTTAAATTATTCATAAAAATAGAAAAAGTTTAATTGGGATCGGGAGGAATATGTAAAATATATAGTATATTTGAGGTGATATAATATTTTTATTGTTTAATGTAATTATTGGGATCTATGGCAGAAAAAACAAGATATTCGGACGAGGAATTGGAAGAGTTCCGCGCCATTATTTTAGAAAAACTGGATAAGGCGAAACGTGACTATGAGCAATTGCGTGCCGGTGTGACGAACTCGGAGGGAAATGATGTGTCGGATACGTCTCCTACTTTTAAAGTGCTTGAAGAAGGTGCGACGACACTATCGAAAGAAGAGACGGGACGTCTGGCGCAACGTCAGATGAAATTCATCCAGAACCTGCAGGCGGCGCTTGTGCGTATAGAAAATAAAACGTATGGTATATGCCGTGAGACCGGAAAACTTATTCCGAAAGAACGTCTTCGCGCGGTACCTCATGCAACATTAAGTATTGAAGCAAAGGAAAGTGGCATTAAGTAAAACACAGCATAAATGCTTATGGGGAGCGGTATTGGCCGTTTTTCTCCTGTTGATTGTGGACCAGGCTTCCAAGATTTGGATAAAGACGCATATGCAACTTTACGAAAGTATTGAGATTTTTTCGTGGTTCAAAATCTATTTTACCGAGAATCCCGGTATGGCTTTTGGGCTTGAAATTGTTGATACGTATATTCTTACCATATTCAGGATTATTGTTGTCAGTTTTCTGGGAGTTTTTATTTATAAACTCATAAAACAGAATTTTAAATTTGGCTTTATTATGTGTTTGTCGCTTATATTGGCCGGAGCGCTTGGCAATATAATCGACTGTACATTCTATGGGGTTCTGTTTGATACGAGTTACGGACAAGTGGCGACCTTTATGCCGGAAGGAGGCGGTTACTCGACTTTTCTACATGGGAAAGTAGTTGATATGCTTTATTTTCCGCTTATCAAGACGACATGGCCGTCATGGATGCCTTTTTGGGCAGGTCAGGAACTGATCTTTTTCAGGCCTATTTTTAATATAGCGGATTCGTCTATTTGTGTAAGTGTGTTTATATTACTTTTGTTTTACAGACATTCTCTATCGGTAAGTATTAGCGAAAGAAAAAAGGTTCATGACGGATAAATTACGTATATACGCTATTTTAATGTTAATCTGCTTAGCAGCTTCATGTAGCCGGGTACCTAAACATATTATTTCCGAAAAAAAGATGAGGACCGTACTGTATGATATGCAGATTGCCGAAGCCCTTGTTGAGACAGAAAACGAATCTTACGGAACAAATGACGCGAGGCAGGCCGTATATGATGCCGTATTTGCCAAGCATAATATTACACAGGCCGAATATGACTCTTCACTGATGTGGTATGGCGAGCATATGGATATATATATGCGGGTTTACAGAATGGTACTCAGGGATGTAAATGAAAATATTGCTTTGATGGGGGATATTAAGCCGAATCCGTTGTCGGGAGATGTTTCTGCAAAAGATTCGGTAGACGTATGGATTTATAATCGTCATCATACGTTCAGGCCGGAGCAGGGAATGCTTACTATGCTTAGATTTGACATCTCACCGCAGAAACCTTATTCGTCCGGTAGTTCCTATGTATTTGGCTTTTCTGTCTGGGGTATTCCCTCCGATATGAAGTATAAGCCCCGGGTTCATATAAGCGCTCAGCAGGCGGATACGATTATCTCTGTCAGTAATGAAATAACAAAGGATGGGTATTATGAAGCCGTATTAAGGACTGTTGCGACTAAGCAGGTGAAGCGTGTATACGGATATGTCTTGATTAATGACTCTGCCGCGTCATACAATCGTATTTACATGGATGATATAAAGATGATGAAATATAATTACGGATCAAAAGCCCTTACCGCTCCGCAAGCAGATACTATTTCTTCCGTATCAGATACATTGGATGTGAAAATAGAGGATATGAGGATATAAAAAAACACATACCTCGATTTGAGATATGTGATTCTTTTATAACTTTTCCGGATAATTATTTCTTATTACGGTTTCCGTAACGGTTCATGAATTTGTCAACACGTCCTGCCGTATCAACCAATTTGGCTTTTCCGGTGTAAAAAGGATGAGAGGTATTTGAAATTTCAAGTTTTACGAGCGGATAAGTCACGCCATCGATTTCGATTGTTTCTTTTGTTTTAATCGTCGAACGGGTGATGAAAGTTTCATCATTCGACATGTCTTTGAATACTACCGGGCGATAGTTTTCCGGATGAAGTTCTTTTTTCATTGTTCTATTTCTTTTGTTGTTATTGTCAAAACTAATTAAATTCTCTATTTCGGGTCGCAAAGGTAATGATAAAAGTCGAACATTCAAAAAAAAAGACTTTATTTTGAAAAATATTTGCCTCAATACAAATTTTTCGGTATATTTTTCTACCTTTGCGGCATAAAACCAATTACAACATTATTAAGTATCATAAATATTAGAACAATGATTAATTACAAAGATTTAGGGTTGGTAAACACTCGTGAGATGTTTGCCAAAGCAATGGAAGGAGGCTACGCCATACCGGCTTTTAACTTCAATAATATGGAGCAGATGCAGGCAATTATTCAGGCGGCGGTGGAAACGAAATCGCCTGTTATTCTTCAGGTATCAAGCGGTGCGCGTAAATATGCCAACCAGACGTTGCTTCGTTATATGGCGGAAGGTGCGGTTGCATATGCCAAAGAACTGGGTTGTCCGAATCCTCAGATTGTTCTTCATCTGGATCATGGAGATACATTCGAATTGTGTAAGAATTGTATTGATATGGGATTTTCTTCCGTTATGATTGACGGTTCGCATCTTTCGTATGATGAAAATGTTGCATTGACGAGAAAAGTTGTGGAATATGCACATCAGTATGATGTGACTGTTGAAGGTGAATTGGGTGTACTGGCCGGTGTTGAAGATGATGTCGTTGCCGAACACCATACGTATACGAGACCGGAAGAAGTGGTGGATTTTGTGACTAAGACAGGTTGTGATTCGTTGGCAATTTCTATCGGAACTTCTCACGGGGCTAACAAATTCAAACCGGAACAGTGTACACTTGATGAAAACGGTCGTCTGGTTCCTCCGCCGCTGGCTTTTGATATTCTGGAAGCGGTAGAAAAAGAATTGCCCGGATTCCCGATCGTACTTCATGGGGCGTCTTCTGTTCCTCAGGAAGAAGTTGAAACCATTAATAAATACGGTGGTGCGCTTAAAGATGCTATCGGTATACCTGAAGATCAATTGCGTAAAGCCGCTAAATCTGCAGTTTGCAAAATTAATATTGATTCGGATAGTCGCCTTGCTATGACGGCTGCTATACGTAAAGTATTTGTAGAAAGTCCGGCCGAATTTGATCCCCGTAAATACCTTGGGCCGGCTCGTGAAAATGCGAAAAAATTATATATTCACAAGATTAAAGATGTGTTGGGATCTGAAAACAAATTGTAAATCAGTCATTACATACTGAAATCAGACGGGGGTTGCTTAGTTGTGATCTCCGTCGTTTTTTTTTATCATCAAACTGAAATTATATTTGTTATTTAGTGTTATACAACAAAAAATACTAACTTTGCACGTTATAATCAGAATTTAAGGCAGATTAATTTCTTACAGGCCTGTGTCTGGTGTTGATTTTAAATAAATTTATTTATGAAGCAGTTTTTTAAAATGATGTTTGCTTCCGTACTGGGAGTTTTTATTAGCATCGGCATTTTTATGTTGGTGGGATTTTTTATGTTTGTAGGGATGATTTCATCCGTAGGCAGTTCGTCTGCTGCTTATATACCTAAGAATGACGAAAAGGTATTCCGGCTTCCGCTGAAAGGCGGCCTGATGGAAATCACGTCAGAAAGCCCGTTCGGGAGTTTATTCGGTTCGGAGGAACCTTTTTCGCTGAAAGATATACTTGCGGCCATCAAGGATGCAAAAGAAAATGATAAGATAGAAGGGATATACCTTGATGTTTCTTATCTGTCGACCGGAACGGCTAATATAGACGTTATACGCCGTGCATTGACGGATTTCAGGGAAAGCGGGAAGTTTATAGTTGCTTATGCGGATAACTATACCCAAAAAGGATATTATCTTTCGTCTGTAGCCGATAAAGTATTTTTAAACCCTCAGGGATTGTTACAGCTTACAGGGCTTGCGTCACAAACGGTTTTTTATAAGGGCATCCTGAATAAAGCCGGGATTGAAATGCAAATTTTTAAAGTCGGGACATATAAAGGCGCTGTTGAGCCGTTTATGCTTGATAAACTGAGTGATGCAAACCGTGAACAGATTACTTCTTATCAGCAGGGTATCTGGAATAATATAGTTGATAATATTGCATCTGCACGCAATATCTCAAAAGATGATATCAATGATTTTATTGATAAGGGACTCATGTTTTCATCAGCGGAAAAGGCTGTGGAATGCGGGCTTATTGATGACTTAAAGTATCGTGAAGATGCCGAAAATTATATCAAAGAACAAATAGGGGTTGAATCCGGTAAAAAACTGAAAATGATCAGCATGGCGAAGATGAAGAATATAAAAAAGAAAGCTGCTGTGAAAAAAGCGGATCAGATAGCCGTTTTATATGCTGAAGGTGAGATTACGGATTCGGACAATACTCCCAGGTATAGTAATGTGAATTATATTACGGAAAAACTGGTTGATGAACTTATTAAGTTGAAGAAAGATGATAAGGT
>DOZP01000334.1:0-2990 GCA_003517945.1 Porphyromonadaceae bacterium | reverse complement strand
TGGAAACAGGTTCACGATATCAGGAAGGAAAAAAAGATAGTTGTTTCCATGGGAAATGTTGCGGCTTCAGGCGGTTATTATATTTCATGTGCCGCAGACAAGATCATATCAGAGGCTAATACGCTTACGGGATCTATCGGTGTTTTCGGTATTTTTCCGAATGCTACCGGTTTGTTTGATAAAATGGATTTGACGGCAGATGTTGTAAAAACAAATGTATATGCCGATTTTGGAGATATTTCACGCCCTATGCGTGATGACGAAAAAGCTCTGATGCAAGGCTATGTTGAGCATATTTATGATGTATTCCTGACCCGCTGTTCTGAAGGAAGAGGGGTTACTAAGGAGGAGATTGATCAGATAGGACAGGGACGCGTGTGGACCGGCGAACAGGCATTGGAAAGAGGGCTTGTTGATGAAATAGGTGACCTTGACCGTGCGATAGAAGTGGCGGCCGAATTAGCCGGACTTACGGATTACAGTGTTAAAACAGTATTAGGCTCCAGTGATCCGTTGACGGAATACCTGAAAAAGCAAATGGACGAAATAGGAACTTCCGCTATCAAAAGTGCGCTCGGAGAAGATCTGGAATTGTTTCAAATTTTGCAGACAGTCAGGCACGCGAGTGGTATCCAGGCCCGTCTTCCTTATGATTTTAAGACATTATAATTGTTGATGAACCGGAAGAATACTTTTGTTCGTCTATTACTTACGCCGTTTGCTTTTATTTATCGTTTGATAACAGGGGTACGTAATATGTTGTTTGAATGGAAAGTTCTTCCATCCGAAAGGTTTCCTGTCCCGGTTATATGTGTTGGAAATATCTCTGTGGGAGGGACCGGGAAAACTCCTTTTACGGAATACCTGATACATCTGTTGGAAAAACAATACCGTGTGGCGACATTGAGCCGCGGATATAAGCGTAAAACCAAGGGGTTTGTATTGGCAAAAACGGAGTGTACGGCCCAGGAGGTGGGTGATGAGTCCTGTCAGATAAAACGTAAGTTTCCGGGTATTATAGTCGCCGTAGATGCAAACCGTCGTCGTGGTATACGGCGTTTGTTGGCTTTACCCGATGGAAAGCGTCCCCATGTCATATTGCTTGATGATGCCATGCAACATCGTTATGTATCGCCGTCTCTGACCATTATGCTGACAGAATATGATCGTTTGTATTATGATGATTTTATGCTTCCGGCGGGAAACCTGCGTGAATCCGTTCATGCAGCATATCGTGCCGATATCGTTGTAGTCACAAAATGTCGGAAAGATATTAAACCGATACAACTACGTATCATTGAAAAAAATATGTCCCTGATGGCAAACCAGCGCCTGTATTTTTCAGATATAGTCTATCATAAGGTGAAGCCTTTGTTTCCGTCAAAACGATTGAATTCATGTTTTTTGTCCGAGATAAATAAAAACGAAGATGTGCTGTTAATCACCGGAATCGCGAATTCTCAACCCCTTATTGACAGAGTGAAATCACATTTTGAGAATATTCATATATGTGAGTTTCCCGATCATCATTCGTTTAAACAGTCGGATATACAACAGATTGATAACCGGTTTGAAAAAATGACATCGCCAACGCGTAAAATCATTTGTACCGAAAAAGACGCCATGCGCCTGAAAACTCTTAATAACCTGCCTGATACATGGAAGTCTCATCTGTATTATCTCCCAATATCCGTAGAGTTTCTTTTCGGACGTGGGGATAATTTTGATGCACGCATTTTAAAACATGTAGTATCCACTATTAATATACAACAAAAAAGAAATGTCAAGAACTGAAATATCAACACTTGGAGAATTCGGACTTATACGTCACCTGACGGCAAAAATAGAACGTAAGAATGCAAGTACGATTAAAGGAGTAGGGGATGATGCCGCCGTATTGGATTACAAAGATAAAGAAATACTTGTAACGACAGACCTTTTGCTCGAAGGCGTTCATTTTGATCTTATATATGTACCGTTAAAACACCTTGGTTACAAATCGGCCGTTGTGAATTTTTCGGATATATACGCTATGAATGGGCAGCCCAAACAAATCACGGTATCTTTGGGAATTTCGAAACGTTTTAGTGTAGAAGATTTAGAAGAATTTTATGCCGGTTTGCGACTGGCTTGTGATGTCTATGGAGTAGATTTGGTAGGAGGGGACACTTCTGTCTCAATGACCGGATTTACAATCAGTATAACCTGTTTAGGTGAAGGAGAAAAGGGTAAAACGGTATACCGTAATGGTGCGAAGGAGAATGATCTGGTTTGTGTGTCGGGAGACCTTGGTGCAGCATATATGGGATTACAGTTACTTGAAAGAGAGAAAAATGTTTTCAATGGAGAAAAAGATTTTCAACCGGATTTTAGCGGAAAGGAATATCTTCTGGAGAGGCAATTGAAGCCGGAAGCGCGGAAAGATATTATTGAAATGTTGTATAAGGCCGGGATAGTACCCACATCCATGATTGATATATCAGACGGTCTTTCATCGGAATTATTACACATTTCCAGAGAGAGTACCGTCGGTTGCCGGATCTTTGAAGAACGTATTCCGGTAGACTATCAAACAGCCGTCATGGCAGAAGAATTTAATATGAACCTTATAACAGCCGCTCTTAACGGAGGCGAAGATTATGAATTATTATTTACTGTCCCTCTTGGATATCATGATGCCGTATCGGAAATGAAAGGAATAAAAATAATAGGACATATAACAAAGCCGGAACATGGGCATATATTAGTCGGGCGAGATGGCGGGGAGATAGAATTGAAAGCGCAGGGATGGCAATCCCTCACGGATTGAACAAAATTGGGTACGACGAATTATTTTTTCAGAATTTTTCTGCCAGAAGTAAGTCTCAAAACGATTCAAAAGCAAAAATGTAATCTTTTTGAATACTTTTTACAAAAAAATTTGCAGAATAAAAAATAATCCCTATCTTTGCACCCGCAAACATGATTGGTGCCATAGCTCAGTTGGTAGA
>DOZP01000210.1:477-2720 GCA_003517945.1 Porphyromonadaceae bacterium | reverse complement strand
GCCGTACGGAAACTTTCATCCAGCACTTCTTTGGCAATCCGGTCCATTTCGTCCAGACCGTCTCCTAATGTATACCCTTTGTTCAGGCCGCTTGAAACCGTAGCGGCAACGAAGCGGTTGTAACGATACAACTGGGGAGGCGCCACGTTTTCTTCCAGATTCACCAGATTGTCAAGCTGGATCATCGAGCCGTTTTCACTTCTCACATAGATGGATTTCAGGTCAAGCGGCGTATTACGTTGCTGACGGTTTATTTCGCCTAATATCTGGTATTGCTTTCCATTCAGATAGAAATAGCCCATGCGCTGTCCGCTGAGTGCATATTGTAATGTTTGTGCGACGTTTCTTGTACTTACGCCAAGCAGTGACGCTTTATCGCGGTTTATTTCGATACGAACTTCCGGTTTTGTAAACTTTAAATTTACATCAGCCATCTGGAATATCTGGCTCTCATTTACTTTCAGCATAAATTCAGGCAGAAACTCCTGTAATTTTTCGATACTGGTGGCCTGTAATACATATTGTATCGGCATGCCGCCTCGTCTGCCGCCAAAAGTAGATTGTTGCTGGACAAATCCTCTTGCCAGCGTTTCTTTTCTTATCTCGCCGGAGAGTTGCTCCGCAATTTCCATCTGAGAGCGTTCGCGGGCTCTGATATCCGGCAAAATAATCGTTATGAACCCGCTTGTTCCGAATGCGCGTGTTATGATTACTTTTCTTTCGTAGGCGACGGAGTCGGAGATTTGCTCTAATTTGTCGGAAAAATCGCGTACAAATTCGTATGTAGCGCCTTCCGGCCCCCGGATATTTACCGATATCTGGGAACGGTCTTCAAGTGGAGACAACTCCGACGGAGTTTTTTGCCAGTAATATGCAATAACGCCTAATAAGATAATGACAATGGGTACGGAAATCCATTTTCTTTTCAGAAAAGCACTCAGGGATGTAGCGTAAATATGATTCATACCTTCAAAGAAAGGTTCTGTTTTCCGCGATAACCAGTTTTTCTTTTCGCGACGTTTCAGTAATTTAGTTGCCAGCATGGGGGTAAACGTAAGGGCTACGAAAGAGGAAATGGTTACTGACCCGGCAATGACGATACTGAATTCTTTAAACAACCGTCCGGTCATACCCTCCATGAAAACAATCGGAATAAATACCGCTACAAGCGTAATCGTAGTAGATATGACAGCGAAAAAAATCTCAATGGAACCTTCTATTCCGGCTTTTCTGGGTGTCATTCCCTTTTCAATACGAATGTATATATTTTCCGTGACGACAATCGCATCGTCGACCACCAATCCGACGGACAATACAATTGCTAACATGGTCAGCACATTGATTGAAAATCCGGCAATGTACATCACAAAAAACGCTCCGACTAACGAAACCGGTATGACGACAACCGGTATAAGCGTTACGCGCCAGTCGCGGAGGAAGATGAAAATGACGATAACAACGAGGATGAACGCCACATAAATCGTTTCTTCCACTTCGCTGATAGATGCACGGATAAACTGCGTATTGTCATAAACCATCTCAATCGTAACATCTTCGGGAAGGTCTTTTTTCAGTTGTTCTACACGCTTGTAGGCTTCATCCGCTATCTCTATATGATTGGCGCCGGGTTGCGGTATGATGACATTCATAACCATCGGTTCGCCGTTACGTTTCAGGATACTTTTTATATCTTCGGGCGACAGTTCGGCGCGACCTACGTCTTTAAAACGAACGATATTGTTTTCACTTTCTTTAATGACAAGATCGTCAAATTCTTTCGCCGTATGCATCAGTCCCATGGTACGGATAGACAACTCTACCGTATTTCCTTCTATGCTTCCTGAGGGCAATTCAACATTTTCCGCATCGACCGCGTTTCTTATATCAAGCGGTGTCACTCCGTATCCGGCCATTTTTACAGGATCAAGCCAAAGGCGCATGGAATAGCGTTTCTGTCCCCATATATCTACACCGCTCACATTTTGTATGGTTTGCAAACGTTCTTTTACGGTCAATTCGGCTATTTCGGTCAGTTCCATTAATGAACGCTGACTACTGCGAATACCTATCTGCATAATGGGCGTAGCGTCAGCATCGGCTTTTGATACGGTAGGAGGGTCACAGTCGCGTGGAAGGTAGCGTTGTGCGCGGGATACCTTATCGCGTACATCGTTCGCCGCCGTCTCAAGATCGACGGAAAGTTCAAATTCAATGGTGATACGGCTATTACCCTGGCTACTGAC
>DOZP01000210.1:0-462 GCA_003517945.1 Porphyromonadaceae bacterium | reverse complement strand
TCTGTAATCTGGTTCATGATTACTTCGGCATTGGCTCCGGGATAAGTAGTATTCACGGAAATAATGGGCTGGTCTACACTTGGATATTCACGTACTCCGAGCGAAGTATATCCTATCAGACCGAATAACAAGATGACAAGCACCATTACGGTGGCCAGAACCGGGCGTTTAATGCTTAATTCGGAAATATTTGCCATGATATTATTCTTTCAGATTATCAATATTGACTTTCATTCCTACACGTAGCTGCATAACACCTGTTGTGATCACCGTATCGCCTGGGTTGAGCCCTTCCAATACCTGTACCTGACTTTCCGTACGGAGGCCGGTAATAATTTCCGCGGATTTCGCTTCGCCTCCTTTGTACAGGTAAACAATATTTTTTCCCATTTCGGGGATGATCGCTTCACTTGGAATCGCCAAAGCATCGCTAATTTCGCGCCTTGTTATTTCAACAGACAG
>DOZP01000085.1:33774-33969 GCA_003517945.1 Porphyromonadaceae bacterium | reverse complement strand
ATTTTCGGAATCTATAGTACAACCAGAGACAGGTAAAAAGAACAGGGTTGTATTGTATACGATTAATGATGAC
This sequence comes from Porphyromonadaceae bacterium, assembly GCA_003517945.1. Lineage (GTDB taxonomy): Bacteria > Bacteroidota > Bacteroidia > Bacteroidales > Tannerellaceae > Tannerella. Next base: position 33,896 of record DOZP01000085.1, on the reverse strand, counting down.
TTTTTTAAAATGGACAGTACCGAAGTGAGAATGATAGATTTCAATGGTATCTGGATTAATCCGTTTAATGATCGAATTACGAGTGATGGACAGAGTACATATGTGTATTATTCCGATATAAC
>DOZP01000085.1:23083-33757 GCA_003517945.1 Porphyromonadaceae bacterium | reverse complement strand
CGTATTTGAATCTAAACTTCAAAAATAAAGGTTTAGCTATTGATAGAAAAAAGGATGTGTATATTATGAACATATATAGAAGTTCCCGCTATGTTTTCACTTATTACAAATCTGATTCCAAAAACCAGTTTTACTGTTTCTGCTATGATATTAAATCAGGTGAAGGTCATAATATGAAAGATGGTTATATGGATGATATATATACGGGAGAGACAGTAGTTATCCGGCCATTTGCATCGGATACTAATAAGTATTATTACCTGCATACCGATATGGATGACTCCGATAAAGAAGAGCCGAATCCGACACTTTATATCGGAAATTTGAAAAAATAAATAATAAAATGATGTATTTTGTTTATATTTGCATGTTTTTACTTGTGCTGAATAGTTGAAGTTTTATGACTGTTTGTACAGGGGAATATGTTTAAGATGAGATTCTGTTATCAGTTGTAGGGTGGCAGAATCAATGAAGTTTATTTTAGGTGGATACACTTACTGATGCTGTTGTGGTATGGGGGCAGCACATACTGTTTCAATGTTACTGCTGATGATGACACCGATATTTATGAAGTTCTTTATCGGGTATGTAGCTTAAACGGAGGAAGCGGAATAGGAGGATGTTTTGTTTAAAAAATACATATTGAAATATGAAAAAAATACTTTTGCATTTTTTGTTATTTTTACCTTTTCTGATATATGCGCAAAAGGAAAAAAGTGTACGTATCAATCCTAACGATACGGCCACTTTATATCTGTCTCAGTTCGCTGAAGAAGTTACGCCTATATCTTTAAACGATTACAACGGTACTCCGCAATTTGTTTATCTGACGGATGAATATCTATACATTGGCGGAATAAGCACAATATCACAACTTGATCTTTCCGGAAAAGTGATTAAAACCGTCAATTGCGGATATATAACCGGAATTACCGGAGATCCTGCAAAAAAAGAAATATATATTTCTATAATAAATAATCAGGAAGAAACAGGTCGTATCATCTGTTATGATTATGCTTTGCGTGAGAAAAAATCTTATAAAGTCAACTATAAGCCGAATACGCTTTTTTTTCATAAAAATAATTTATGGGTATATTCTTACTATATTGATAATAGTATTGTGACTACTTACTATAAAATATCTACCATGGATTTAGTCACTGCAAAGGAAACGTTTCTCCCTTTTGAAATAAAAGACGATTCTAAATTCCATGGGGTAACGCTTGTGCAAAATGGAACATTTTCTGAATATAACGATCAGGTTTTGTTTTCCAATGGGATTGAACCTGTTATCTATGGCATACATGAAGGAAAGACCTTTCCGGTAGTCAGATATACGATTGATCAGGTTGAAAATAAGTCATCGGAAAAACATCCGTTATCCAAACAGGGCTTTATCGGTAAATACCTGCTAATAGAATATTGGTTAGTAAATACTTCCAATTCAAGATCAAGTGACTATTTCTACTATCTCGAAGACATGGAAACGCAAAAGAAATATAACAATCGGGACGACTCTTTTCTGTATGATGATATGTATCATACCGGCCTTTGTTATATGAAGCTTATGCCAAATAAAAAAGGTTATTTCTATATTTATAGAGAACAAAGTGATGTCAGCAAAGCTTCCGGTAGGCTAAAATTGCCTGACGCGCCGGCTCTCTTCCTTGTGAAAACGAAGCAATAATAGATAGATCATGGGAAAAATAGTGAAAATAGTATTTGTTTACAGTCTGTTGTTCGTATTTGCATCATGCGGTACGAATACGGATAAAGGGTTTCTTACTATACCGGTTGGTTCTGTCATGGATACGCCGCTCTCATTATCGGAAATTGCCGGTAATGTTGAGGCGTTTGAACTGGAATTAACAGAGCAGAGTCTTATTTCACGGGTTAAACGCGTATTTCATACGGAAGATTATATCTTTATATGCGGCTCAAAATACATTATGCTATTTGATAAAACAGGAAAATTTATCCGGCAGATCGGTTCTGTCGGACAGGGGCCGGGAGAATTTACAACTATTGCCGACGTTGCGGCAGACATGAAAAATAAACTTCTATTCATTTTAGCTTCCGGAAAAATCATTTGTTATGATCCTGACGGAAATCTAATGAAAGAATCCTCTTCCGGTTCTTACGGTGGAGGGATTAAATATCTTTATTATGTGGATGATGCATTAAAACTTCTTGTTGAATCGGTTGTGACATTAGATGGCAATAAAAAGAAACAAACCGTTTTATATACCCTCGACGACAATTTATTAAAATCAGATAGTGTGGAAGTACATACGATTGATAGCCGGTGGATCTGGAATAATCTGTATGACGATTTTATTAGTTATGATGGCGAAAATGTATATTTGTATTATCCAGATTTATCGCAAAATACATTCATACTTGATACGCTGTATCGGTTAAACAATAGAAAACTCACACCATATCTGAATCTGAGTTTTACAAATAACGGTTTAAATACTTCCGGAGAAAAAAATATTTATATCATGAATATATACAAAAGTTCGCGTTATGTATTTTCAAATTATATGCTTCCTGTACCTGTCAATGAACGCAGGAATCCGGAATGTTGTCTTTGTTATGACACGAAGACCGGAAAATGTTACAATATGAAGGAAGGTTATAAGGATGATATACATACGGGAGAAGTCGTCAAAATCCGACCGTTCGATTCCGATTCCAATATGTTTTATTATCTGCATACCGATATGGATGACTCCGTAAAAGAGGAACCGAATCCGACGCTTTATATCGGAACGTTGAAAAAATGAGATTATAATCAAGATTTATTATTGTAAGTTGATTGTGTTTAAAATTATTTTTATATGAAGCAATTATTGGTTTTCACAATTTCTTTGTTTTTTGCGATGCCTTGCGCTGCTAAAGTACATCCATTTAGTCGGTTACGACTAAGTGATTTTAATGAAAAATCTATTATGAAACTATCCGCAATGTACGGATACGCCCGTTATTTTTACCCTAATCCCCATCTGGATAAAATTAACTGGCAGTTCTTTCTGGAAGATAATATTAAAGAACTTCTGAAATTGACTGATGAACAAGAAGTAAACGCCTTTTTGTTAAAAGAGTTTTCCATATTGATTCCCCAATTGACATTTTCTCCGGAAGCATTGTCTACCACAACACCTCCGATAACCGGCGCTTTTTATGTAAAAGAAAACACAATGAACACAGGCTTTAAAGAAACGCCTGTTATCAGTAAAATAAAAAAGATTAGCAAAGCAGACACGATTTGGCCTGTACCGGACAGGATGTACAGTTTTCTTTTATACGATTCTCTTTATGCTTCTTTCCCTTTGGCGTTGTATGAATTGCCTCCGGAAATGCCTGAAATTAAACAGGCAATCAGTGAAAGTAAACGTAAATGGAAGAAAAATTTTTATGTTTCACCTTACTTCAGAATGGCAAACGCGATTATCAACAATACTGTTATCCAGCATTTTTATGCTTATTATGAAGAAGACGGGTTGAATTTAAACTGGCTGAAAAGTTTTAAAACCTATCTCGGACAAATAGCTAATTGTGCTTCCTATAGAGAATACTTGGAATATACTTACTTGCATTATGCCCTAATGAAAGACAGTCATGTGTTTATTATGAACGGTTATGACAGGCCAAATACCCTCATTGGCAGATTTTGTCCGATCTATTATCCGGATATTGCGATAAGACATATTGAAGGAAAAATTTGTATTGTCGATTATGCTTCTTCTTATAAGAGCCTGCATATAGGCGACGAGATTGTTTCTGTCAATGGAGTGCCTGTTGAGGTATTGATTGAACAGAAGTCAAAATTCATTTCCGCCTCTACGGAGGCTTCTCTATTTGATAAATTGTGTGATATGTTTCTTCTCCAAAGTTTCACGAAAGACTCTATCCTCCGTTTAGAAATAAAACGTGATGGTCTTGTTATCGGCGAAATACCGGTTGTGGCGAATAAACAAGAGATGGGGTATCCGGAACATAAAAACTTTATTACGCAGACGGAAGAAGGTATCTGGTTGATTGATTTTGAGGCTTATGAAAATGCAAACTACAAAACTTTTACTGCGCATATAGATCAAATCCAAAAAGCAAAAGGACTGATTCTTGATCTTAGATGTGTTCCTCATACATCTATATACCCTATATTATCTCATTTTATTGACAGCGCTGCTACAGTAGGAGTCATATTAACTCCTGCTTATTATTATCCTAATCACATCAATGTAAAATATGAAATCGCCCCAAACAGCAAATGGGCTATTTATCCTTCAACAGATGAAAATGAATATGAAGAAAGAGGAGAGTTCGGAAATCCTGTTCCGGTAAGAATTCATACCCCGGTTGTATTGCTTACGGATAGCCGTACGTTGAGCCGTGGTGATACGTATGCAGAAATAGTCAAACATTTCAAAATCGGAACAATCGTTGGAGGACATACCTCCGGAACAAACGGAGATGCGACTCTGGTAAGAACTCCTGCTGTCGGATATGTATTTACCTGTTATAAGTTCTTTGAACATGACGGCAAAGAGCATCATCGTATTGGAATATATCCGGACATAGAATGTCCTATGAAGATTGAAGATATCCGCAAAGGGGAAGATACGCAGATTAAAAAAGCATGTGAAATTATTCATAAGTTATCGGATAAANNCGTATTTGAATCTAAACTTCAAAAGTAAAGGTTTAGCTATTGATGGAAAAAAGGATGTGTATATTATGAACATATTCTGCTATGATATTAAATTGGGTGAAGGACATAATATGAAAGATGGTTATATGGATGACTCCGTAAAAGAGGAACCGAATCCGACACTTTATATCGGGACTTTGAAACAGGGCAGATGTATCTAATCTTAATTTATTATGCGGAAAGAGGGTGTGTTGAGATCACATCCTCTTTTTGTATCATTTTGTTATATTTATCACGGTTTTTTCTATATTCGGTTCCATAAAAACAACGTTCTTTGGCACATTGGTTATCCGGATTTTATTGGTTACAATGCCACCACTTTGCGGATTTGGGCGAGGCGCTCCAGCATAGACTTGTCCTTTTTCGCTATTTGCAAATTGTAATCGGTTTGCATACGCAGTAGCAGACCCGGATTTACACCCAATGCCGCTTCCATAATCATTGCGAAGTTGGTGGTTACCGGACGTTTTCCGTTCAATATTTCGTTAAACGCTGTATACGATAATTCCAATTGTTTTGCAACTGCCTTTTGTGATAAATGGCGGTATTCCAATTCGTCTTTCAAAAGTTCACCCGGATGAACGGGGCGAAACGGTTCTAATTCATTTGCTGTTATCTTTGCCATCATATTCTTATTTATAATGATTTGTTATATCTGTTAATTCGCATATTTCAATTTCAGGTATGTTGTTAGGGTTGAATTTTTCACGAAATTCAAGGCGGTATTGGTTGTTGATACGGACGGAGGAAAGTCCTTTTTTGTCGCCTTGCAACTTTTCGTAATTCAAAGAATTATAAGTAAACAATTCTTCCATTCTTTCGGCATTAATCAACATCCTGACACATTTCACATAACCATTTACTATTTGTGGTTGAAAACGGTGTTTTTTATCCGTTGTCTTTCCTGTTACGTATAAGTCGAGCAAATATTTTTTTTCAAATTCTACTTTCATATTTGATATTTATCCTGCGCAAAGATAATATTTAGTTTTGATATTCACAAAAATAGTGAATTGTATGTGGATGATTCCGTAAAAGAGGAACCGAATCCGACACTTTATATCGGGACTTAAAAAAAATAAATGATGAAATAAATTTATTTATGTTTATATTTGCATGTTTTTCCTTGTGCTGAATAGTTGAAATTTTATGGCTGTTTGTATGGGGAGTATTTTTAAGATGAGATTTTTTTAATAATACCGATATATGTTCCCTCACTATGTTCAATTAGACGCTATGGACTGCGGTCCGACCAGCCTTCGCATGATTGCAAAGTATTATGGTCGTAATTATTCGTTGCAATATCTGCGCGAGCGGGCTTTCATTACCCGTGAGGGTGTTTCTATGCTGGGGATCAGTGATGCGGCAGAGTCAATCGGTTTCCGTACAAACGGGGTGAAGATTTCGCTGGAACAACTGAAAAAAGAGACTCCGTTACCTTGTATCCTGCATTGGAACCAGAATCATTTTGTGGTTCTCTATAAAATTAAAAACGATAAGTATTATATTGCTGATCCTGCTTCTAAAAAGGTCGTTTTCAATGAGGAGGAATTCAAGCGTTGCTGGATAAGCACCAAAACAGGCGAGCAGGATACGGGTACGGCCTTGCTGCTTGAACCCGGTCCGGAGTTTTACGACATGGAAGATGAAAAGGACAAACGAGGTCATGGGCTTTCCTATTTCTTCCGTTATCTGATTCCGTTTAAAAAAGAGTTTGTACAGCTTATCCTGGGTATGGTAACGGTCAGTATCCTGCAGTTGATCATGCCTTTCTTGACACAGGCCTTGGTTGATACCGGGATACGTGACAGTAATCTCAGTTTTATTACGTTGATTCTTATCGCGCAGCTCATCATTTTTCTGGCCCGGTTGTCGGTCGATTTTATCCGTAGCTGGATTCTGCTTCATGTCAATACCCGTATCAATATTTCGCTGATATCCGACTTTCTGGCCAAGCTGATGCGCCTGCCGATCCGTTTCTTCGATACCAAAATGGTGGGGGATATCATGCAGCGGATCGGTGACCATAGCCGGATTGAGGCGTTTATGACGGGTACATCCATCAGTACGCTTTTTTCTTTTGTCAACTTTATTGTATTCGGCATCGTACTGGGATATTATGACCTCACGATTCTGGGTTTGTTCCTGTTGGGCAACGGACTGTATGTAGCCTGGATACTTGCCTTTATGAAATACCGCCGTGAACTGGATATCAAACGGTTTGCCCAGGCTTCCAGCGAACAGAGCAACCTGTTCCAGTTGATAACCGGTATGCAGGAAATCAAACTGAATAACTGCGAGACCGAAAAACGGTGGCAATGGGAACGGATACAGGTGAAGTTATTCAAGATCAGTATCAAAGGCCTTGCGCTTGGACAATACCAGCAACTCGGTTCCGTATTCTTCAATCAGACCACCAATATCCTGATTTCATTCCTGGCTGCCAAAAGCGTAGTTGAAGGAGATATGACATTGGGTATGATGATGTCGCTCACTTATATCGTCGGGCAACTCACTTCTCCGATCGAGCAGTTTATCGGCTTTGCCCGTTCGTTCCAAGATGCTAAGATCAGCCTGGAGCGCCTGGGGGAAATTCACCAGAAAGAAGACGAGGTACAGGTATCGGATGTAAAGCAGACCGTATTGCCGTCAAACCGTACCATCGAAATAGAAAACCTTAGTTTCAGCTACGACGGGGCGGACAGGGATTATGTACTGGACAACATCAACCTCCGGATACCGGAACGGAAAGTAACCGCCATCGTAGGCGCCAGCGGTAGTGGTAAAACCACTATTATAAAACTGTTATTAGGTTTTTATGAGCCCAATAAAGGGATTATAAAAATAGGGGAGACCCCATTACAGAATATCAACCCGCATGTGTGGCGCGCCCATTCGGGTTCGGTCATGCAGGACGGGTTTATCTTTTCCGATACGATCGCCCGTAATATTGCGGTAGGTGTGGACACGATCGACAAAGAGCGCCTGCTGCATGCCGTTACGGTGGCCAATATACGTGATTTTATTGATTCGCTGCCGTTAGGGTATAACACGAAGATCGGTATGGAAGGTAACGGGATCAGTCAGGGACAACGGCAACGTATGTTGATTGCGCGGGCGGTCTATAAGAATCCGGAGTATATTTTCTTAGACGAGGCGACCAATGCATTGGATGCCAACAATGAAAAGGAGATTATGGAACATCTGTATGAATTCTATGTCGGGAAAACGGTGGTGGTAGTAGCCCACCGGCTCAGTACGGTAAAAGATGCGGATAATATCATTGTGTTGGAAAAAGGTAAAATAGCCGAAGAGGGTACTCATCGGGAACTGACCGCCAAACGGGGTATTTATTATCAGTTAGTTAAAAATCAGTTAGAATTGGGGAATTAATGGAAAAGCCGCTCAATGAAGATCTTCAGGATCAGAAAGGGAAACAATTTAAAATGCTAACAAGGGAGCATCGGAAAGATCATAAAGATGTGGAGCTCCGGAGTGAAGAATTGCAGGATATAATGGGTAAGATACCGCATTGGATCTTGCGGACGGGGATTACCATTCTGTTTGTCGTTGTGCTTGTCCTGCTTATCGGCAGTTACTTTTTTAAATATCCGGATGTAATCACAGCGCAGGTCGTACTGACCGGTTCTACTCCGCCGGCAGGAATTGTCGCGTCTACATCGGGGAAATTAGAAATATTGGGTACGGAAGACAATCAGACCGTGAGAGCGGGAGATTACCTGGCCGTGATTCATAATCCTGCGCGGACGGAAGATGTGCTGTACCTGAAGGGCTTTCTGGATAGTCTTGACCTTGAACGGGATTCCGTTTTTATGATGCCGGAAAAGAACCTGCAACTGGGGAATCTGCAATCTCAATATGCGTCGTTTTATATTACTTTGTTCAATTATAATGAATACATGCGATTGCAATATTATCCCCATAAGATAAAAATGACGGAAGAACGGATCGTGCAATATAACCAACAATATCAAGGCCTGATCCGGCAGCAGAAACTGACGGAAGAACAGACAGCCCTGATTGATAAAAACCATGTGAGAAGCGAGAATATGCATGAGAAGGGCGGTATTTCGGGAAAAGAACTGGATGAGTCGAGAAGCCGCCAGTTACAAGGATTGCTGTCGGAAGAAAATATGCTGACTTCCCTCAATAATATGCGGATACAGATCGCGCAGATGAAAGAGTCGTTGATTGATATGGAATACCAGCATGCGGAGAAGACGAATGAGTTTCGTTCACAGATCCGGTCATTGGTTTCGCAGATCCGGACGGATATCCGCTCCTGGGAAATGAACTATGTCCTGATGTCGCCTATTGACGGAAAAATCACATTCACCCGTTACTGGGTAAGTAACCAAAACGTACAGGCGGGTGAAGAGATCTTTACGGTCATACCAACCTCGGAATTTCAGTTAATCGGTAAAGCCTCACTGCCGATCGCCCGTTCGGGGAAAGTAAAAGCCGGACAGCAGGTAAACATACGCCTGGATAATTTTCCGGATGATGAATTCGGCATGCTGAATGGGGTGGTTCATAATATCTCGCTTGTCCCGGTAGTGTCCGGTCAATCCATGTATTATGTGGTGGAGATAGGGCTTCCGGACGGTCTGCATACAAATTACCGGAAAGAAATTCCTTATATGCCCAATATGCAGGGAAGCGCTGATGTTATTACCGAAAACGTCTCTTTGCTGGAACGTTTCTTTTTGCCTATGAAGAAACTTTTAAAGGGAGGGCTTGAATGAAATATAAAAAGGATGTGTCGGCCGACACATCCTTTTTATATGCTATGGTTGTATCCAGCGTACGTAAGCGAAGTCCATACGGTGCGGTAATTTGTCATTGTACGGATATACACGGAATCCGGCTTTGAAGTGCCCGAATTCCATGGTCGTACCTTTTAATTCGAAATAGAGTTTCGACCCCTCTTCTTTTACCAGTTTGAATGGTTCGGAATGTGTGAATTTTATCTGGTTGTTATCGGAATTATCATTCGTAAAAACCATATCGATTCCCAGCATACTTTTGAGATCTTTGCGGTTTATGACAATTTCGATCGTATACTCGTCGCCTACAACCGGTTGGAATGCTTTCGGGTCATAACTAACCGATTCAATCTGGAATGAATCCCAGTGTGCGGCTACTTCTTTTTTCCAGTTCGCGATATTCCTGGCCTCCGCGAAATTGTCTCTGAGAAGCATTGCGGAACGGGTTGCCAGTTTGTTATAGAACCGCTTAAAATAATCATCCATCATACGTTTCATCGTGTAATCCGGTGCGATCTGCGACATGGAATTTTTGATGTATTGTATCCATTCGGGCGAGTATCCTTTGCTGTTTGTTGCGAAATACAAGGGGATGATCTCGTCTTCAAGCAGGTGATAGATCGTTGCCGCGTCAAGCTGATCCTGATATTGCTGGTTGTCATACGTACGTTTATCGGTCAGCGCCCATCCGGCTCCTTCTTTATATCCTTCGTACCACCAACCGTCGAGTACGGACAGGTTCAGTACACCGTTCATCTCCGCTTTTTCTCCGGATGTTCCCGATGCTTCAAGGGGGCGTGTCGGGGTATTAATCCACACATCTACTCCTGATATCAGACGCCTGGCCAGGCGCATATCATAATTTTCCAGGAATATGATCTTTCCCAGAAATTCGGGGCGGCGTGAAATTTCCACGATGTGTTTGATCAGTCCCTGTCCTCCTCCGTCTGCAGGATGCGCTTTTCCCGTAAATACAATTTGTACGGGGTAATTCTCATTATTTACAATTTTAGCCAGGCGGTCAAGGTCTGTGAACAACAGGTGCGCGCGTTTGTATGTTGCGAAACGGCGTCCGAATCCTAATAACAGGGCGTCGGGATTTATACGGTCAAGAATTGTTACGACCTTGGAAGGGTCTCCCTGATTTTTAAGCCAACTTTCCGTATATTG
>DOZP01000085.1:22843-23050 GCA_003517945.1 Porphyromonadaceae bacterium | reverse complement strand
TATCTGTTTCCAGTGTTCTTTGCAGGACTGGTCTTTGATGAAGTTATTATCAAACTTTTCGTAGCAATATTTTTTCCACTCCGTCGCCATCCATGTCGGCATGTGGACGCCGTTCGTGACGTATCCGACGTGTAATTCTTCCGGGAAATAACCTTTCCACATGGGGGCGAACATTACCTGGGAAACTTTACCGTGCAAAAGGCTTAC
>DOZP01000085.1:543-22817 GCA_003517945.1 Porphyromonadaceae bacterium | reverse complement strand
TTTGTACGTCCCATATCAATAAATTCCTGCCATGAAATACCCAGTTTCTGCGGGAAATGCCCCATGTATTTTCCGAATAATGATTCGTCAAAGTAATCATGTCCTGCAGGTACCGGCGTATGTACCGTGTATAAAGAAGACGCACGGACAACTTCAAGCGCCTCGTTAAATTCCAGCTTATCTTTTTCAATGTAGTCCGCCAAACGTTGTACGTTGATGAGTGCGGCGTGGCCTTCATTGCAATGGTAGACTTGTTTTTTTATCCCTAACTTATTCAGCAATAAGATTCCGCCTATTCCGAGTAAATATTCCTGTTTCATACGGTTTTCCCAGTCGCCTCCGTATAATTGATGGGTAATCGGGCGATCCCATTCGCTGTTTTCCGGAATATCCGTATCCATCAGGTACATAGGGATACGTCCGATGCCTACTTTCCAGATATGTGCATAGACAATACGGTCGTTATACGGGACTTCCAATGTCATCGGAGAACCGTCGGACGCCGTCATCTGCGTAATAGGTAGTTTTGAAAAGTCCTGTGCTTCGTAGTTGGCTATCTGTTGTCCGTCCATTGATAGCGACTGAGTGAAGTACCCGTAACGGTACAGAAGCCCCACGGCCACAAGATCAACATTGCTGTCGCTTGCTTCTTTCAGGTAGTCGCCGGCAAGTATGCCCAGTCCTCCCGAATAGATCTTCAGTACATTGGTTAATCCGTATTCCATGCTAAAGTATGCGACGGATGGTTTTGACGGGCTGGGTTTTATATTTACATATGCTTTGAACAGGTCGTATACGTAATCTATTTTAGCCATCATTTCATGGTTTTCCATGATCTCTTTCATCCGTTTGCTCGACAGCTTTTGCAGCAATAACACCGGATTTCCTTCCGTACTTTTCCACAACTCCGCATCAATATCTCCGAAAAGTTTGGCTCCTTCATGATTCCATACCCACCATAAATTAGTTGCGATTTCGTGCAATTTTTCTAATTTTTTAGGAAGTTTTGAGTGAGGGTATATATCTCTCCAGATCGGCTCGTTTGAATTAGTTGATTGAATTTTCATAAGTTTTTTTATCTGTTATGTTTTGTGAACTCGTGAAATTTTATTTTCTGTTTCTTTTTTCCGCATTTGAAAACGCTTTATCAAATGCCGTGTAGTAGTATGTGATGAATTTATCCCATTCGGTTTTCCGGGCGATTTGTACGCAATTCGTACGTACCGTTTCAACATTATCCGTATTCATAAGCTCCGAAAGGGTGTCCGCTATTTGATTGACGACGTCGAAATAGTTATCATCCGTACGTTTAATAACCGATACGCCTTCTTTTATCTGTTTGCCGGATACGACGGTTTCGGCCCACATACCGAAACCGGCAAGATCTGTGGTAATAGTCGGTACGCCGAACGCGATACTTTCCTGCGGTGTGTATCCCCATGGTTCATAATAGGAAGCGAATACCGTCGCGTCCATACCGGGAAGAAGTTCATAATATGACCGGTTGAGGATTTGATCATGGCCGTCAAGATAACAGGGAATGAAAATAATTCTCAGATTCTCGGCCGCAGTGTTGGTGAAACCGGCGGAAAGAAAGAAATTTATCACCCGGTCATCTTGCATATTATGTAACCAGTGTGTCAGGAAGGGTGTCTGCATCGGGGCGGTCATATTGTAATCATTTTCGATTATATATTTTAAGTCTGCCCTTGCCGCATGTACCCATGCGGGAACCATGATGAGCGCAATGATTTCCTGTTTTAATCCGTCGGATTTACGAAGTTTGTTCATCGTGTCAATGAATACATCAATCCCCTTATTCCTGTATTCGTAACGTCCGCTTGTCGCCACCAGAAAAGCCTCTTTGGCGACCGGTTTGCCGGTCAGCTTTTCTACGACAAGCCTAATCTTTTCGCGGGCTTTTTCCCTTATTTCCGTATATTTTTCTCCTTCGGGTACGAAATTCATTTCAAATCCGTTCGGCGTCACTACGTCCGGCGCTTTCTGCAGTAGCTGCTTGCATTCCATCGCGGTAATATCGCTTACCGTTGTAAAGCAATCGGCGAATAGCGCTGTCTGTTTTTCCAACGAGTGTTTGGCTTCTACGTTTAGTTCTTTGGCCATCCGGTCTCCGTCGTACGAATTCATATGACTGTACAACGGTTTGTTATTGCCTGCGATTGAGCGTCCTATCGTTGTAGCATGTGTGGTGAACAATGTTGCAATAGCCGGTACATGATTCCGGAGGTATAACGCACCCATGCCCAGCATCCATTCGTTAAATAATGCCGCCACTTTTTTGTCGGCCAGCCCGTGAAAATGATAGAAACTTTCAATAACCAAACCGACGGCATAAGCAAAAATACACGATTCGTCGTAATCTCCGTAGGAGAGTGCGGAGTCTACCCGGAAACTATCCCACATCTCATAATAAAGCGAATCCCTTTTGTCGAAAAAGGTTTTGTATGATATCAGAAGAACAATCGGTTCTCCGGGAACTTTCCAACGTCCGGTTTTTACATTGAAATTTTCGGGTAATGACTTTTTCCAGTCGCTGAAAAGTGTACTATCTTCCCGGAAATCATTTTGATGTTGATTGAGATCCGGTCCGATGAATATAATCCGGTCGTCAAAATCTTTTCTTAATGTACAGGCTTTGGATGACAGTACCGTATATATACCACCCACTTTGTTACAGACCTCCCAGCTACTTTCAAATATATAATCAGGCTTTGTCATTCAATTTTGTCTTATTTCGGAATCAGACCCGCAAAGGTAGTGCAAGTTGAGGGAAATACAAAACGAACCTGTTTATTTTTCTTGCCGGAACGGCTTCCTGCCTTCATCTGATGAAGAGGAAATGATGTAAACCGGGTGGAGTGCGGAATGCGGATGATTTTTCCGGAAAAATTTGACTGATTATTTATATTTTATTTATCTTTACACGTCTTTTATAAAACGTAAAAATATGGCAAAACGTAGAGATTTGAAAAAAGCTATTGAATATTTGTCCGGCGAATTGATGACCGAAATCCTGCTTTGTTCTTTGCAACCAAAAGCCGATCAGGCAAAACTCAGGGAGATGATGACCCGCATCTGTGATATGAATAATGAATACAGGCGTCGTATTCAGAATCCTTCGGGGACTGCGGATAAACGGTTGGTAAAACAGTATTACAGGAAGCTGCGTGAAAATTTCAATACGGAGGTTGACAGGATTTATGAGGAGTTGATGCTGTTGAATAAAGAAAGAACGAAAAATTGAAGATAAAGCCTGTTTTGTGCAGATGGATTCTGCATTTACTCGGATGGACAATAGGTACTGACGGCGGTGATGTTCCTAAATCTGTTATATGTGTTGCGCCTCATACCAGTAATCTGGATTTTATGTTGGGTAAGCTTTTTTATAATGCTGTGGGGAAAAAATCCAAATTTCTGATCAAAAAAGAATGGTTCTTTTTTCCTCTTAATATCTTGTTTAAGAGTATGGGAGGCATTCCGATTAACCGCAACAAATCATCTTCGACGACGGAACAGATTGCCGAAGAATTTACGAAGCATGATACGTTTCATATTGCCATCACTCCGGAAGGTACACGCAAGCGGACGAAAGAATGGAAGAAAGGGTTTTACTATATAGCGCTGAAGGCCGGAGTCCCGATTCAGGTGGCATATATTGATTACGGGAAAAAGGAAGTCGGTATAAAGGAACTGTTTTATCCTACGGGAGATGCGGAAAAGGATATTTTTAGAATTCGCTCGATGTATGATGGGGTAAAAGGACATCATGATAAAAATTTTGCCAAGGTAGAATAACTTTAAAATATATTATTATGGAAGATTTCAACATTTTACGTATCAGTATGATACAATCCCACATCATTTGGGAAGACGTGGAAGAGAATATCTGTTATTACGGGGAATTGCTGCGTCGTTTGAAAGGAAAAACAGACCTGGCCGTATTGCCGGAATTGTTTACGACAGGACTGTCCATGCGTGCCGTAGATTTATCCGAACCGAATGACGGGAGAACGATCATGGCCATGAAAAAGTATGCGAAAGATTATGGTTTTGCCGTAACCGGGAGTTTTATGGCATCAGATAATGGCAACTATTTTAACCGGGCATTTTTTATAACCCCGGACGGACAGGAATTTTATTATGATAAGCGGCATTTGTTCGGTATGGCCGGTGAGGACGACGTTTTTTCGCCGGGGACAAAGCGCCTTATTCTTGATTTCCGGGGATGGAAAATCTGTCTTTTAGTCTGTTATGACTTGCGTTTTCCCGTATGGAGCCGTAATGTAGATAATGAATATGATGTATTAATCTATGTGGCAAACTGGGCGGAATCTCGTAAGAAAGTATGGAGAGCATTGCTTCAGGCGCGCGCAATAGAGAATATGTGCTATGTTTGCGGTGTCAACAGGATCGGTGTTGACGCCCGTGAATTTAAATACCACGGCGATTCCCGGATCATTTCCCCGAAAGGTAAAAAACTATATGATGCCGGAGAAAAAGAGGCGGTAACAGTTACGGGAATACTTAAACGTGCCGATCTTGAAAAACTACGTGCCAAGTTTCCGGTATGGAAGGATGCGGATAAATTCCAATTGATGATTGATAATCAGTAGTCATTGATTCGATACGATAAAACAATGCGGAGACTTTCTTTTCTGCCGGTAATTCTTATGTGCGTTTTTTCTTCTGCGCAATCATCTTTTGATACTTATTTTAACGGCAAGCGGTTGCGAATGGATTTTGCGTTGAGTGGGAATAGCGGAATGCAGTCTGCGGCATTGATCCGGTTGCGTGAAGAGCCGGTTTGGGGAGGGCCTCGCGGGAATCTGACGGATCCGTTCGGATATGGAGGCTATTTGTTGAAGATGTATGATAAAGCGGGCGGAGGACTTATTTATTCGCGCGGTTTTAATACATTGTTTGAAGAATGGCGTACGACAGATCAGGCCCGGAACGAAACACAAGCCTGGATAAACAGTATTGTTATGCCTTATCCGCACCAGCCGGTAATTTCCGTGCTGTTAGCGCATAATCGTTTGACAAACCGTAAAGATACGTTGATGATCCTGGATATTGATCCTTCGAGTATCTTTATTGACCGCAGCCCGTTAAAAAAGAATCAGGTAGTATCTATTCAGACAAAAGGCGATCCTTCCGCAAAAGTTGACCTCGTATTTCTGGCCGAAGGGTATACGGCGTCGGAGCAGGATAAATTTATCGCAGATGCAAACCGGTTTACCGGGGCTTTGTTCTCTATACCTCCGTTTGATCAATGTCGCGAAGATTTTAATGTTTATGCCGTTGTCCTGGAGTCGGAAGAGTCCGGTACGGATTTTTCAGGTAAGGGTATTTTTAAGAATACGGTTTTAAATGCAGGGTTTTATACTTTCGGAACAGACCGTTACCTTACTACGCCCGATATGGAATCCATACGCGATGCCGTATGGAATATTCCCTGTGACGTTATTTTTGTATTGGTTAATTCCGATGTATACGGGGGCGGGGGGATGTATAATTTCTATGCAATCGGAACCGCTGATAATGAACAGACAATTCAGGTATTTGTGCATGAGTTCGGCCATAGCTTTGCCGGTCTTGCCGACGAGTATTTTTATACGGAAACAGGATACGATGATTTCTATGACATCCGGTTTGAACCCTGGGAGCCGAATATTACCACTTTGGTCGATTTTGATAAGAAATGGAAAGACCTGCTGGCTGCCGGAACACCTGTGCCGACACCGTTGGATACTTCTTATTCCGAAGGGATCGGGGTGTTCGAAGGCGGAGGTTATCTTTCGAAAGGTATATACCGTCCGATGAATCATTGTATGATGCGTGATCTGAAACCTTTCTGCCCTGTATGCAGCAGGGCCGTTTTGCGCGTGGTCGATTTCTGGTCGGACAGAAAGGTCAGATAAACAGTTCTTCCGGTTTTGTTTGGAAATGAGGAGTAAAGAGGCGGCATTGATAAAGCGGGCCGGATTGATATATTTGTTAATTATAGGTTGAAATATGCATGAGTAAATCGGGAGTAAATATGAGTTTTGAGCAGATCTATCTTCATTACTATACAAGGATGAAATGTTTTGCACAGGAATATGTTTTATCCGAAGCTGATGCCGAAAATATACTTCAAGACGTTTTTGCGGACTTCTGGGAAAATCGTGAAATTCTGCAAACCCATATTAATGTGATTGCTTTTCTCTTTACGGCGATCCGCAATCGCAGTATTGACTATCTGCGTCGTAGAATGAAAGAACAGGAGGTTCTTGAACATTTGCAGGAAGAATATGTTTTAACGATGAAAATTAATATGGAATCATTAGTTGCTTTGGATGAACATTTCTTTTACCGTGAGGATATTGAGAAAATTATTCAAAAAGCAATTGATGTTTTGCCCGAAAAATGTCGTCAGATATTTATTATGAATAAAATCGAAGGAAAAAAACAAAAAGACATTGCCGTAGAATTAAATATATCTGTCAATACGATTGAAACCCAAATGGGAATTGCCTATAAAAAATTGAAAGAGGAACTAAAAAATCTTTATCCGCTTTTCCTGTTTTTATTTTGTTTATGAAATCTGAAAAAAAACGATATCCTTTAGCGGATTTTCTGATTCGATTCGTTATATAATAAAGTCATGTTCATGTATTAATCATGTCGGCTTGAAAAATAACGAAAAGAATGGAGAGACAAATACATAAATATTTTCAGAAGGAATTAAGGGAAAAAGAACGATTGGCTTTATTAAAAGAAGTTGATTCGGATCCTTCATTGAAAAAACAATTCATAGAAATAAAAAATATATACGCGTTGTCATCTCTTTCAAAAGAATCGGATTGCATGGAAAGAAATCGCGTAAGTTATCGTTCTTTTATGGAAGATAGGCGTAAGAAGCGTTTGTGCCGGTTGATGTTGCGCGCCCTTAGGTATGCGGCCGCAATTTTTGTCGGTGTGATAGCCACTTATATGGTTATGCTTTATACGATGAAGTCCGAGGATGCTTCCGTCGCAATGCAAAGTTTGCATGTACCGGCCGGACAACGGCTTCTGTTTACGTTCCAGGATGGAACAACGGTATATCTGAATGCGCGTACGACGCTTACGTTTCCCAGTCGGTTCGGCGAAAAAGAACGCCGGGTGATGATTGAGGGAGAAGCCTTTTTTGATGTTGCTAAAGATGAGGGGCGTCCCTTTATCGTATCGTCGAAAGGAGTGGAAATGGAGGTTTTGGGTACCCAATTCAATGTATACGGATATTCCGAGGTCGATTATTTATGTGTTGGTCTGTTGTCCGGTAGTCTGAATGTATATCGGGAAAACCTGAAAACGGATGGAACTATACTACAACCTAACCAGCAGGCGATGATCGGAGATGGTTATTTTATGGTCGAACCGATTGTCGACCCGGATCATTTTTTATGGACGGAAGGTATTTACAGTTTTAAAAATGAGCCTCTCGGCAGTATTCTTCGAAAGCTCGAATTATATTTTGATATAAAAATTGTGGTGGAAGATCCGGATATTTATACCTGGGAATATACCGGAAAATTTCGTCAACGCGATGGTGTAGAGGGTATTCTGCATATTATCCGGAAGATTCATAAGTTTACAATCGAAAAAGATGATGACAATAACATGATTATATTGAGATAATTATAAATGTATAACCCTATAAATCAATGAATGCCTATGAAATGAACAAGGAATAAAAAAAAGAAACGACAGATGTTGCAGCATCTGTCGTTGAGAAAAGTAAACACAAGTCTTAAACTTATTAGTATTCACTTAACATTGACAAAGATATGAAAATAAACATGTTGTTTTGTTTTTCTATGGTGGAAAACAAGCATTTTAACCATTTTTTTAGAGCCATGAAAATATGTACGATCCTTTTATTTGTCTGTGTATTTCAACTTTTGGCTACACAGACGGACGCCCAGAATACTGTGATACGGGTTAATGCAAACACAATAACTATCGGGCAGTTATTGAAAGAGATAGAACAGCAAACAGACTATTTGATCGTATACCGCAACCGTGAAGTCGATACGAATCACAAGGTGCGTATCCATTCGAAATCGGCGCAGGTAAAAGATTATCTGAAAAGCGCGTTTGCCGATACGGATATTGACTATCTGTTTGAAAACAATTATATTGTTTTATCGAAGAAACATGAACGGAACACCATAAATACGGTTAACCAACAGAATAGTAAAAAGATTACCGGATTGATTTTGGATGAAACGGGCGAACCGGTAGTTGGCGCCAATATTGTTGAGAGAGGAACGTCTAACGGGGTGATTTCCGATGTGGATGGAAAATTTTCATTAGACGTGTCGGAAAATGCGGTATTGGCGGTCAGTTATATCGGTTATGTGCAACAGTTCGTATCTGTATCCGGAAAAACAAGTGTTGAAATAACCTTGCAAGAGGATACGCAAGCATTGGAGGAGGTTATAGTAGTCGGTTACGGTATACAAAAGAAAGTGAACCTGACCGGTGCCGTTTCGCAGGTTGGTTCCCAAGTGTTTGAAAACAGGCCTGTAACTTCTGCCGTAACGGCATTGCAAGGAGCGTTGCCCGGTGTTTATATTACTCCGAAAAGTGGAGATCCGAACGCAGATATCAGTTTCAATGTTCGCGGAACGACTTCTATAAACGGAGGAGATCCGTTGGTTCTGGTTGATGGTATTGAAAGCAGTATGAAGCTGATTAACCCGAATGATATAGAAAGCGTAACGGTGTTGAAAGATGCGGCTGCATCATCTATTTATGGCGTTCGCGCTGCATTCGGTGTGATTTTGGTTACCACCAAAAAGGGTAATGCGGACGATAAGTTGAAAATTAATTATTCGGGAAATTTCAGTTGGTCAAAAGCAACGGTTATGCCTGAATTCGTAGAAGACAGTTATACCCATGCAAAATTTGTGAATGAATCATTAGCGAGAGAAAATATTGCGGCTCTGTATAATACGACTTATTTGGAAGCAATTAAAAATTATGCGGAAAATCCGACCGGGAAAGACTATTATGTGCAGGATGGCGAATATTTCTTTACAGGGTATTATGATTGGGTAGATGCATTGATCCGTACGGCAAACCCAAAACAGACACACAACGTCAGCATATCGGGAGGAAGCGGTAAAACAAGTTTTTACTCTTCCGTAGGATATTCTAAACAGGAAGGTGTACTGAAAGTAAATCCGGATATTTATGAAAGAACGAACGCGCGTCTTACAGTTGAGAATAACACATACGACTGGATGAAAATCGGTCTGAAAATGGTTTATAACAGTTCAAAGATGAACGAAGCTCATACCTATAAGGATAATATATACCATTCTGTTGTATTTTCAAGCCCTCTTCGTTCTTCACGGGTATGGAACGGAGATCCGGAGTATCCGGAATATGATAAGTATATCGGATATTCATTTGATGATCAAAATCCGGAGATTCTTCTTCGTGAAGGAGGACGTAATATACTGAAAAATTCGGAAATCATCTTGTCTCCATCTATTGATATCACCCCGATGAAAAACTGGAATATTCATTTGGATTACAGTTACAGTAAAACTATAAATGATGAACGTAGGCACCGGAAACGTGTTGATAATATGATGACATATAAGTTCGTGCCGACAGAAGGTGTTTCATCGGATAATTCTTATGAAGTGAAACAAATAGACCGGAATTATTCTTCCTTTAATGCTTATACGGATTACAGTTTTGATATTGCCGAAAAAAATAGGTTTAAAGTAATGGTTGGTTTCAATCAGGAAGTAACGAAATACAAATCTGCAACTGCTACACGAAAGAGTCAGCTTTCACAGGAGTTGCCCTCACTCAGTTTGGGGACAGGCGAACAAACGGTTGCAAGCGACGGATATGAATGGGCTTTGCGTGGCGGATTCGGACGTGTAAACTATAACTTTGATGATAAATATCTATTGGAAGTGAATGGCCGTTATGACGGAACGTCCCGTTTTCCGAAAGATGATCGTTTTGTGTTTCTTCCCTCTTTTTCTTTAGGTTGGAGGTTGTCGGAAGAATCATTTATGTCTTTTGTGAAACCGTTATTTAATAATATTAAACTCAGAGGTTCGTATGGGCAACTTGGAAATCAGTTGCTTACGTCTAATGTGTGGTCGGGTAATACAAAATATTATCCGTATATCCCGTTTCTGTCTAATAACTTGTCTGCCAATTATATTTTTGGCACTACTACTGATATTGTGATTAATCCTGCATCTTTAACTCCTGCATCTTTGACTTGGGAGAAGAGTACGACGGTAAACGGCGGTATTGATTTGACCTTGTTGGCTTCCCGCTTAGATATGTCGTTTGAGGTCTATCGGCGCACAACTTCCGATATGTTGATTTCCCAGGAATATCCGGAACTGCTGGGCGCTACGGCTCCTGTGAAAAACTCGGGAGAATTGCGGACTGACGGATGGGAGCTTACCATAAGCTGGAGAGATAAGATTGGGGCTGATTTTTCATATAATGTAGGGTTTAATCTGTTTGACGCACAGGCTAAAATAACAAAATATGATGGCCCTAAATCAACTGTAACAGGTTACTATGTAGGAAAGAAAATCGGTGAAATCTGGGGATATGAAACCGCCGGATTTTTTAAATCGGCCGAAGATGTGGCAACTAGTCCGTCGCAAAGTTCTATCAGTTCGGGTACATGGACTGTCGGCGATATAAAATACCGGGATCTGAATGGAGACGATGTTATTAATGTTGGCGCCAATACGGTAGAGAATCCGGGCGATCGTCGGGTAATCGGAAATACGACCCCACGTTATAATTATGGTATCTCATTGGGTGCAACCTATAAAGATTTTTATGTGAATGCATTTTTTCAGGGTGTGGGAAAAAGAGATAGTTGGCCTTCCGGACAAGCCTTTTGGCCTGTTGCTACACAATATTTTAATACACAGAAATGGTTTGTTGCCGATTCGTGGTCGGAAAATGATACCAATGCTTATTTTGCAATACCCAGGGCACGTAGCACCAAAAATCAGCAATCCCAAACCAAATATTTGCAGGATGCTTCTTATTTGAGATTTAAGAACCTGACGGTAGGTTATAATATACCGAAACGTTGGATTGAAAAAATTAAATTAAGTAATGCCCAGATCTATTTCAGTGGTGAAAACTTGTGTGAAATTTCCCACATGAAAGGAGCTTATGATCCGGAACAGGCAGCTAACGATGGCGCTGCTTCTTATCCATTCCAAAGGACATATTCAGTAGGTATTGATGTAACATTCTAAAAGATGAAAAAGATGAAAAAAATAATGTTAAAAATAGTCGGTTTTCTTTTTATTGGCTTTGTTATCATGAGTTGTAATGATAGTTTTCTGCAGAGAGAGCCAATTGATGATTTGACAGACAATAATTTCTGGAAAACAGCCAATGATTTGAAAGTTTACAATAACGGCATTTATAATGCTGCCGGTGACAACGGAACGAATCTTTTTTTTGTAGGACATGCTAATTCGGCATGGAATTCTTCTTATCTCAGCACGATGGCTTTAGAAAATCTGAGTGACAATAGCGCTTCATTTGTTTCAAATCATGCGAGTTATGTTAAAGTGGGCGCAGGTCAGGAAACGGTTCCGGACAATGCTACTGTCGGCGGATGGCAATGGTCTTTTGTACGTCGTTGTAATGTGTTCTTTGAAAACTATGAGCGGGCGGACATTTCCGAGTCTGTTCGTAATAATTATGCCGGCGAGGTGTATTTTTTCCGCGCATGGTTTTATTTGGATAAAGTACAGAATTACGGAGATGTTCCGTTGGTGACTACTGCATTGAACGGTGACTCGGAAGAGTTGTTTGAGGCGCAGACTCCGCGTAAAGATGTCATGGCGCAGGTCTTGTCCGATATAAACAAGGCGGTTGAATATTTGCCGGAATCATGGGATGGCAATCATCCCGACCGGGTGACTAAATACACGGCTCTGGCGCTGAAATCGCGTATTTGTCTGTATGAAGGCACCTATAATAAATATCATAATCTCGGTGAATACCAGTCATGGCTGAATGAAGCGGCTGATGCGGCGCAAAGGGTCATGGAGTCAGGAAAATATACGTTATATAATACGGGAAACCCGGAAATGGATTATCGGACATTATTTACCAGTCCTGATTTGCATGGGAATAGTGAAATCCTTTTTTCCCGCACATATATAACTCCCGGTTTAGGACATCGTGTAAGCGGCTATATTATTTCGCAGGCTTCCGGTGTGACAAAAGATTTTGTAGATGATTTTTTGTGCATAGAACCGGATGGAACAGCCAAGCCCATAGCACTGAGTTCCGTTTACAATGAAGATACCTATGATGGCTATTTTGATAACCGTGATCCGCGATTGAGTCAGACAATCCTTGATCCCCGGAAGGAAAAAGAATTGTTGAATACCGCAAAAGGATTTCCTTTCCTGAATGGAATGGGTGTTTCATGGGAGTCGTCTACCGGATTTCATTTCATTAAACATTATGAATATCAAGATGATTTAAGGGGTTATGGAAATGAAATTAATGATTATCCGATGTTCCGGTATGCAGAAGTGTTGTTGAATTATGCCGAGGCAAAAGCCGAACTTGGAACTATTTCACAGGATGATCTGGATAAGAGTATCAATGATTTACGTGATCGTGCAGCGATGCCTCATCTTGATTTGAGTCCTCCGATGGATCCGAAATATGCTTCGGAAGAAATCTCTTCTTTGTTGGTGGAAATACGTCGTGAGCGCCGTGTGGAGCTTTCTTACGAGCAATTCCGTTATCAGGATCTGATGCGCTGGAAGAAAGGCCATTACCTGAAAAATCGCGTGTTAGGTATGCGATTGGAAGATGCCGACCGGGCAGTTGGAGCAAGGTATGAGAAAGCCAATGTATCTACATTCGAAGTAGACGGAAAAAAATATGTGGATGTATATGCGGGTACGGATTATGCTGTAGATAAACGTGTGTTTGATGAGAGGAAGCATTATCGCCGTCCGGTTCCGGTCAATGTATTGGCTAAGAATCCGAATTTAGTACAAAATCCCGGATGGGAATAAACATACATATTTTGAGTTTTTATATACAAAAGAAGCTGTTGTCTATGATGTACATCAGCTTCTTTTTCTGTTGAGTATGCGCCTTTCTTTAACCATTTGAATAGTTGGAATAAGTCAGCCCGATAATATTCAGGATTGTTTCTTTGCTCTTTTCCAGGGATTTTACGGGAAGATATTCATAACGTCCATGAAAATTTATTCCGCCGGCGAAGATGTTGGGGCAAGGGAGACCCATGAATGAAAGGCGTGCGCCATCCGTACCTCCGCGTATGGGTTTGACTATCGGTCTGACGCCGCAGTTTACCATCGCTTCAAATGCGATGTCGATGATTTCCCTGTGCGGTTCTACTTTTTCACGCATGTTATAATATTGGTCTTTTATTTCAACCGTGATATCCGCATGCATATTTTCCTTCATTTTTTGCGCAATATCGACCATTCGCTTTTTTTTGTCTTCAAACAATTGGCGGTCATGGTCGCGTATGATATAGAAAATAGTCGCTTCTTCAACTGTGCCGCCGAAAGATATCGGGTGGTAAAAACCTTCGTATTTTTCTGTTTTTTCCGGGCATTCGTTTTCCGGTAGCTGGCTGTGAAAATATACCGCCAGTTGAATGGCATTCTGCATTTTGTTTTTGGCGTATCCCGGATGGATATTGCGTCCTTTGATCGTAATTTTAGCCGATGCGGCATTGAAGTTCTCATATTCCAGTTCTCCGATTGCGCCGCCGTCGATCGTATATGCCCATTTGCAGCCGAATTTTTCTACATCGAATTTATCGGCTCCACGCCCGATTTCTTCGTCCGGAGTGAACGCGATCCTGATTTTACCGTGCTTTATTTCATCCTGTTCAATAAGGTGTTTCATCGCAGAAATAATGGCTGCAATACCGGCCTTATTATCGGCTCCGAGCAATGTCGTTCCGTCGGTTACGATCAGGTTCTGATCAATATAATCTTTCATTTCGGGAAACACATCGGGAGATAAAACGATCTGTTGCTCTTCATTCAGCATGATGTCGCCTCCCTGATAATTTACTACGCGCGGTTTTACATTGCATCCGGACATATCGGGACTTGTATCAAGATGGGCGATAAATCCGATAACCGGAATATCGGCAGCCTCTGTGTTGGCCGGCAGCGTTGCCATGATATATCCGTTTTCGTCGAGCGAAATCTCCTGCATTCCTATCTCCTGCAATTGTTTGACAAGCTCTTTCGCAAAAATCAGTTGTCCTTCCGTACTTGGCATGGCGGAAGACGATTCGTCGGATTGTGTATCGAAAGTCACATATTTCAAAAAAAGATCTGTTGGGTTCATAGAGGTTTATAAATTAAGAATTAAAATTTGAAAGTATATTGACCGACCTCGTACGGTGAGCCGTTAAGTAGTGACGGAGGCGTCAAAAATCTATGCTGTTTGAGCGAAGCGGACGAAGTCTTGCTTTTTGGTTCTTTTTAGCAAGAAAAAGAACAGCTTAAACGACTCCTTCCGGATATTGCATCGTCACACAATGCAGCGCCCCATGCTGTTTGATGAGTGCACGGCAGTCGATGCCGATAATTTCC
This sequence comes from Porphyromonadaceae bacterium, assembly GCA_003517945.1. Lineage (GTDB taxonomy): Bacteria > Bacteroidota > Bacteroidia > Bacteroidales > Tannerellaceae > Tannerella. The sequence continues at coordinate 8,142 of DOZP01000085.1, read as the reverse complement.
CTGCCGGGAAAGGCTTTCCGCAGCGCTTCTCTGGCTATTTCGTCTTTGTCGCTTTTATAGAAAGGGAGTAGTACGGCGTCATTTATGATGAGAAAATTTGCATAAGTGGCGGGTAATCGTTCTCCTTCCCGGAAAATCTCATCAGCCATTGGCAACGGTATTAACCGGTAAGGACTGCCGTCTGCCGTACGGAATGTATTCAGTTCTTTTTCCATTGCCTGCAACTCCGTGAAGTGTTCGTCTGATTCGTCCGTACATTGTACATAAGCGATGGTCCGCTCATCACAGAAACGGGCCAGCGTATCTATGTGACTATCCGTGTCATCTCCTGCCAGGTATCCGTTTTCCAACCAGAGTATCCTGTTTAATCCGAAGAAATCTTTCAGGTGGTATTCCAGTTGTTCTTTGTTCAGGTATTCATTCCGGTTAACCGAAGCCAGGCATTCGACTGTTGTCAGCAATGTTCCCTTTCCGTCTGTTTCAAGGCTTCCGCCTTCCAGTATGAAGGGTTGCATATTAACAACTTCAACCTTTTTCCGGAATGTGCCGGTTCCGGCAAGCGTTCGTGTAATCAGGTTGTCGTAGTTGGCGGCAAACTTCATCCCCCAGCCGTTGAATACAAAATCATAGACCGTCGGTTTGCCGTTTGTAAAAACAGTGATCCCGCCATGATCCCGCGCCCACGTGTCGTTGGTTTGCATTTCACGGAAAATGATTTGATCATAATCGACATCTCCCAATTGACGCCGCACTTCCGACTCCTGATTACAAACGATCAGCAGTTTTTCCCGCTTTATAATCTCCCGTGCGATGGCGGCGAAACATGCCGTAACTTCGTCAAGAATCGGAGCCCAGTCTGTCTGTTCATGAGGCCATGTCAACTGAACTGCGCTTTGAGGAAACCATTCTGCCGGGAATATGATATTTTCTTCCATACATTTCTTTAATTATCGGAGCAAATGTACAAAAAATAACGTTCGCTTCCGTTCATCTGAAAGTATTGTGATTTTTTCCTGTTTTCCATATGCCGAATATATGAAATGATTATCTTTGTACGTTGTTTAATGATGATTATTAAATGAAAGAAAAATATTTCAGGTATTCCCTTATCGTTCTGATCATTTTTTTTGGATGGTTGGTTATAAGTGGATTGTGGTCGTTTGTGAATGGGGTGTTAGGAGCGTTTACACTGTATATTCTTGTACGCGGACAGATGATGCATCTGACTGAAAAACGGAAAATGAAAAATGTAACGGCTGCTATTCTTATTCTGTTGGAAGTTTTTGCCTGTGTGCTGGTGCCTATCTATTTTCTGGTATGGTTGCTTATCGGAAGGATACAGGATATAAACGTAGATATCTCGCAGTTGGTGACAACCGTGCAGCATTTTATTGCGCTTATACAGGAAAAGACGGGGTATGATGTGTTAAGCATCAGTAATATCGAAACAGCCACGGGCTATGCCACAAAAGCCCTTCAGTTTATTATCGGTCAGGTCAGTGGCCTCGTTATTACTACCGTGGTGATGGTTTTTTTACTGTATTTTATGCTGATAAGCCGTAAGTCGATGGAAAGTTATGCCTATAGTTTATTGCCTTTTAATGAAAACAATAAACACGCCGTGATGGGTGAAATTCATAATATGGTGCGTTCCAATGCAATCGGCATACCGTTGCTTGCCATTATACAGGGATCAATTGCCATCATCGGTTATTGGGCGGCCGGTGTGCCCAGCCCGTTCTTATTTGGCGTAGTGACTGCTTTTGCAACGATTGTTCCGATATTGGGAACAGGACTTGTCTGGGCGCCGCTTGTTGTTTATCTGGCCCTGACCGGAAACTGGGTGGCGGCTATAGGCCTTGCCGTCTATTGCATTGTCATATTGATCAATGTGGATAATGTGATTCGTTTTGTTTTACAGAAAAAACTGGCCGATACGCATCCGCTGATAACTGTTTTCGGAGTCATACTCGGTCTTAATATCTTCGGGTTTTGGGGTGTTATTTTCGGCCCCTTATTGATGTCTATGTTCTTTTTGCTGATAAGTATATTTAAAAAAGAGTATCTTGATAACAAAGCGTAAGCGATGAGTGATATTTTTCAATATATATCTACCGTATCTTTCGTGAAAATTATAGAATTTGTCGGTACGATAGCTTTTGCGATTAGTGGTGTGAGGCTTGCCGCCGCAAAAGAATTTGATTGGTTTGGAGCGCTTGTGGTCGGATTTGTGACTGCCATCGGAGGAGGAACCGTACGCGATCTGTTGCTTGACGTGACTCCTTTCTGGATGTTGAATCCTATCTATTTGATATGTTCGGTCATCGGACTGATTATTGTCATTATTTTCAGCAAAAAGCTTGTGCGGCTTGATACTCCGTTTTTTATATTTGATACGATTGGCCTTGCCTTATTTGTTGTAGTCGGTATTGAAAAATCGATTCATCTGAATTTTCCATTCTGGGTAGCTATTGCCATGGGTACGATCACCGGTATTGTAGGCGGTATTATACGTGATATTTTTATTCACGAAATACCGTTGGTTTTTCGCAAGGAGATTTATGCGTTGGCATGTGTTTTCGGAGGTATTGTTTACTGGATATGTTTTCATTTGAATTTTTCGGATATAATTTGTGAAATAACGACGTCGTCTGCTATTTTTATAATCCGTGTACTTGCCGTGAAATACCAATGGGGTCTTCCGAAGATGAAAAATTTATAATTGATTAAGAGGTGTATGGTTGTGAAATCAAATGGCCGGCAGGAGTATGATCGTGATGATGCCTGATTTGTCACTGTTTGTTGTGTTTTTGTACTTTTCTTTTATATTTTGATCGATTTCTTTCATTTTTTTGATCAATTTCCTTTTTTTTTATGATAGAAACTGTTGTATCTTTGTGTCGTGAATGTGTCTTTTTTACGATAGAATTGTAATAATGAATAATAAACAATAAGTATGCATATGCGAATGATGTTTGGGTATCAGAAAATTTTGCTTTTAGCAATGGGAGTTTTTATGATATCTTGTGAAACAAACAGTATCGTTGATGACGATCATAATGATAATCCGGCAGGAGCTAAAAATATAAATTTATCGATAAATATACCTAAAAGAAGCGCCTCCGCCTACGCCGGCGTAGATGGCACGATCGATGAGAACCATATTGATACATTGTATGTGAACTTATTTCAGGGCGGAGTCTTTAAAGAGTTGAGAAAGTTCTACGATAGCTCCCTGGAAGTAGCAGGGGGGTCCAATGATTCAGTTGTCAGGATTGCTTTCGAGACCGAGAGTTTATCCGGCGACGGGACGGTTACCGCAGAGGTATATGCCAACCGGATGGCGGTTGTTCCGATAACGAAGGAGATCTCATTGCCGGATCGGACGAAGCCCGATAGCTGTTTTATGATGTCCGGTTCGGGAACATTGACTTATAGCGGGGGATCATACAACGGAGTGATACATGTCATCCGCAATGTAGCCAAGTTGCGGGTGAGGGTCAGCAGGCATCCTTCCATTATACCGTCAGATTTAATCATACTCTATAGCGATATAAAAATTGAGGCCCAGCAAATCCCTGACCGGACGCAATTGATGATGCCTCCTCCGATAGCAACCCCTTCCGGTCTGACTTATATCAATTATTCCCCGCGGACAGGAGCGACCTTGCGTCCGGAGTCGCCTATCGGGACATTTACGGGAGGACAGATTGACTCCATGTACCTGAATGAGAATTATCTGAATGATGCCGGTTATACGAATACGAATAAAACCCAGATAAAGATAACACTTCCGACACAGGTTCCCTCAATGCCTGTAAAAACGGAAGAATATACGTATCAACTATTTACCGAAGGAAGCTACCGTTTGAAACGCAATTATATTTACACGCTTGATGTAAGGGTGGCGGGCCAGACGCTTGAACCGTTTGTATCGATAGACATACAGCCCTGGAATGATGTACCGGTAGATGGAAATATAAACGGGGTATCCCTTTATCTGGATAAATTCGAAGTAAATATGTTGCCTGTTAATACAAAAGACGATCCCGCAGTAGTCGGTTACCGTACGGATAATACTTCCGTTACATTGGATTGGAGCAAAATAGATCCGGCTCACAACATAGATATGTCTGTATCTGATATTCAGGGTATGACGGGTGAAATCAAATTGTCCTGGACCGGCGACGGAGCTCCCGATTATGATTTTAAAGATACGTTGTATGTTACATCCCAAAACATTGTAAAAGCAGTCGTGCTGGATTACAAAGTGCCTAAGGGGGTTTTTGGCGATTGGATCGGTACTTTTCACCGCTGGAACCAGAAAGGCGAGCGTATCATAAAGATGCGTAATAGGGGAGAATGGACGGCAACCGTTACACAGGGTAGTGATTTTATCGTTTTGGACGGAGCCGCAACGAGTGATGCCAATTGGGGAACCGCTTCCGCCGCATTGGGAAATGATACCGGGTTTGACGCCAATTATCCTGTAAACAGTACGGCTACATCCGTATCGGGAAATGGTATCGTCTATTTTCGCGTAGGTATGAAGAGTACGCTGGCGTATATCGGGGCGCCTCCACGTTACGGAGTTATTAAGGTAACAACGGACGACGGGATAAAAACGATCTATGTGCGCCAGGGAGAAGAAGCCGATTATATAATGCGTCCTGCGGACACTAACCCGTCGGATGGCAACCGATCACGTTCCTATGCCATGAAGTTTTCTCCTTATAATCTCAGTGATCCGCAACGGGGAACGGGAGGGAATAATGTAACGATGCATACCGATATGCTATATGGAGAAGTTGTATTTGACAACAATAAATTTACGGATTATCCGTCTCAGGGGGGATATTTCTTCCAGTGGAATCTGGGGGGCGAAACAATACATAAAGCCTTTCATCCCGTCAATACGGTCAGCGCCATTGCCGGTTGGGATAATACATCGAACGGGGCGTGGCGCAGGGCGATAGAACCTTGTCCGCCGGGCTATCGTCATCCGAACGATTCCCTGCAAAGCCCTGTTACTTCCGAAATCCGGCAATCGTGGTATGCAACTCCCAACAGTGATACGTATGGCCCGGCCCATCCTTCGGATATAGCGCTTGATAACTCCGTATGGGGATTTTACGCTGACGGTTTTTTTGATCGTTTAGCGGTTGTATCATCGCCGAACGGGGTTGATTCGACAACTGTAAGTTTTAACTCTTCCAACTTGGGCGACACAAGAAATTCCGGGATTGCTTATGCCGGACGGTTAATTTATAACCCCGTAACCAATGCATCTTTATTTTTACCGGCATCCGGATTGAGGGAAGGAAATAGTAATGGTATACTTACAGGTTCGGGTGCGGGAGGAACATACTGGACAAATACATATAACGGAACGTATGGCTGGGCGTTTTATTTTACCCCCTCTTCATTTTACAGTTATCAGGAAGCCTTCCGGGGGAATGGCGCAAGCGTACGTTGTGTAAAAGATGATTTCGGATTACCGGGATCAATGTAAAATCCCATTAGTTAGGTTATACGCAGATTAAAATCGAAATTTACAAAAAACATGATACTGAAAAAAATATTGCATGTAATTGCAATAATATGGGGATTCATCCAGACGACAGAAGCAATAGGAACGATGACTTCAGTCTACCTCAATCCCGTCGGGGGAAATGATACAAACGCGGGCACACTCACCTATCCGGTACAATCATGGGACAAAGCGTTGCAATTGGCTGCCGATAACGCCACAATTTACCTGGCATGGGGAGCCGTGCCGGTCACTTCCGGCGTTACTGTAATAGACGGAAACCAGTATGGCGCTGTGAATATTACCGTGTCTCAGAATCCGGGATATACGGGCGGATTGTTTGCCATTGCGGACGGTGCGACCGGCACTTTTTCAAATATAACGTTAAAAGGTAGCGGATCAGCCCATGCTTTGATTACCATCAACAGTGGCGGTACACTCACAATCGGCAGCAGTGTCGGTATGGCGGATGGAGTGATCGCTATGGATGGCAGGGCAAATCCGATCAACCTGACGGCGCCTCCTTCGGCCGGGGTGAACTTTCCGATCCTGACCACTTATCAGAATGCCACAGACGAAGGTCGCGCCATCGTGAATGCCGGTAGTGTGAGTAATCCCTTACAATATTTTACATTAATGGCGCCTGTTTCGACAGCCGGCGTCTCCTACGAACTGGACCTGGACGGAACGGTCATCCGCCTGTATGAGCGTCCGGTAACAGGCATATACTTAGACCCGTTGAGCGGAAACGATGCCTACAGCGGCGCGAAAAGCAACCGTCCGGTGAAAACATTGGCGAGAGCGATGTCAATCTGGGATGATCGGAGTCCTGTAGTACCGGATATAGCCGTACATATTCTTACGCGTGTCACATTGACGGAAAATCAGACTCTTGATAACGGTATCAAATTCAAACGTTTCACCGGCGATTCCGACCGCTCTGCCACGATGACAGACTATCTGTTTGTCTACACCGGTTATCAATTAACGATCAACGATGCGACAATAGATAACACTTCTACTGCCGGAACGGCGCTGTACAGCGAGTCTTCCGGAACGCTGATTCTTAATGACGGAGCCACCCTTACATCAGCTAATACCAGCAATATAATTTATACGAATTCATACGGAACTACGACCATAAATGAAGGTGCAAGTATAATAAAAACTTCTACCGGATCCGGATATTGTATATATAGCGTTGTATCTAGCCATTTGACAATGAACGGAGGGACAATCGCGAATAACGGCAGCAGTTATTGCATTTATAGCTCTTCATCTTCCAATATAACGATCTATGACGGAACCATTAATGCCAACGGATCCGGCATATACAAAAATAATGGTACTTTGACGATCTATGGCGGAACCTTTATACACGGCAGCGGTAGTTATTTTATTTATAATTATAGTGGTACCGCAACCATTCATGACTGTACGATAACGACCCGGGGAACGGACGTTGTTTATAATTATTACGGAACCATGACGATCAATGATTGTCATATAACAAACGAACGGACATCAACAGGCTATACCGTGGTCAGCGCCTCCTCAGGAAATATGACCATAAACGGAGGTACGATTAATGCCGGGCTCACTACAGGCGTATATAACACCAGTAGTTCCGGAATAACATTAAATAAAGCGGATATAACCTCTTCCAACACGACGAACGGGACTGTTTACTCTTCGTATACCCTCCGGTTGGATGGTGAAAATGTAAATATCCATGGCGGCATTATTTATTTTAATACCACTGCATTGGAAAGTTATTATATCATGATAACCAGCCCTACCGTGACGCAGGATTATACATTAAGAATAGCCAACAACGCTCCCTATACGGCATTAGTGCGATCAACCCCTTCCATTGATCTGGGGTTGTATGAAAGTAAATTCACGCTTGAACCCAAAGACGGTTACCTTCTTGCCGCTTATGCGAATAAAGGAGCGGGCGACCGTAATTTGGTATTATACAACCCGAATGGCGTCTATGTCAATGATTATACGGGAAACGATACGAATACGGGCGCCTCTCCCGCCTCTCCGGTGAAAACGCTTGCCAA